>CAZNZG010000098.1:0-7274 GCA_964577455.1 uncultured Gemmatimonas sp. | reverse complement strand
GCCGGCAAACGCCACCAGCAACGCAAGGTCGTCGTCGTCGAACACGGCGCGGTCGCGCAGATGATCCACGTACAGCACACCGAGCGTGGTGCGCTGCTCGCCGAGCAGCGGTGCCGCCAGCGCGCTCTTCACTGCCTGCTGCAGTACGGACTCGCCGGCGGTGCGCTCGTCGGTGGCGGCATCGTTGGTAAGAAGCGCCACCTGACGGTCGGCCACACCGTTGGCGATCGCACGGGGCACTGGCCGCGGGATATTGCCATGCCGATCGCGCGACACGCGCGTGTCGAGGGTACCGTCGGGCGACTGCAGCAGGATGGCCACGCGATCGGCGTCGAAGGTGTCGAACAGCTCCGACGTGATGGCATCGAGCAGCCCATCGAGATCACCGAACGCACCAAGACGCTGTGCGATGCGTACGAGCTGCGTGAGCCGCTGGGTGGCACGCGAATTGTCCGCGCGGCCGTCGGCGGAGACGTTGGCCACGTCTGCCAGCGCCTGCTCGCGCGAGGGCACCACCCGCTCGCGCAGCAGCGTGGCGGAGGGGTCCTGCGACGGGACCGAGGGGGTTGGGCGAAGCGGCGTGGCGGGAGCGACGCGCAGCGTGAACATCACTGTGCCGAAGGCCACCGTGTCGCCGGCGCGCAGGATGCCGCGCCCCACCCGGGCGTTGTTGATCCAGGTGCCGTTGCGCGAGCCAAGGTCGGTCACATGCACCTCCGGCTCCCGCTCGTCCGTGCGCAATTCGGCATGGCGCCGGGACACGGCGGGATCGAGGATCGGCAGATCGCTCACTGGATCACGACCCACGATCAACGCGTCGCGCCCCGCAAGCGAGAAGCGACGATCACCGGTGGTGGACTCGAGGACGAAGGGCACTGCTCAGCCTTTCCGCGCGGCACGGGCACGGCCGATGGCGGTGAGCATCGCGCGCGCCTTGTTCTCGGTCTCCTCCCACTCCTTCTCCGGCACGGAGTCGTGCACGATCCCCGCGCCGGCCTGCACCGAGGCCACGCCATCGGCGATCACGCAGGTGCGAATGGTGATGGCGAGGTCCATGCGACGGTCGCCCGCACCGATCACCCCGAGCGCGCCGGCGTAGGCGCCGCGGCGCTCTGGCTCGAGCTCGTCGATGATCTCCATCGCACGCACCTTCGGCGCTCCCGTCATGGTCCCCGCCGGGAACACGGCCCGGAACGCATCGAGCGCACTCGAGCCATCGGCCAGCTCGCCCTCCACCTGGCTCACGATGTGAAACACGTGCGAGTACTTCTCCACGACCATCAGGTCGGTGACCTGGACCGTGCCGTACTTCGCCAGCCGTCCCACGTCGTTGCGGCCGAGGTCCACAAGCATCACGTGCTCGGCGCGCTCCTTTTCGTCGGCCATGAGCTCCTGCTCCATGGCCAGATCCTCCGCCGGCGTCCTGCCGCGCGGCCGCGTGCCGGCAATCGGACGCACCGTGACGCGGCCTTCGGCCACCCGCACCATCATCTCCGGCGAGCTCCCCACGAGCTCGAGGCCATCGAGCTGCAGGTGGAACATGTAGGGGCTCGGGTTGAGCGCGCGCAGCGTGCGATAGAGCGTGGTGCTGTCGAAGTCGAGCGGTACTTCCATGCGGCGCGCCAGCAATGCCTGGAAGACATCACCGGAAAGGATGTACTCCTTGATGCGCTGGACGTCGCGGAGGAAGTGCTCGCGTGCGTACGGCGAATGGGCCACGGCCGGGGGCGCCCCTTCTTCGAGCGACAGCGGGGGAAGGACCTCCGGCCCCTGCAGGCGCGCGATGGTCGTCTCCAGCGTCTGCATGGCGGTCGCGTACAGCGCATCGAGCGCGCTGTCGACCGCGCCGGCCGGTACGGGTACCGACACGATGACCCGGGCCTGCCCACGCCAGTTGTCGATCACCACGAGCGCATCGGTGAACACGAAGCAGGCATCGGGATAGTCGAGGGCACGCTTCGGGGCGTTGGGGAGCCGCTCGATGTGCCGCACAGTGTCGTACGAGAAGAAGCCGAACGCGCCGCTCCAGAGCTGTCCCAGCTCCGGGGCGTCGACCGGGTTCATGTCACGGACGAGGTCCCGCAGGTCGCCGATGGGGTCCTCCGGCGTCCGGGCCCCGTGCCAGCCCGCGTTCGGCGACCAGTCTTCCACGACGCCGTCGCGCAGGCGCCAGGCGCCGCGCGGCTCGGTGCCGAGGTAGGTGTACCGTGACCATGCTTCGCCGCGGGTCACCGCCGATTCGAGCAGGAACGCGAACGGTCCGCGACGCAGCTTGGCCAACGCGGAAACGGGCGTGCAGAGATCGAGCAGGCAATCGCGCCACACGGGCACGAGCCCACCGGTGGCGCGGCACGACTCGGCACGTGTCCGGAATTCAGCGAAGGCAGTCATCTTGTGAAAGTTCGCCGGGGCGCTCGCCGTGGGGCAAGCGAAGTTCTAGCATTCGGCATGACATTCGGCATACCGATGGGCTCAACCGAACAGGGCACCCGCGTGGAAGCCCGTGTAGTGGACGTGGTGGTGCTGGCGCCGGCACCCCAAGGGCACGCTGATCGTTGGCTGGTGCTGGCAATGCGGCGCGCAGCCGGTACCCGCTGCACGGGTGCCTGGGAGATCGTGCACGGGCGCATCGAGCGCGAGGAGCGCCCGCCCGCGGCGGCCCGGCGTGAAGTCATGGAGGAAACCGGGCTCCCCATCGAGCGACTGTACACCATCACGGTGAACCCCTTCTACCTGCACGCCTTCGACAGCATCCAGCTGGCGGTGGTCTTCGCTGCCATCGTTGACGCCGGCGCTCCGGTCGTGCTTGGGCCCGAGCACGATGCCTGGGAGTGGCTCACGCCCGCACAGGCCATGGAGCGGCTGGCGTGGCCGCGCGAACATCAGGCCCTGCAATACGTGCTGCACCTGTTGCGCGCGGGAGATGCGGGCCCGGTTGAGGACGTGCTGCTGGTTCCCTGACGGTACGAGGACCGGCGCGCGCCTACCGCTTCGCGGCGGCCCGCGACCGGACCAGCGCGCGCTCGCGTTCGATGCGCTGCAGCACCTGATTCCAGTCGGTCACGCTCGGTGTGCTCTCGAGTTGTGCCGTGACGGGCTGATTGACGTCGATCTGCCCGTCGAACACGAGCAGTGCCGATTGGACTTCGCGCTGCTTGAGACGGTACTGGCCGAAGCCCGGGGTCAGCGGCACCATGTCGAGCGGGCGGAAATCGCGGCCGGTGTTGCTGATGATGAATTCCTGCGGGGAAAAGCGGGTCTCCCCCTGTTCGAGAGCGAAGAAGCTCACGTACCAGATCGAATAGGCCGGGAGGCGATTGCGCTCCTTGATCGCGAGCAGCTGCGATTCCTTGCTGACCTGCAGTTCGCGCAGCGACCGGTACGAATCGGGGGAGAGCAGGCGGATGATGCGTTCATCGAGCGGAATGGCGCGGACCTGCAGCCCGTTGGCGGGTGAGGTCTTGAGCGCGATATCGTCCTGACGCAGCGTGCCGTAGCCGGCAGGTACCCAGTTGGGATCCAACGTGTCGCCCGGCACCCCGCCCATTCCCGCGGGCGGTGTGCCCTGCGCGGGCAGCGGTGTGGGTTGCACGGTGCTGCACGCCGTGAGCGCCACGGCCGTGGCAACGGCAAGCATCCGGTAGGCGGGCGAACGCATCGTCATGTGGTGCTCCTCCAGTCGGGCATGGCCAGCAGCTGCACGAGCGCGGACGCCAGGTCGTCGCGCCCTTCTCCCGTCTTTGCGCTGAACGGGACAATCTGGTCGGGGTCGAGTCCAAGGTACTTCGCCAGATGCTCCACCCGCTCGCGCATCAGCGGGCGGGTCAGTTTGTCCACCTTGGTGACCGCGATGATGGTGGGTACCCCGAGGTCGGCCAGGAAATCCAACATCGTGTGATCATCGTCGGTGGGGTCGTGTCGCACGTCGAGCAGCTGCACCACGCCCCACAGCTTCGAACTGTCCTTGAGATAGCCTTCGATCAGCGGGCGCCACTCGGCCTTGCGTTCCTTGCTGATCCGCGCGTAGCCATAGCCCGGCAGATCGGCCAGCACGAACTCCTTGTTGACATCGAAGAAGTGGATCTCGCGCGTGCGCCCCGGCGTGTTGCTCACGCGCGCGAACGCCTTGCGCTTCATGAGCTTGTTGAGCAATGACGACTTGCCCACGTTGGAGCGCCCCACGAAGGCGATCTCCGGGAGCGTCGAATCCGGGCGCCAGCCTCCCTGCGTGGCCATCGGGCCCAGGTAGTCGAGGTGGCGGATGACGAGGGGATCCTTGGCGGCGTCCGTCATGAGGCACGCTCCGAGGTGGCCGCCAAGACCACGCGCTCCTCGTGGAGGGGGGGAACCTCGCCACGCAACGCCAGCGAGAGGACCTCGTCCATGGTGCGCACCGTGTGCCAGGTGACCCCCTGCCGTACGTCTTCGGGGAGCTCGCTCAGATCCTTCGCGTTGCCCTGTGGGACGATGACGTGGGCGATGCGGTGGCGATGCGCCGCGACTCCCTTTTCGCGCACGCCGCCGATCGGCAGCACGCGGCCGCGCAGCGTGATCTCACCGGTCATCGCCACATCACCGCGCACCGGAATGCCGGTGAGGGCACTGGTGAGGGCAGTGGCCAGCGCGATGCCGGCCGAGGGGCCGTCCTTGGGCGTGGCGCCAGCGGGCAGGTGCACGTGGATGTCGCGCGTTCGGTGAAAGTCCGGCGACAGTCCCAGTGCTCCGGCACGCGCACGCACGAAGCTGAGAGCGGCCGCCGCGGATTCCTTGATCACGTCGCCGAGGGTGCCGGTGAGCTGCAGGCGTCCACGTCCGGGCACCACGCTCACTTCGATCTCCAGGAGTTCACCGCCGGTGCTCGTGTACGCGAGACCGCTCGCCACACCCACCTGGTCACGGAGCTGCAGATCGTCCTCCTCGTACGGCGCCGTGCCAAGCATCGCCTTCAGGTCGGTGCGTGCCACATGGTGCGTGGTGCGGTCCGTCCACTCTCGCCGCGCGAGCTTGCGCGAGAGGCGCGCGATGCGCCGTTCGAGATCGCGCACACCGGCCTCACGGGTGTAGCCGCGAATGATGGCGGGGAGCACATCGTCGTCGAGCGTGACCCGGTCGGCCGGCACCCCGTTCAGCGTGAGCTGGCGCGGCAACAGGAACCGGCGTGCAATCGCGAGCTTCTCGGGATCGAGGTATCCGGGCAGCCGGATGATTTCCATGCGATCGCGCAGTGCCTCGGGAATGCTCTGCAACGAATTGGCGGTCGTGATGAACAGGACCTGCGACAGGTCGTAGTCCACCTCGAGGTAGTGATCGTTGAAGGCGCTGTTCTGTTCCGGGTCGAGCACCTCGAGCAGGGCGGCGGCTGGATCGCCGCGCCAGTCGGCGCCGAGTTTGTCGATTTCGTCGAGCAGAATGACCGGGTTCATGCTCTCGGCACGACGCATCGCCTGCAGGATGCGCCCCGGCATCGCCCCGATGTACGTGCGCCGATGGCCGCGGATTTCGGCTTCGTCGCGCACGCCGCCGAGGGCCATGCGTACGAACTTGCGATCGAGGGCATGCGCGATCGAGCGCCCCAGGGAGGTCTTGCCCACGCCGGGCGGCCCCACGAGACAGAGAATGGGGCCGGGCAGCTTGCCCACGCGTGCAAGTACCGCGATGTGATCGAGAATGCGCTCCTTCACTTCCTCGAGGCCGTAATGGTCACCCTCGAGGGCCGTGCGCGCCTTGTCGAGATCGGCGGTGTCTTCGGTGCGGGCCGTCCACGGCAGCGCGAGGACCCAGTCCAGCCAGCCGCGCGACACGGCCGCGTCGGGGCTGGTCGGCGAGCTGCGCTTGAGACGGCGCAACTCGCGCTGGGCGCGCGTGGCGACGGCCTCCGGGAGCCCCTTGGCGGCGATCTGACGGGCCATCTCCTCGAACTCGTCGCCGTCCTCCTGGCCAAGCTCGCGATGAATGGCGCGCAGCTGCTCCTGCAGGAAGAACTCGCGCTGGTTCTGGAAGAGCGAGCCGCGGACCTGCTCGTCGATCTTGCGCTCGAGCTTGAGGAGTTCGAGCTCGGCTCCCAGCACCGTGACCAGCTGCGACGCGAGGTCGGCGAGCGACGGCGCGCCAAGCATGGCCTGCCGCTGCTCGATGGGAATCTGGAGGTGTGCCGCGATCCCGAAGGCAATGCGCTCCTCGCTGTCGAGCCCCTGCAGCAATCCCACCACTTCCGGCGGCAGCCGGCGGTGCATCCCCGTGTACTCCTCGAACAACCCGAGGGCATGGCGGATCCGGGCGTGCGTGTTCTCGGCGCTCTGTCCTCCGCTGCTGCGCAGCCGCTTGAAGGGGAGCGGGTCCACGCGCGCCTCGAGCAACGTGCCGGCCTTGGCGCCCTTGGTGCGCGCCAGCGCCTTCACCGTGCCGTAGCGGGAGACCTTCACGCGTTCGAGGCCGTCCACGAGGATCTTCGTGGTGCCATTGGACACGCGCGATGCCTGCTGCACGCGCGCCCGGACACCGATGCGATAGAGATCGCCGGGGGCCGGGATGTTCACGTCGGCGTTGCGCTGCGTGACCAGCAGGATCTCGCGATTGCCGTCGAGCGCCGCGGTGACCGCGGCGAGCGAGGCCTCGCGACCGATGAGGAGCGGCATGGCCACGTGGGGGAACAACACCACGTCGCGAAGCGGAAGGACCGGCAGCTTGTGGCTGCCGGTCCTCGAAGTGCGGTTCGTGCTCAGGCTTCCTTCTTCTGCCGCTTGGGCGCGATTTCGAGGAGGGGAGGGCCACCGTGCTGCACCGCAGCCTCGGTCACCTTCACCTCCACGACATCGTCGCGGGTGGGCAGTTCGAACATGGTGTCGAGGAGCGTCTCCTCGAGGATGGCGCGCAGGCCGCGCGCCCCGGTGCCACGCTTGAGGGCCTTGGCGGCCACGGCGCGCAGCGCCGATTCCTCGAACGTGATCTTCACGTCCTCGAGGTCGAAGAGGCGCTGGTACTGCTTGGTCAGCGCGTTCTTCGGTTCCTTGAGGATGCTCACGAGCGCGTCTTCGTCGAGTGCCTCGAGCGGCACGCACACGGGCAGACGGCCCACGAGTTCAGGGATGATACCGAAGCGGAGCAGGTCGTCCGGCTCGACCTCGGCGAACGGCGTCTTGGGCGTGGTCTGCTTGATGGAGACCACCTTGCTGTCCGTCGGCTTCTTGGTGTCGAAGCCGAGCTGACGGCGACCCGTACGCGCCTCGATGATCTTCTCGAGCCCGTCGAAGGCGCCGCCGCAGATGAACAGGATG
>CAZNZG010000097.1:3397-12076 GCA_964577455.1 uncultured Gemmatimonas sp. | reverse complement strand
GGTGACATTGTCGACACCCGTGGACACGAGTGCATCGACCTGCGCGACCGTAATGCGCCGCGACAGTGCCACATCGAGCACGCGCACGGCGGGCAGCTCGAAGAGTGGGTTGCGCGGTCCTGCCGTGAAGGGACGGCGTCCCTGCACACGAAGATTGCCACTGACGGCAGAGCGGGCGTCGGCACCGAGCCGCCACTGCAGCTGCGCGCCACCGCTCGCCCGCGGCACATATGGCGTGGGGATGGTGAGTCCGCCGCTCAACAGCGACGACTCGTACCATGTGCCCCACACACCTGCGGTAAGGGTGCTGAAGGCGAGATCAACGCGGCTCTCCATTCCTCGCAGTCGCTCCCGGCCCACATTGGCGGGGCTCCACCCGAAGTTGCCGGGAAACCAGATGATGGCATCACGTACATCGCGGGAGACTGCCGCCACCTCGCCCGTAATGCGGCCGCGCGTGTGCTGCACGGCACCCTGCACCGCGATCGACGCATCGAGCGTGACACGTTCCGGACTGAGCGCGCGCACGGCGAGGCGCTGTGGCGACGAGAAGTAGAGGTCATACAGCGTCGGGACCCGCACGGCCTGCGCTGCCCGAGACGCCAACCGCAGATGACTGCCGGCGCGCGTGCCGGTGATCCGCCACGATGCCCCGACGCCCACCGTCGGCTGTACGCCGGAACGTTCGACGACGTCGGCACGCACGCCCACATCCGCATCGAGCCGCGCGTCCGGATGCGCCTCCTGGCGCGCGAGTCGTTCCCACGCCCACGCGGCGAAGCCTCGTAAACGACGCTGCTGCACGCCGCCCGTACCGGTGAGTCCATCAGCACCGGCCCCACTGCGCCAGACGCCCAGCGGAGCACGTCCCTTCCATTCGACATCGGCGGCCCATGCCCGGGCGCGAGTATCGAGCGCCGGCCTCGTGGGATCGCGATACCCAAGCTCGAACCAACGGACACCGGCCACCGCCACCGTGCTCCCCACGGATGCCTGTGTCCGCACGTTCACGCGCGTCGTGCGCGATCGATCGGCATCGTACGCTCGCACATTGGCGGCGCCCACCATCCCGCGCTCTCCGGTGGACGCCAGCACGGTGACCTGCATCCGGTCACTGATCGCACCGAGCGTGAGGGCGGTGCGCTGTTCGTCATTGTTGGTCCGTGTTTCGGCGACGGGTGCCACGCCGGCGTCGTTCACGAAACGAAAGTCGTTCTGCGCCGATCGATGCGCGAGCGCCGCATGCCACCGTGCACCGAGCCCCTGCCCCGACCATCCTCCTTCGACCCCGAGCGCCCCGAAGGCGCCACTGTGAAGGGAGACCAGTCGCCGCGACGCCGTGGTGAGCGCCAGCACCCCACCCGTGGCGCCGAGGCCCGCCCCCACGGGATCGCTGCCGGGCGCCACCACCGCCGACTGCACCGCCACGAGCGGGACGTCGGAGACATCGGCAAGCCCGGTGGCGGGATCGTTGAGCGGCAACCCGTCGAGGGTGACGACCACCTGCTCGCGCCGGGCGCCACGCAGCGAGAGGCCACTTTCCCCACGGGCAGATCGCAGCGCGGTGTACGGCAGCTGGGTGAACAGCCCGTTCATCCCGGTCACGCCGCGTACGCGCGCCTCATCCGCGGTCAGCGAGGCCTCGGTTCGCCCCACCAACGGAGTCGCACTGCGCTCGGCGGTCACGCGTTGCGCTGGAAGCAGCGTGGTGGACGCCACGCGTGACTGCAGATACACCGTGAGGCGGCGCTGGCGATCACGCAGTGACACGGTGACCGACACGTATGGCAATCGTGTCACCACCACCGCGGTATCGGCGGCCGGCATCAGTGTTTCGCAGTCGCCCCGCGCACGACGCACGGCGCCGCTCGGCAGCAGGCGCAGCGTTCCACCGACGATGGGCGCATCGGTGGTGGCCTCGCGCACACACAGCACTACCGTGTCGCCCTGCTGAGCCCCCGAAATCGCTCGCGCGCTCGACGCACCGGGCCTCTGCTGCGCGACGAGTGTCGGCACCAGCACGAATGCCGCACTGAGCGTCGCCAGGCATGCCACCATGGCCACACGCGTTGCGCGCAGTCCGCAGACACGCAAGCGCGAGGAGCACGTCACGCGGAACGCCCTCGTGTACCACGACTGCGCAGCGGCAGCAGCGAGGGGGCGCCAACGGCAGGATCGCGCGTGACCACGAGTGGCCAGTCATAGACGGTTTCGAGAATGTCCCCCCGCATCACGTCGTCGGTCGTTCCGGATGCCGCCACCCGCCCTTCATGCAGCAGCACGATGTGGTCCGCGAAGCGCGCCACGAGATTGAGCTGATGACTGACCAGCAGCACCGTTCGCCCTTCGCGCGCGAGCGCGTCGACCAGCTCGAAGACCGCCATTTCGTGGGCGATATCTAGGAAGGTGGTGGGCTCGTCGAGCACCAGGACCGGCGTGTCCTGCGCGAGGGCGCGCGCGATGCGTACACGCTGCCATTCGCCGCCCGAAAGGGAGTCGGTGGTGCGCCCGATCGCCTCGGCGATGCCAGCCCGCGAGAGCGCCAGCTCGACCTGCTGTTGGTCGTTCGCCGACGGCGCGCCGAACGCGCCACGACGGGGATGCCGGCCCAGCATCACGAACTCCTGCACGGAGAGCGGCATGATCGGCTCTTCGCGCTGCGGCACGATGGCCACCTGCTGTGCGAGGGCACGGGCATCCAGCGGAGCGATGTCGGATCCGTCGAGGCTGATGCGCCCGGCCTGCAGCGGCACGCGACGCAGCAGAGTGCGCACAAGGCTGCTCTTGCCACTCCCATTTGGCCCCACCACGGCCGTGATGCACCCCGGCTTCGCAGTGAGTGATACATCGTTCAACGCTGCACGCGCGCGCGACGGATAGCGCACGATGAGGCCGTCGAAGGCGAGGGTCGCACCACGCGATCCCGTCACGGCGCCACCCGGCGCAGCCGCGACAGGAAGAACGGCACGCCCACCAGTGCCGTAACCGCTCCGAGCGGCAACTCGGCCGGCGCGCGTACGGTGCGCGCCAGCAAGTCGGCGGCAACCAGCAGCACGGCCCCATACAAAGCCGAGAGCAGCAGCATGGGCCGATGCTGTCGCGCGCCGAGGGCACGCGCGAGGTTGGGCACGACAAGTCCAACGAACCCCACCAGCCCCGCCGCCGCCACCGTGGCGGCGGCAAGCCAGCTGGCCACGAGAAAGGTTCGCTGCGTTGCGCGATCGACATCCACGCCGAGTGCGGCGGCCGGTTCGGCGCCGAGGGCGAGCACATCGAGATCACGCGCCTTCCACACCAGCGCACCACCGAGCAGCACGAGTGCCGTGGCCGCACGCGCCACGCTCCCCCAACTCGCATCGGCGGCACTGCCCATCATCCACCACAGCGCACCACGCAAACGCTCCGGCGGCGCGTCGGCCAGCGCCACGAGAATGGCCGCATTGGCAAACGCCCCCACTACAACACCAGCCATGAGCAGCAGGCGTGTGTCGCCACTTCCACCGGCGATGCGTGCGATCGCACTCACGAGCAGGGTCGCGGCCGCCGCACCGCCGAAGGCGCAGGCGGTGACCCAGAGCGGTGTCGCCACACCGAACGCCATGGCGGTGACGGCGCCCACGGCCGCGCCCCCCGATACGCCGAGCAGATACGGCTCCGCCAGCGGATTGCGCATGGTGCCCTGCAGCGCGCCGCCACTCACGGCGAGCCCCGCGCCCACGCAAGCCGCGAGCAACACGCGCGGTACGCGGAGATCACGCACGATCGTCACGATGCCATCATCGCCCACGCCGCGCAGGGCATCGAGCACCGTGCCGAAGGGCAGCGAGACGGCGCCGAGGCTGGTTCCCAGCACGAACACGAGCAGGAGCAGGAGCCCCCCGCACCACCATGCGAGCGCCCCCGAGGCGCGTGCAGGTCGGTCGGCAGCGGTACGCGACGCCATCATGGTCATGGCCGCGGCAGGGAGTCGGCAAGCGACGGGTGGAGCGCCCGCGCCAGCTGAACGGCTGCCATACCGAGTACCACCGACGGGCGGCCGGTCACGGCGGGGTCCTCGAGTACGAAGCGGCGGGCGCGAATGGCGGGGACGGCACTCCAGAGCTCATCGCGGACCAGTTCCGCCGCACGCTTCTCACTCGTGACCACGAACTCCGGCGCCCGCGCGACGATCTCTTCGATCCCCACCGACGGTGACGGCTGCGGATTGTCGGCGAAGACGTTGGCGGCGCCTGCGATCTCGAGCAGTTCGTGCATGTAGCTGCCGGCGCCGATGACGAGCGGTGGTGTGCCCCACACGGGCCAGACCACCCGCGGCCGCGCTTTCAGCCGGGCGGTCACCCGACGAACGGCATCGAGCGTGGCCTGCACGGTGTCACTAACCACCCGGGCCTGCGCCTCGGCCCCCATGGCGATACCCAGCGCGCGCAGTTGGGCGTGGAACTGGGCAATGCGATCCACGCGGAGCGCCATCACGCGGATGCCGGCACGCGTGAGCGCCTCAGCGGCGGGCCGATTTTCTGCGGTGGCGTAGAGGATGACGAGCGTGGGGCGCGCCGCGAGAATCGGCTCGACGGCAGGGCGAATGCCGTCCCCGAGCGCCGGGACGGTGGAGACCTGAGCGGGATGGGCGTCCCATCGTGATCGCCCCACGAGACGCTGCTGCGCGCCAATGGCGAAGATCGCTTCGGTGGCCGCGGGATTGAGCGACACCACGCGCGCAGCAAAGCGTGCGTCGGTGGGCAACGGCACGCCGAAGTCGTCGGTGTCGGCCGGAGCCTCCACACGCACGGATGACGCGACGCCCGGTGGCGGCGCCGGTTCACGATGGCGGTTGGTATCGGTGCACGCCACGAGCGCGCTGCCGAACCACGGCAGCAGGCACCAGCGAGCACGGCGTACCAATCGTGGGTGAGGAAACACGAACGGGCATCCTCTCCCACGAGAAGACGCCCGAGCACGCGTGACACGACAGACCTGCACGATCCGCCGTCACGTTTGCACGAGCCCCCCCTCGAGGGTCTTCGTCAAAGAAAGAGCGCGGGTCGTCTCCTGGCTCCGGGCCACGCCTCTCACCTTCCCGATCCAGCGGATCAGTGGTGCTTCGAGAGGCGCTGCTGACAGTCGCTGTCAGAGCCCGTTACAGTGGCGGGGCCGCGCCGGCATTGCACCGGCTTCCGTGTCCCGCGCTCGAAAATCAGTTGTCATCGCACAACAGTGTGCGACAGTCCGAACCTACCGTCCAACGGGGACTTCGGCAAGCGCCTCGGCAAGAGCGGCCTTGAGCTCCGCCCGCCGCGTTTCGTACGCCGTCTGGACGGAGGGTGACGGTTGCTCCTGCCGTGCATAGGTGGCGTCGAGGGCGGCGATTTCCTGCGCCAGTCGATCAGCCAGCGGCGCCTCGGGTTCGCGCGGCCGCAGCGTGGGGAGCGTGTTGCCGCGCTTGCTGGCCGCGCGCTGCATGGAGCGCGTGAGCGCGAGCATCATGAGGAACCCCACCGCCACGAGGAGTCCGGCGATGTAGAGATTGCGACCGCTGCCACCGCCTGCAGGCACGTCCACCACCAGCTCGGCATCGGGCTTCACGTCCTGCGAGAGGAAACGGCGGAAGTTGCGCCCTTCGAGCGTGACGGGATCGACCGCCGTGAAACCCTGCCCCTGCACCTTCCCCTGCGGTTCCTCGACCAGCACCTCGAAGACCACAGCGCCGGCTTCGGCGCGCACCCGCAGCGGGAAGCTGCTGTCGGGGATCTTGTAGGAGAACGCCACCTGCTTCACTCCCGGCGCGATGGGGGCAAACACGGACACGCGGCCGTTCTGCGCGGCGAACGCGTCGGGCGAGATCTCCCCTTCGTTGGCGCGCACGTCCTGGGCTGCCGCAGGGATGGCCACGCTCCACGTGGGCGCGGCGTTCTGCGATTCGCTGGCCACGAGCGTCACGAGGCTGTCATTGGACAGTTCGAACACCTCGACCACCGTGCGCATGTTGCTGCTATCGGCCTTGCTGACGATGAGGTGCCGTCCCTTCACCGACATGGGGAACGTCGTCGAGGTGGTATCGAAGACGGTGATCTCGGTTTCGTCGGCGGCGGCGTTGACCGACTTGAGCGGCGCCGTGAAGTACGCGATGCCCCCGTATGTGGTCGAGGCGAAGTACACCGCATCGCCGGTGCCGAACGGCTTGTAGCGGAAGCGGTAACTGCCCTTGGCGTCACTCCGCACGGAGTCGATGGGACCGGCGGTGTCCTTCCCCACCCGATGCAGGGTCACCCACACGTTGGCTGCGGCGCCCATGCCCGTACTGTCGCCGCCGTCGGCCACGGGGCGGCGCACACGGCCCGCCACGGTGCGTTCGCCGGACTGGGCATCGACCCCCGTGGGCATCGCCACGACAGCAGCCATGGCCATGGCAGCGGCGGCCACGAGGGAGAGCAGCGGCGACTTCGTGGAGGGGCGGCGGGAAGACGTACTAGGCATCGTGAAAGGCAAGCGGGGGCGAACGAGGGGACTCCGGCTACGGCGTGAATTTACCGAAGTCTTCCGGACGAAGATTCTCAAGATACGCCTTGAGCTGCTCGGCGCTCAGTTCCTGCTCCGCCGACTCGCCGCCGTGGCCGGTCTCCTCGTCATCATCGCCGTCCATCTCGATGGTGGTCAGCAGGGTTTCCGGGGCGAAGATCGGCGCCGCGAGGCGCAGGGCAATGGCGATGCTGTCGGAGGGGCGTGCGTCGACCTCCACGAGCCCCTTCGGCCCCTCGAGGTGCAAGGCCGCGAAGTAGGTGTTCTTCTGCACGCGCGTGATGTTGACACGGCGGAGGGTGCCGCCGAGCCCGGTGATGAGCGTCTTGCAGAGATCGTGCGTGAGCGGGCGCTCGCGCTTCACCTGGTTCATCTGCATCACGATCGACTCGGCCTCGGGCTGCCCGATCCAGATGGGCAACAGGCGCCGCCCCCCCTTCTCGCGCAGGATGACCACGTAGGAATTCGTCGCACTGTCGAGGCCGAGCCGGGCCACGGTGACTTCCACCATTTCACACTCTCCGGGTGGGGGCGACGATCGCCCTGCCGAACGGGGCAGCCGCGACGCTGCCGAGACAGGGACTGATACACCGAACCGACCGTCCGGTGCGCCACGATGCATGGATCATGCAGCGGCGCTCGGGCGGTCGGCTCGGGGATACCGCGAGTTACTTGATGGCCTTCTTGAGCGCGGCGACGCGGTCGGTGCGTTCCCACGTGAAGGTCGTGCGCGCCGACTTGCCGCGGCCGACGGTTTCCGACTTGCGGCCGAAGTGCCCGTAGGCGGCCGTGGCCTGATAGATCGGCTTGCGCAGATCGAGCGCCTTGGAGATCCCGCGCGGCGTGAGGTCGAACACCTCGTTGACCGCCGCTTCGATCACACGGTCGGGCACGGCGCCCGTGCCGAACGTCTGCACGTACACCGACACCGGCTGGGCCACGCCGATGGCGTAGGCCACCTGCACCTCGCAGCGACGGGCGAGCTTGGCCGCGACGATGTTCTTGGCCACCCAGCGGGCCGCGTAGCATGCCGAGCGATCGACCTTGGACGGATCCTTGCCGCTGAAGGCCCCGCCGCCATGACGGCCCATGCCGCCGTAGGTGTCGACGATGATCTTGCGGCCGGTGAGGCCGGCGTCGCCCTGGGGTCCGCCGATCACGAAGCGACCGGTGGGGTTGATGTGCGTCTTCATGCGACGGCCGATGAACTCGGCCGGAATGGTGGCATGAATGACGTCGTCGAGGATGGCGCGACGCAGCTTGGTGTTGGAGACCTTCTCGTCGTGCTGCGTGGAGATCACGACCGTGTCGACGGCCACGGGGCGGTTGTCCTCGTAGACCACGCTCACCTGCGCCTTGCCGTCGGGGCGGAGCCACGGGTGGGTGCCGTCTTTGCGAAGCACCGACAGCTGGTGCGTCAGGGCGTGCGCCAGCTGGATCGGGAGCGGCATGAGCTCCGGCGTTTCGTCGGTCGCGTAGCCGAACATCATGCCCTGGTCACCGGCACCGCCAGTGTCCACGCCCTGTGCGATGTCGGGCGACTGGCGGTCGATCGTGCTCATCACCGCGCAGGTCTTCGAGTCGAAGCCGAAGTTGGCGTCGTTGTACCCGATCCCCTCGATCGTCTTGCGGACGATGTCGGGGAGATGCACGTACGCCGACGTGGTGATCTCACCGGCGATGACCGCGAGGCCCGTGGTGACGAGCGTTTCGCAGGCCACGCGCGCCGCGGGATCTTCGGTCAGGATGGCATCGAGGACGGCATCGGAGATCTGGTCCGCGATCTTGTCCGGATGTCCCTCGGTGACGGACTCCGACGTGAATAGGTGACGATCGGCCACGCAACGCTCTTGGTAAAGGGTCCAGTTGACTGGCGTAGACTAGTTCGAATTGACAGGCTTCACAACTACTTCACACCGCACGCTATCCGAGTTCGGCCCGGAGTCGACGACGGAGGAGGATTTCCGCCTCCCGTGCGGTACTGGCGGCCATGGCCGCCTTGGCAGCATCGGCTGCCGCCTCGGCGCTGACGCCGCGAATGATGCGCTTCACGTCGGCCACGGCGCGCGGGGCCACGCTGAGCTGACGCAGCCCGAGCCCCAGCAGCGCGAACACCGACAGGGGCTGCGAGGCCATTTCGCCGCACACGCACACGTCGATGCC
>CAZNZG010000097.1:2746-3387 GCA_964577455.1 uncultured Gemmatimonas sp. | reverse complement strand
GCGTCAGCGGCCCGTCGGGCGAGATGAGCGCCGATGCCGTGGGCGGCACCGGTGGCCTGCACCTGCGACATGAGCCGCAGCACGGCGGGATGGAAGGGCGTGTACCGAGGGGCGAGGTTGGCGTTGCCACGGTCCACGGCCAGCATGTACTGCACCAGATCGTTCGAGCCGATGCTGAAGAAGTCCACGTCGCGCACGAGCGTGTCGCAGGCCACGGCCGCGGCGGGCGTTTCCACCATCACGCCGAGGGGCACATCGTCGCGGAACGGCACATGCCTCGCCGAAAGTTCCGCCACGCATTCGCTGATCAGCTGACGAGTTTCCCGCACCTCGTCGACCGTAACGACCAGCGGCAGCATGATGCGCAGGTCGCCGTGCACCGCGGCGCGCAGCAGGGCCCGCAGTTGCACCTTGAAGAGTTCACTCTCGTCGAGGCACATGCGGATGGCGCGCCACCCGAGAAACGGATTGGCCTCGTGCGGGAAGCCGCCCACGGGCAGCTTGTCGCCGCCCACGTCGTAGGTGCGGATGATGACGGCGCGCCCCCCGAAGGCCTGCACCACGCGCTTGTAGGCGCGGTACTGCTCTTCCTCATCGGGCATGCTGGCGCGCCCCACCACGAGGAACTCGGTGCGCATGAG
>CAZNZG010000097.1:0-2736 GCA_964577455.1 uncultured Gemmatimonas sp. | reverse complement strand
TGAGCCCCACCCCCTCGGCGCCGCTGGAAGCGCCCAGTTCCGCCTCGTCGGGGATGTCCACAATCGCGCGCACGACCACGCGCACACCGTCACGGGTGACCGGCTCGCTGTGGGCGAGTTCGCGCAGCACATCGGCGCGTCCCTCCTCTTCCGCCACGCGCTGGCGCGCTTCCTCGACTTCGTGCTCGGACGGCGCGATCACCATCGTTCCTTCGGCCCCATCGAGGATGGCGATCTCGCCGCCGTGCAGCGCGGTCAGCGCCTGGCGGAGCCCCACGACGGCGGGAAGCCCCAGCGAGCGCGCGAGGATGGCCACGTGTGCCGTGGCGGTACCGGCCTCGGTGGCGATCGCGGCGATGCACTCGCGATCGAGCTGCATCGTGAGCGACGGCGTGAGGTCGTGTGTGACGAGGATCGTGTTGCTGCCGCGCGGCACGTCGACCGGATCGTGATCCGGCAGATCGAGCAGGATCGAGAGCACGCGAATGTGCACGTCGGTGAGATCCCCGACCTTTTCGCGCAGCATGGGGGCGCTCGAGCGCGCGAAGTGCGCGCGCCATTCCAGCAACACGATGTCGAACGCCTTCTCCGCGCCAAGGTTCTGACGAATGAGCGCGGTGGTGGCGTTGGTCAGTTCGTTGTCGTCGAGAATCGAGAGCTGCACATCGAAGATGGCAGCCTCCTCGGGGCCCGCGTGCAATTCGGCGCGGGCCCGCAGGTGACGCAATCGTTCACGCGCGCGCTCGAGCGCCGCGGCGAAGCGGTCGATCTCGCCAACGATGGCCGCATCGTCGATGACACGATGCCGGACCTCGGGCACCTCCCACCGCAGAAGGTGCACCGGTCCCACGACGATCCCCGGCGACGCGGGAATGCCGCGGAGGACCGACTGCACTCAGCTCTCTCCGAAGCGCGAGGCGACGAGCGCCGAGAGGGCGTCGAGCGCGTCCTCGGCGTCGGGGCCGTTCGCACGGAGGGTGATGGAGGCGCCGTACTCGGCGGCCAGCATCATGACGCCCATGATGCTCTTGCCGTTCACCTCGAGGTCGTCGCGCGAGATGGTGATGTCGCTCTTGAACCGCGACGCGGCCTTGACCATTTCGGCCGCCGGACGCGCATGCAATCCATGCTTGTTCACGATTTGAACGGATCGTTCAGCCATCAACGCACCACCGAGTAGAGGACGAAGGCCGCGAGCAAGAGCAGAACGACGCGCCATCCCTCGGCACGGCCCTGCAGTCGCACGAGGAGTACGGCAAGCACGGGGGTAGCGATCGCCACCCCCATGGGACTGGGAGACAATGGCGGTTGCCCGCCGATGGCCCGGTGCACCGCCAATGGCAGCGCCAGACCGCCCAGCACCGCGGATACCCGACCAATGTAGCGCGGTCCGTGCTGGAGCACCGGATGCCCGAGCGCCGTGGCGACGCGCAGGCCGTGTTTCCAGCCGTTGCGAAGTCCCCAGTCGCGGAGCCCCAGATGCCCAAGGTTGTACAGTAAGAGGAACCCCACCACGACTCCAAGCGGGGACCACCCGAAACCGAACAGGAGCAGCGCCACGAGGGAGCAGGCTGGCAGCCAGGCGGCCCAGACCAGCCGGTCCCCCACGCTGCCGAGCGGCCCGCAGAGGGCGGTGCGGAACCGTTCGATGCGTACCGGGGCCACCTGCTCCACTTCGGCGCGGGCGAGGGCGCCGATGGCGAGGGCGGCGAGATAGGGGTGCGCGTTGAAGTACACCGACTGTCGCGCCAGCGCCTCCTTGTACGGCTGGCCATCGGGCCCACCGGGCAGCTGACGGAGTGCGGGCTCCACGCAGAATCCCACGCCATTGCCCACGAGGATCTCGTAGTTCCACGACCCCTGGATCGCCATGCAGCGCAGCAGCATGGAGGCGCGCAGCAGTGGCGGAAGCGGCAGGCCCTCAGGGACGCCGGCGACCGGCATGCTCACCGTATCGGTGCGCAGCGCCGGGTTGTTGAGTCCTGTCTCAGGCACCGGCCACCACCAGCAGGGTGCCCACCGCCAGCGACGCCACGAACAGTCGGCGCGTGCCACTGATGGCGTGAAAGTCCTTCCAGACCGCGGCGGCGGCGACCGCGGCCACACAGGTCACGATCACCGCACGCGAAAGGTCTTCACCGACCGTCCAGCGGGCGTTGACCACCTCGGCCACGGGGTTCGCGAGGAGATACATGAGCCCCCCCAGCACGCCGCCGCGCACGAGATCGAGCGTCATGCCGAACACCTGCAGCCCCACGACGGTATTGCGCGAACCTGCCGCGAGTTGATCGAGCCGTGGCCGGGCGAAGCGGGCGATGAGCTGCCGGTGCTTCACCATGGTCCAGCCACCGATCCACGCGGTCACGATGCCCACGAGCACGGCCACCGCAAACGCCCCCACGTCGGGGAAAGAGGAATGGGTGGCGCCCACGGCCGCCACGGCGCCCGCGACGACCGAGGCACTGCCCCATTCCGGGTAGCGCGACGCACCGACGGGCAGCGCCTCGAGCGCCAGACACTCGAGTGCCGTCCCGCACACCAGCCCCGCCTCAGGGGCGCCCAAGAAGGCGCCGCCGAGGGTGGCGCCCACGATGGGCCGCGAGATCATCGCCTGCGGAAAGCTCACCACGTCGAGCCCCACCACGCCAGCGAGGAGCGCGAGGGGGACGAGTGGCACGAGGGCGGCGAACAGCTCCGTCACGACGGGAGCTCACCCACTCGCGGAGGCCGACAGCA
>CAZNZG010000096.1:0-12099 GCA_964577455.1 uncultured Gemmatimonas sp. | reverse complement strand
AACTCCACGAACTTGCCCACGACCTTCTTCTTGCGGAGCATCTCGGTGCAGGTGAGCACGAGGTCGGTGGCCGTGGTGCCTGCGGGGAGCTTGCCGTGCAGCTTGAAGCCGATGACTTCGGGGATGAGCATGCTCACCGGCTGCCCCAGCATGGCCGCTTCGGCTTCGATGCCGCCCACGCCCCAGCCGAGCACGCCGAGGCCGTTGATCATCGTGGTGTGCGAGTCGGTGCCCACGAGCGAATCGCAGTAGGCGAGCGTTTCGCCGTTCTCCTGCGCCGTGAACACCACCTGCGCGAGGTACTCGAGATTCACCTGGTGGCAGATGCCGGTGCCCGGCGGGACCGCGCGGAAGTTGCGGAGCGCGGTCTGGCCCCACTTGAGGAACTGGTAGCGTTCGCCGTTGCGCTCGAACTCGAGCTCGGTGTTGAGCAGCAGGGCGGCTTCGGTGCCGTATTCATCGACCTGCACCGAGTGATCGATCACGAGATCGACGGGCTGCAGCGGATTGATCTTCGTCGGGTCACCACCGAGGGCGACCATGGCGTCGCGCATCGCGGCGAGGTCCACCACGCAGGGTACGCCGGTGAAGTCCTGAAGCAGCACGCGCGCCGTGCGAAAGGCGATTTCCTTGTCGACCGGTGCCCTGACGTCCCATCGCGCGAGCGCCTCGACGTCGCTCTTCTTCACGAAGGCGTCGTCTTCGCCGCGCAGCAGGTTCTCGAGGAGCACGCGCAGCGAGAAGGGGAGCGTGCGGGCCGTGCTTCCGGCGAGGCCGTCGAGGGCATCGAGGCGGAAGTACGCGTACTGACGGTCGCCCACCTGCAGGGTGGCGCGGCTGCCGAACGAATTGGGATGCGACATGAAGGGGAGTGTCCTGCGCGCACCACCCCACGGGCGGCCACGCGCGTCCGGAACGGAGCCACTCATCGCGCCGTAATGTCCCCACTCGGGGATACCCGGTACCGACGAGGCTGAGGGGAAATATCGGGGGCTGCACGCGGCAAGGGAACAACCCGCCGGGATCCGTTGCCTCGGCTGCACACGGCGGGCCCTGCCGTCGGGCCTGTTCCGTCGGGACCCGGTGCGGTCGACCCGGTGCGGCCGACCCCTGCGGCCGACCCCTGCGGGTCTACCCCCGCTGGGCCAGTTCGGCGGCGACCGGGTCGCTGGTGATGATCGGCGACACCCCGATCGCCTGGGTGGGGCAGCATCCGGTGAAGGCGGCGTCGGCCGGCGAGAAATCGTGGACGGGCTGCAACGGGTACGCCCGCCGCATCCGATCGAGCGCCATGAGCGACGGATGGTGTGCCGCGCAGAGCCCGCAGCCGGTGCAGCGCTCACGGTCCACGGTGATTTCCATTTGCCGGCGCGGATGGATGCCCCCCGGCGCAGCGAGCGCGTCCAGCAGGTGCGTGAGCGCCTCGCGCGTGGAGTCGTACCCCAGCTGCAGCAGCTGCTCCGCGTGCGAAAAGGAAAACCAGCCGATGTGTGACACCTTGGGGCGCACGAGCAGCATCGGCGGGCCCATCCAGCGCGCGAGGGAGGCCTGCTGCATCTCGTGCATCATCATGGTGGCGGCACGCATGAAGATCGTGGCGAACCCCTGGTCGGCCACGCCCGCCACGTGCGGGACGTCGGCAATCCCCACGTCGATGGCGATCAGGGCGTCCACGTCGAGCCCGGCCACACTGACCGGCAGGTTGTCCATGGTGCCGCCGTCCACACAGACCCGGTCGCCCACCACCCCCGGCGGGAAGAACCCCGGAAGTGCGCACGAGGCATAGACCGCGTCACGCACCCGCGCGTTGCGGAACCCGGGGCGGCCGAACACCACCGGCAGCCCACGCTCGAGGTCCACCGCCGACACCATGAGCGGGGTGGGGAACGACTCGAAGGTGCCGTCGTTCACCAACTCGTGGCAGACGTTGCGCAGGGGCGCTTCGAGGTAGATGGAGGGCGACAGCAGGCGCTCCATAAGCATCCCCATGTGATTGATGCGGAACAGGTCCCGGCGCTTGAAGCGGAGCGCGCGCTCGGTGAGTTCCTCCGGGGACCGCCCGCTCGCGGCGGCGGCGGCGACGAGCGCCCCGATGCTCGATCCGGCGTAGAGCGACGGCGTGATTCCCGCCTCGCGGATGGCGCGGAGCGCCCCCACGTGCGCAAGGCCCTTGAGTGCGCCGCCCCCCATGACCACGCCGATGCGCGGCACGGCGCCGTGCGGACCGGTGGAGTCGATCGGGATGCCGTTGTCGGGGAGCTCGAACCTGCTCATTCACCTGTCTCCATCGATCGGTCGTCCCGCACCATAGATTACCGGGATGCGTGTGCTGCTCGTGGAAGACGACGACACGTTGCGCGAAAGCGCAACGGCCTATCTCCGCGCGTCGGGGTTTGCCGTGGATCCTGCCGGCACGGGAAAGATGGCTCGTGAACTGGCCGCCGTTAGCCCATACGATGCGGTGGTGCTCGACGTGCGTCTCCCTGACGACGACGGGTTCGTACTGTGCACCATGTTGCGTCAGCGGGTGCCTGCGCCACGCATCCTCATGGCCACCGCCCGGGATGGCGTGGACGATCGTATCGCCGGGCTGGATCTGGGGGCCGACGACTACCTCGTGAAGCCGTACGCACTCGGTGAACTCGTGGCGCGCCTGCGCGCGCTGCTGCGCCGCCCGGATACCGCCGCACCCGTGGTGCTTCGCGTGGCGGATCTGGTTCTCGATCCCGCCACCCGGGAAGCGAAACGGGGGGCGCGCCCGATCGCGCTTACCACCAAGGAGTTCGCGGTGCTCGAGGTGCTCATGCGAAGTGCCGGACGGGTGCTTACCCGGGAGTACATCGGCGAACATGCCTGGGACGACAATTTCGACCCGATGAGCAATGTGATCGACGTCTACATCGCGCGGCTGCGTCGCAAGATCGATGGCGACGACGAGGTCCCGCTGCTCCGTACCATTCGTGGCGCCGGCTATCGGCTGGCGGCTCCGCGTGCCTGAACGCAGCCGCCCGCGCATCCGGTTGCGCTTCACGGTGCTCTACGCGACCACGCTGCTCCTCGTGCTCGTGAGTGCCGCCGCGGCCCTGCGCTTCGCCCTGCGGGCCACGCTCGAACGCGAGTTCGAGGAATCGGTACGCGCGTCGGCCGGGCTGGTGACGCAGTTCTTCAAGACGGAGGTGAACGAGTATCGGACCATCGAAGCCACGCTGACCCACATTGCCGATGAACTGGTCTTCGAAGATCGCATCATCCGCTACCGCCACCCCGACGGCCGCCTCTTCCGGGGCAAGCGGCTGCCGGCCACGGTGCAGCGCCGTGCGCTGGCCACGCCCATGCACTCGGTCCGCTTTCCGCTCAACCCCGATCTCGCGCCCGGATGGGAGGTGGAGGTCGATGCGAGCATGGCCAACATGCTGGCGCTGCAGGGGCGCATCGATCGGTGGTTCGCGTTCGGTATTCCGCTGCTCGTGATCGCTGCGGCCTTTGCCGGATGGTGGCTCACCGGGCGGACGCTGCACCCCGTGGGCGAGATGGCCGCCGCTGCGGCGCGCATTGCGCCGGCGAGCGGAACGCGCCTCCCGGTGGCCAACCCCGACGATGAACTTGGACGCCTCGGCCAGCGATTCAACGCCCTGCTCGATCGCCTCGATGGGGCGCTTACGCAGCAGCGCCAGTTTCTTGCCGACGCGGCGCACGAGCTTCGCACGCCCATCGCCCGGATGCGGGCACGGGTGGAGCTCGCGCTGCTGCAGGGCGCCGGGGCATCGCCCACCACGGCCGAACAGGCGCAGCTGCTCGGGGCTCTCGACGCCGAGCTGCGTGGCGTGTCGCATCAGCTCGACGAACTACTGCAGCTCGCCCGCGCCGACGCGACGCTCGACGATGAGTTGACCGGGGCGCGTCCGCTGTTTCTCGATGATCTCGCGGCCGACGAAGTGCCACGGTGGCAACCGCAGGCGCAGCAGCTCGGCATACACCTGGAGTTCGGTATGCTCGAGGAGGCACCGATCACCGGCGATCCCACACTCCTGGCACGGCTCGTGGGGGTGCTGGTCGACAACGCGCTGCGCTACGGTCGCACGGACCACGGCGCCGACAGCCGCGTGGAATTGTCGGTGCGCTCCGACGGAGCCGAAGCGGTGCTGGAAGTGCACGACAGTGGTCCGGGGGTACCGCCGGAGGAGCGCGCGCGAATCTTCGATCGCTTCTACCGCGGGGAGCAGGCGCGCCATCGTCGTGCCGACGGGAGTGGCCTCGGGCTTGCCATCGCCGCGTGGATTACGCAGCGGCATCGCGGCACGATCAGTGTAGGGGAGAGTCCATTGGGCGGGGCCCGCTTCACCGTGCGGCTCCCGAGGAGCCGGGGATGACATTCTCTCTCCCCCTTTACTCTTGACCCCTTACGCTGTTGCTCCGCGCGCCCTGCCCGGGCGCCGGTTCAGCAGACCGGCAGGTCCGCCCATCCCGCCCGGCCACTCGCTTCGGTGCCCCGCGTGGCCTTCTTCCACGCGTCGCGCAGCGTGCGCAGACACTGCGCCGCGCTCATGAAGTCGCGCTGCTCCACGCATTCCTCGCACCAGGCGTAGAGGGAGTCGAAGCTACGCGACGCCGCCGACTCGAGGTCCAACGCATCACGCAGGACCGCGAGAGCACTGTTGGCGCCGCGCTGGTCGAAGTTCTCGCAGGCGCGGATCGCACGATCGTAGACGCGGACGAGAAGCGTGAGTGGGTCGGAGGCCTGGCGATCGGCGTCGATCACCGCGTTGGTATACATAGGCGTCGGTACGGGCACGGCTCGAGGAGCTGGAGGACGACTTCAACGAGAGGTTTCTCGCCTCACTTGATTGATCGGCTCCGGACCGCGCCCACTTTAGCGTCCGCAACACAATTCGCTGTGACCAAATCCGGTGCCGACAGTCCCTGCTTCTCGCGCCGTGCGGAAGTGTGATGCCGGCGCCATGAATGGAACGGGGAGGTGACGCACCTCACGGGCGTTCACGGGGCGTTCATGATCGGGCCGTAGTTTGGCCCCATGTTCACTCCCCGTATGGTGCCCCACGTGGCACTCGGCTGCTCCCTGATGCTCGCCCTTCCGAACGTCGTGCGTGCGCAGGATGGCACGGCTCGGTCGATCGGACTGGCCGACGCGATGCAACTCGCCCGACAGACCGGTCCCCTGCGGCAGGTGGCCGATGCGCGCCGGCAGATCGGCCTCGGTCGCGTGACCGAGACGAACCAGTGGGCCAATCCCAGCCTCGAGTGGCGGCGCGAGAATCTGGGCAGTCCGCTGCAGCCGGACATCTTCGCGACCGTCTATCTCCCCTTCGACATGACCGGGAAGCGGGTCGCACAGCGACAGGCCGCCGCCGCCGGACGCGATCGTGTGGCACATGAGGCCGTCGCTGACCGTCGTACCGCCGACCTCGAGGTGGCACGCGCGTGGATGCGCGCCACGGTGTCGCAGGGCGTCGCCGACATCATCGCCGAACAGGTCGAGGCGCTGCGCGAGATTGCGCGTGTGGATGCCGAGCGACTCAAGGAGGGGCAGGTGTCGGAGGCGGTTGGGCTTCGCACCGCGCTCGAAGCGGACCGAGCTCGCGTGGCACTCGTCGCCGCGCGCAAGGACGCCAACGAGGCGCACGCCGTGCTGGCGAGGCTGCTCGCGCTCCCGGACGGGCAGGCCACGGCGACGACGCCGCTGGTGGCGCCGGCACTTCCCACGGCTCCCGATTCGGTGGCGGCACGCAGGGCGGCCCTGTCTGCCCGCCCGGAACTGCAGGCCCGTGAGGCCGCCGTCCAGGAGGCCCAGCGCCGGCTCGCCGTGGAGCGCCGCGCCGTGTTCGGTGAAGTTCAGTTGCAGGGTGGCACCAAGGAAACGGGGGGCTTCATGACCGGACAGGTCGGGCTCGCCATGCCCATGCCGCTCTTCAATCGCAACAGCGGCGCGCGCCAGCGCGCCACGGGCGAATACAATGAGGCCCGGGTACTGCGAGACGACATGCGGGCCGCGGTGAGCGCCGCGGCCGCGAGCGCATGGGCCAACTATCAGCAGGTGCAGCACGCAGCCGCCGAGGCGGCCACCTTCGACGCGCGCGGTCGCGAGGTGGCGCGCATCGCCCGTCTCTCCTATCGCGAAGGGCACGCCACGCTGACCGAACTGCTGGAGGCCGAACGCGCCGCGGCCGATGCACGACAGGCGCATCTGCGCTGGGCGGCCGATGCCTGGATGGCACGTCTCGAACTGGAGCGCGCGATCGGCGCCCGCCTCGACGCCGACAGCCCGCTGGACCTCCCGATCTACTCCCCGCAGCTCACCGGACGCTGACATGATCGCCCTTCGAATCGTTGCCGCGTGCCTGTTGGCCGCTCCGCTGTTCATCGCTTGCGGTGGTACCGCCGACACCCCCGCCGTCACGCCGGCGCCCGAGGCGGCGCTCGACACCGCCACCCTCTCCGCCGACGCGGTGAAGATTGCCGGCTTCACCCTCGATACCGCCCGCATGCGTCCGTGGCAGGCCATGGTCACCGTGCCGGGGCGTCTCGAGCTCGACCCGTCCAGCCTTGAAACGATCGGGTCCATCACCGAGGGACGCATCACGCACGTGACCGTGCGCGTGGGCGATCGCGTGGCGCCGGGGCAGGCGCTCGTGATGATCCACAGTCACGAAATCATGGACGCGCGCAGCACGCTCACGGCGAGTACCGCCCACGTCACCGCCATGGAGGCCGAGCGGGATCTGGCGGCCACGGCGGCAGAGCGGGCCAAACGGCTGTTCGACAACAAGGCCATGTCGAAGGCCGAGCTCGAGCGCGCCGAGGTGGCGCGCCGCGTGGCCCTGTCCAACTACGAACGTGCCGTCGCCGAACGTGATCGGGCCCGGGCGCTCGTCGAGCACCTCGCCGGACTCGGTCCCCTCCCAGCCGGCGCCGATGAGCACGACGTGATCATCCGGACGCCCATCGGCGGTGTGGTGACCGCACGAGAGGCGCAGCCGGGCACCGTGGTGCTCCCCGGTACCCCCCTGGTGACGGTGGGAAATCCGTCGAAGTTGCAGATCGAGATGCATCTGCCGGAACAGCAGGCCGTGGGCATCACGGCCGGCGCCCGGGTGTCGTATCAGCTCACCGAGGCACCAGGGGAGCGGTACGCGGCGCGGGTGGTCCGTGTGGCGCCGATCGTGGATACGCTCACGCGAACCGTGCAGGTGATCGCTCAGCCCGAAGGGCGGACCTCCGGGCGCGCGGAAACGTTCGTGCAGGCCGACATCGCCGGCCGCGGCGACACACCGGCCCTGGTGGTGGCGGCCGGTGCGGTGCAGGCGCTGGACGGCGATACCGTGGTGTTCGTGGCGGAAGCGCGTGGTGAAGGGATGCAGATCCGCGCGACCCCGGTGCGCGTGGGGCGTCGTACCACCGACCGTGTGGAGCTGCTGGGCGGCGTGCCGGAGGGCGTGACCGTGGTCGTGCGTGGCGCGGCCATCGCCAAGGCGGAACTGCTCAAGCGTCGTGACGGCGGCGGCGAGGAGTAGCCGTGAAAGCACTCATTCACTTCGCCCTGAAACGCCGTGGCACGATCGTGAGCTTTACGCTCGCGCTCATGGCCGCCGGCCTGTATGCGCTGCAGCACATTCCGTTCGATGCCTTCCCTGATCTCACGGGGACACGGGTCGAAGTGATCACCGTGGCACCGGGGATGGCGCCCGAAGAGGTGGAACGTCTCGTCACGTATCCCATCGAATCGAGCCTCATGGGGGTGCCGGGGGCACAGAGCGTACGGTCGGTATCCAAGTTCGGCCTCTCGCTCGTGACGGTGCCGTTCCCCGACGACGTCGACGTGTATTTCGCCCGGCAGCTGGTGCAGCAGCGGCTCTCCGACGCCCAGGGGGCGCTGCCTCCCGGTGTCGAGCCGGCACTGGGCCCCGTCTCCACGCCCATGGGCGAGTTGTATCAGTACGTGCTCACCAGCGACTCGCTCACGCTCACGCAGCTGAAGACGCTGCACGATTACGTGGTGCGCCCCCGTCTGCGCACCGTGCCCGGGGTGTCGGAGGTGAACTCGTGGGGTGGCCTCACGGAACGGGTGGAAGTGGAGGTGGACCCAGTGCGCCTTGCCGGCTACCGGCACACGATCGTGGATGTGCACAACGCGCTGGCCCAGAACACGCTCGCCTTCGGAGGCAGCTATCTGGAGCAGGGCGGAGAGCGCTACACGCTGCGCGGGCTAGGGCGTGTGGAGAGTGCCGCCGAGGTCGCGCGTGTGGTGGTGGGCTCACACATGGGCGCGCCGGTGCGAGTGGGTGACGTGGCCACCGTGCGCCTCGGGGCGCTGCCGCGCAACGGCGCCGTCACCAAGGATGGTGAGGAAGAGGTCGTGAGCGGCATGGTGCTGAAGCTGCAGGGTGCCGACTCACGCAAGGTGATCGCTGCCGTCCGCGCACGGATGGAAGAGATCAAGAGGTCGCTTCCTGCCAGTGTGCAGGTCGTGCCCTTCTACGACCAGACCGACCTCGTGGCGCGTACGACCAATACGATCGTCAAGAACCTCATCGAGGGCGGTCTGCTCGTCATCGCCGTGCTGTTCCTGTTTCTCCGCAATGTGCGCGCGGCGCTCATCGTGGCGTCGGTCATTCCCATCTCGATGCTCTTCGCCTTCGTGGGGATGGCGGTCTTCGGATACTCGGCCAACCTCATGAGCCTCGGCGCCCTCGACTTCGGACTGATCGTCGATGCGAGCGTGGTGATGGTGGAGAGTTTCATCCGGCGGATGGAGGGGCGTCGGGACGATACCCATCGCCAGGGGCTCTTCGAGAAGGCCGCCGTGGAGGTGGGGCGTCCGATTCTCTTCGGCATCGCGATCATCGTGGCGGTCTACATTCCGATCTTCACGCTCGACGGCATGGAAGGGCGCATGTTCAAGCCGATGGCGTTCACCGTGGTGTGCGCCGTACTTGGCTCCCTGCTGTTGGCACTCACGTACGTACCCGCGGTGTCGAGCTGGGCGCTGCGCTACGGCAACAATGCACCGGCTCCCTGGCTCACGCGTCTGACCGAACAGTACCGCACGGTGCTCACCAGTGTGCTCCGGCGCCCGCGCCCGATCGTGATCACGTCGCTCGTCGTCGTGGTCGCGTCGATCTACTCCCTCTCGCACATCGGCACCGAGTTCATGCCGAAGCTCGACGAAGGGTCGATCCTCATCAACACGCGGCGCATGCCGAGTGTGGATCTCGCCGATGCCACGCGGCTGTCGCTCGCGGCAGAGAAGATCGTGAAGACGTTTCCCGAAGTCGTCACGGTGGTCACCAAGGAGGGGCGCCCCGATCTGGCCACCGAGGCCATGGGGCTCTTCGAGGGTGACATGTACGTGATCCTCAGGCCGCAGGACGAGTGGACCACGGCGGAGGATCGCGAGGGGCTCATCGCGGCCTTCGACTCCGCACTTCGTGTGGTCCCGGGGCTCGGGGTGAGCTACACGCAGCCGCTGGCGATGCGTCTCGACGAGGCGGAGAGCGGTATCAAGACGGACCTCGGGGTGAAGGTGGTGGGGCCCGATCTCGAACAGAATCAGGCGATCGCCGAGAAGATCCGCCGCGTGGTGGCCTCGGTGCCGGGCAACGCCGACGTGGCAGTGGAAGTGGCCGAGGGGAGTGGGCAGGTGCGCATGCAGATCCGGCGTGAGGCGCTCGCTCAGTACGGGCTGAGCGTGGCCGACGTGCGTGATGCCATCGACATGGCGATGGGCTCGCAGAAGGCGGCCGAGCTGATCGACGGTTTTCGTCGGGTGGATATCGCGGTGCGCCTCCCCGAGGCGTATCGCGCCGACGCGGCGGCGATCGGGCGCCTCATGATCCGCGCTCCCGGTGGCGAGATGCTGCCGCTGACCGCGGTGGCCGATGTGCAGAGCACCACCGGTCCGGAAATGATCGGACACGAGGATGCACAGCGGCGCTCGCTCGTGCTGAGCAACGTGCGCGGCCGCGACCTTGGCAGCTTCGTGGAAGAGGTGCGGTCACGCATTGCCCGCGAGGTGCGCTTGCCCGCGGGGGTGTTTCTCGAATGGGGTGGGCAGTACGAGAATCAGCAGCGCGCCATGGGACGACTCACGGTGGTGGTCCCGCTCGCGTTGCTGCTGATCTTCGGGTTGCTCTTCCTGAGCTTCCGGTCGGTGTCGCAGGCGGTGCTGGTGCTGTCCAACGTGCCGTTCGCGCTGGTGGGTGGCATTGCGGCGCTGTGGTTGCGCGGGCTCAATCTCAACCTCTCGGCGAGCATCGGGTTCATTGCGTTGTTCGGCATCGCGGTACTCAACGGGGTGGTGATGGTGGAGCACCTGAATCATCTGCGCCACGAGGAGAGCGACGGCGCTGTGGACGGTACGGTGGTCCGCGGCGCCGCCGACCGCCTGCGCCCGGTGCTGATGACGGCGCTCGTGGCCAGCCTCGGCTTCGTGCCGATGGCACTCAGCACCAGCCCCGGCAGCGAGGTGCAGCGTCCGCTCGCCAGCGTGGTGATCGGTGGGCTCGTCACCAGCACGGTGCTCACGCTGTTCGTGCTGCCGGTGTTGTACGCGTGGCTGGAGACACGGTGGCCGCGCCGTCGGGGCGTTGCGGCGCCTGTCGGCGCTGCCGCGATGGGGTGACGTGGGGAAGGGGACCGTGGCGAAGGCTGTGGCGAAGCCTGTGGCCAGATTCATCATGTGGTACGGCCTGAACCGTCCGGGGACGGGGTCCGCGGGAACGGACTCTCTGGCGTCCGGGAGGTCTTTGCAGCAACTTGAGATGTTCCCTTGCCCCCCTTTGCCCCTGAGACTGATGAGCCTCCAGCCACCGAAGAAGCTGCGCAAGCAGTACCACAACTCGACGCATCCGCTGGTCGTCCTCAAGTTCGAGAACGGTCACCAGATCAAGGTTTACCAAAGCGAAGGCAAGCAGTTCGACTGCTACTCGGGCGAAACGATCAAGCTGTTGGCCGTCAACGACCCCACGTCGAGCGACTGGGAGCTCCTCGAGAGCCGCAAGGCCGACGCGTTCGACGACGCGTAAGCGTCGCGCCGGCGGGTCCAACACGCGGTGCACACCGGCACGGAGCCCCCGTTGCCTCGGTGTGCACCGCGCTGTAGTATGGCCATGGTGAGTGAGAGCCTCCTGCGCCCTCGCAGCACCGCAGTTCTTCAAGCCGCGCGCGAGCGCGGTGGCGCCGTCGTCGCTCTTGAAAGCTCGGTCCTTGCCCAGGGCCTTCTGCCGCCGCACAACCGCGCCGCGGCCGTGCGCATGCTTGGCGCCGTCGAAGCTGCCGGGGCCACCCCTGCCGTGACCGCGATCGTGCGCGGCGTTCCGGCGTTCGGCCTCGAGCACGACGACCTCGAGCGGTTCCTCGCCCGTGATGGCGTGCGCAAGGTGTCCGCCCGCGATCTGGGCTTCTGCATGGCCGACGGCGCCGACGGGGCCACGACCGTGGCCGCCACCCTGGCGCTCTGCGCCCTCGGCGGCCTCGAGGTATTTGCCACCGGCGGCATCGGCGGGGTGCATCGCGATGCGCCCTTCGACGAATCGGCCGATCTCGTCGAACTCGCCCGCACCCCGGTGATCGTGGTTTGTGCCGGCGCCAAGAGCATCCTCGATCTCCCCGCCACCCTCGAGCGTCTCGAAACGCTGGGGGTACCGGTCGTGGGCTACGGCACCGACGAACTGCCCGGCTTCTTCTCCGTGACGACCGGTCTTCGGCTTACGGCGCGCCTCGACACCCCGAACGCGATCGCGCGGGCCTGGCGGGCGCATCGCGCCCTCGGACGGACCAGCGCCATGCTCGTGGTGCAGCCCCCGCCAGCCGACCACGCGGTGCCCGTGGAGGTCGTGGAGCATGCCACCGGCCTGGCCCTCGAGGCGGCGCGCCTCGCCGGCGTGCGTGGGGCCGGAGTCACCCCGTTCCTGCTCGCCGAGATCTCCCGGCTCACCGAGGGACGCTCCGTGCAGGCCAATCTTGCCCTCCTCGAGCAGAACGCCCGCCTGGCAGGCGATATTGCGGTGGTCCTCGCGGATGGCTGATCATGCCTGATGTGCGTCACGTTGCCCCGTCGTTCCGTTCCATCCCATCCACTCCGGG
>CAZNZG010000095.1:0-12254 GCA_964577455.1 uncultured Gemmatimonas sp. | reverse complement strand
CCCAGGTCGCGCCGACCGAAGCCACGGATCAGCGGCTCGGGCACGTAGATGGTGTTGTGTGGCGTCCCGGGGAAACCGATGTCTCGATCCGACCGGGGTGGTTTTATCACGCGGCCGAGGACGCGACGGTCCGTTCGGTGGACAATCTCGTGGAGCTCTTCTTCACGAGTGTGGGACGCAACTCCAAGCTGCTGCTCAACGTGCCGCCAACGCGCGATGGGCGCTTCCACGACACCGACGTGGCGCGTCTTGCCGGTATGCGCTCCGCACTCAATGCGATGTACGCCGCGCAGGTGCGTGGCTCGTCGGATTGGAAGGCCACGGATGCTCACACCGGTGTGCTCACCGTGTCGATGCCGGCGACGACGCGTGATGCCGGGGCACCGATTACGGTGATCGAACTCGCCGAGCCGATTGCCGACGGGCAGATCGTGCGACGCTGGCGCGTGCGTGCCCATGCTCACGATGGGCCCGTTGTTGCCGAGGGTACCACGATCGGCTACAAGCAGCTCCGTCGCATTCAACCGACCTCTGCCGTTCGCTTCGTGCTCGAGGTCGAATGCAATGATGCCGTCCGCCCGGTCTCGATGCGTCTCTACCGCGCACGCGGCGGCGCCTGAAGCAGCGTTCACTGTATTTCTTGGGGTGTCACGGTGCATGGTACTGGCATCGTGCGGTCTGTCACGTGAGAATCAGGCACGTGCTCCGATGACGAACGGCCATTCGACACTCCGGAGGAATCCAATGCATCGCCTTTCGAAATCCACCGCGGCGTACGCGAGTGTCGCCGCGCTCCTGTGCAGCGCCGTCCCACAGATGGCGCAGGCGCAGGCGCTCCGGACCATGCGCGAAACCCCGGGGACGTCTGCCATCGCCGGGGCGAACATCGTCGACATCACCGCGACGGATTACGCCTTCGACATGCCGTCCAGCGTGCCCGCCGGGCTCACCACGATGCGCCTCGCCAACAAGGGCAAGGAGCTGCATCACGTTTATCTGGTGAAGGTCACGCCGGGCAAGTCGTCGAAGGATGTCATGGGGTGGATGAAGGCCGGTGGTCCGCCGCCGCAGTGGATGAAGCCGGTGGGCGGTCCCAATGCATCGGCGGGGATTACCGAGTTCACCAGTACGCTCGAAGCGGGGGACTACGTGGCGTTCTGCGTGATCCCCAGCCCCGATGGCGCGCCGCACGTGATGAAGGGGATGATCAAGGATCTCAAGGTCACGCCCTCGACCAACAAGAGCGCCGAGCCCACACCCACGGTGACGCTCACGCTCAAGGATTACGACTTCACCTTCTCCAGGCCGCTCACGGCGGGCCGTCACGTGATGGCTGTCAAGAACGCGGGGCCACAGCCGCATGAGTTCTTCATGGCCAAGCTGCTCCCCGGCAAGACGCCGGGTGACATGGCGCGCTTCGCCGAAAAGCCGGCAGGGGCGCCTCCCGGTATCCCATTCGGCGGCATCACCGATATCCTGCCCGGCCAGACGGTCTATCTCACCGTGGATGTACCCGCCGGCGAGTACGCGTTCATCTGCTTCGATCCCGATGCGAAAGACGGCAAGCCGCATCTCGCGCACGGCATGATCAGGCAGATCAGCGTGAAATGATCCGTGGGCTCAGCGTGAGGTAAAGAAGAGCCACACCGCGCTGCCGATGCCGATCATCGACACGGCAGCGCGGACCCACGCTTGCGGCACCCGCTGCGCGAGCCCGGACATGGCATAGCCGCCGGCGCTCGAGCCCACCGCCATGACGAGAGCGATGGGCCAGTTCACGAGCCCCTTCAGGGCGAAGGTGGCCGCGGCAATCCCGTTGAAGCAGATGCCGTTGAAGTTCTTGAGGCCATTCATACGGTGGATGTTGGTCATCCCCATGAGGCCGAATGCCGCGAGCATCACGATACCCGCACCGGCACCGAAATACCCGCCGTAGATCGCCACCACGTATTGCAGGATCATCATTCCCTTGGTGGGTTCGATCGGCGTGGGTCCGTGCGGCGTTTCGTTCATGTAGCGGCGCAGCCAGGCCATCACCCGCGCCTGGAAGGCGAAGAGCAGCGTGGCACCGAACACGAGCCACGGCACGATCGCGCGGAACTGCTCGTCGCTGGTGGCCATGAGCAGCGCCGCCCCCGTGAGGCCGCCGAGCAGGCTCGGCACCGCCAACTTCACCGCCCAGCGCTCAGCCCCCTCGAGTTCTCGGCGATACCCCATCATGCTCGCGAACGACCCGGGCCACAGGGCAACCGTACTGGTGGCGTTCGCCGCAACCGGTGTGACGCCAAGGCCAAGGAGCGCCGGGAACGTCAGCAGTGTGCCGCCGCCGGCGATGGAATTCACCATGCCGCTGATGGCGGAGACGGCGGCGATGGCCGCCAACTGCGAAACGGATGGTTGGGTGAGGAGCATCGACGAACGATCGCCAAAAACGTCCCTGTCCGTCACCCCATGAGCCCGGCGAATTCCGCCGGGCTACTCCGCGCGCCGCCGATGCCGCGCGATCGATCAGTGGGCAGCCGTTCCGGCGGGAGCCAGGTTCGGCGTCAGAGCGCGCGCGCCGCGAGCGCGAGGCACACCCATCCGGCGATGAAGCAGACCCCGCCGATCGGCGTGATGGCACCGAGGGCGCGGATGCCCGTGAAGGTCATCGCGTAGAGGGACCCCGAGAAGAGCAGCGTTCCGGCGACGAAGAGCCAGCCCGCGGCATTGCCCAGCGCGCCCGGAGCCCGGCCCACGATCCACGCCACGGCCAGCAGCGCGAGGGCATGATACATCTGGTAGCGCGCGCCGGTCTCGAAGACCTCGAGCAGGCGCGGCTCCACCCGCGCACGCAGCGCATGGGCACCAAAGGCGCCGGCGGCTACCGAGAGCCCTGCCGACAGCGCACCGATGAGGACGAAGAGTCTTTCCATGACCAAAATCTACACGCGCGCACAACGGGACCTTCCCCGCGAGCCCTTCACCTCAGGCGCTGGGAAGGAGGACGCGAACCCGGGTACCGGAGGGCTCCGCCGCATCGATTTCGATGGTGCCTCCCATCATCGTGACCGCTCCGTACGCGGACGACAGTCCCAGCCCTGAGCCGGCACCGACGGGCTTGGTGGTGAAGAACGGATCGAAGGCGCGCTGGCGGACCTCCTCCGACATGCCGGGGCCATCGTCGATGATGTCGATGGCCACGTATCGTCCCGCCGGCAGGTCCACTCCCATGCGATCCTGCATCGGTCCGCGGATGAAGACCCGCGCCGCCACGATCCGTACATCGCCGCGGTGCGCATTGGGGAGCGCCGCAATGGCATCGCGCGCGTTCAGCACCACGTTCACCAGCACCTGCTCGACCATCGACGGGTCGCCCACCACCACAGGTGCCGGGGTTTCCACCGCGGTGGTGAGATCGATCACATCGGCCGTGCTGCGCTCGAGGAGCTGCGTGGCCGCCTTGATCACGGCATCTACCGAGAAAGGCTCGAGCGTGAGGCGTCGCTGCCGACCGAAGGCCAGCAGATGCTGCACGAGGTCACGGGCGCGGCTGGAAGCGCGCATGATTTCCCCGAAGACGGGCTTCGTCTCGGAGGTGCCGGGCACGATGGACTGCAGATACTCCACGTTGCCCGACATGATCATCAACAGATTGTTGAAGTCGTGGGCCACGCCTCCGGCAAGGCGTCCGATCGCCTCGAGTTTCTCCGACTGGCGGAGAGCGGCCTCCATCCGGTCGCGCAACTGCATCGCGTGCAGCCGTTCGCACGCCGGCGCGGCGCGAACGGCCACGGCCTGCACCAGGGTTCGCTCGAATTCGGTGAACGGATCCTCGGCGCGCTCCAGCACGATTCGTACGTCGAGCCCGCCGGTGGTGGCAAGCGGCGCCACGATCAACTGCTCTGCCGGCACCAGTTCGTCGGGATTGACGACGTCGATGTCCCCGTGGTGCATCACGTGCCAGTGCGACTGCCCTGCCACGCGCGTACACCAGGCCACCCCATCGGCACCGGCGTACTCACGCAACTCGCGGCAGATCCCCTCACCGAGTTCCTCGATGGTCACCGCCTGCTGAATCACGCGCCCCGCCACGGTGGCGTGCGTGATGTCGCGCTGGATCGACACCCAATGCGTGAACCAACCGGTACTGTCGGCGATGGGGGTCACGTCGAACTCCACATCGAACGGAATGCCGTTCTTGCGGTAGTTCGTGACCTGCACACGGCACGACTGCCATGCGTTCAACGCCGCGCGCAGCGTTGCGAGTACGGTGGGGTCAGTGCGGGGGCCCTGCAGCAGGCGAGGCGTACGGCCGTACACTTCTTCGGCCGTGTATCCCGACATGCGCTCGAACGCTTCGTTGACGAAGAGGATGCGCGGACCTGGACGGTCCAGCGGTTCCGCTTCGGTGATGAGCACCACGTCGTTGACGTGCGAGAGCACCTGCTGCAGCAGGGGGAGGGGGGCGGTCGACGTCACGTCGCAGAGGCTGAATGGAACGGCAGAGGCATCCCCGGGAAAATCGCTTCGTGCACGCCATTTCGGTATTGGCATATATGCAAAAGGGAGCCCGGATTCCCTCGGGCTCCCCTTGCCTTACCGCAATGCCGGGGCGGCCGGCGGCTTATTTCGGGCCGATCACATACTCCTTGGGTGGCGTGGCGCCGAGGAGGTGCTGGACGAAATAGTCCCACCGCCGACGCATCATGTAGTTCGTGGCGGGGCCGAAGCCGTGTGCTGCGTTGGGGATCATCAGGAGGTCGAAGTCCTTACCGGCCTTGATAAGGGCATCCACGACGAGATAGGTGTTGTCGGGCGGTACGTTGTCATCGAGGGTGCCGTGCGCGAGCAGCAGCTTCCCCTTGAGGTTCTTGGCGAGCGACTGGTTGGCTTCCGCGTCGTAGTTGTCGCCACTCCCGCTCTTCACGAGCAGGCCATGATAGCGCTCGCCCCAGTCGTCTTCGTAGTTGCGATTGTCGTGATTACCCGATTCCGAGATTCCCACCTTGAAGAAGTCGGGGTAGCGGAACATCGCGCCGGCCGTGGCGAAGCCACCGCCCGAGTGTCCCCAGATTCCCACGCGATCGATGTCGATGAACCGATAGCGCTCCGCCAGCTGCTTCATTCCGGCCACCTGGTCGGGGAGCGTGTTGTCACCCAGTCGGCCGTAGTAGGCGTCGTGGAACGACTTGGAGCGAGTGGGATTGCCGGTGCCGTCGATCGCCACCACCACGAACCCGAGCTCCGCCAGGGCCTGATTGTCGCGTACGGACGGGGCGAACTGCCGGCTTCCGACCGAGCCACCCTGCGGGCCGGGGTAGATGTAGTTCACGATCGGATACTTCTTCGTGGAGTCGAGGGTGGTCGGCGTCCACATCAGCCCATGCAAGTCCCACTTGCCGTCGCGATCCTTCACGGTGATGCGGGTGGGCGGCTTCCATCCCGTCGCCACCAGCTTGCTGATGTTCCCCGTCTCGAGCGTGGCCACCAGTTTGCCCGACTTCGCGTCGCGCAGGACGGCGGTCTGCGGCAGGTCGGGACGCGACCAGCTGTCCACGAACTGCGCGCCAGTCGGCGACAGCGATACGTTGTGGTCACCGTCTTCGGGGGTGAGCAGCGTGAGGCCCTTGCCGTCCATCCCCACGCGATAGAGATGACGGAAGTAGGGGTCGCGCCCCTTTTCCTTGCCGGCGGCCACGAACCAGATCGTGCGGCTCTTCGGATCGAGGCGTTCGATCGACAGCACGGTCCCTTCGCCCGTGGTGATCTGCTGCTTGAGGGCGCCGGTGGAGAGGTCATAGAGATAGAGCTGGCCCCAGTCGTCGCGCTCGGAGAACCAGATCACCTCGTTGCTTGCGGGGAGAACACGCCAGTTCTGATCGCCGTCACCGCTTTCGAACTGCGTCTTCACCTCTTCGCGCAGCACGTCGCGCACGACACCACTCGTGGCATCGGCCACGCGCAGCGTGGCGATCTTGTGGTCGCGCGAGTTGCTGAGAAAAGCGACCTTGCTGCCATCCGGGTACCACTCGGTGTCGGCGAGCTTGCCGCCGCAGGCGATGTGGTCGCAGACCGAACTGCGGTGCTCGTCCGGCGGCATCTTGAAGCGCACGACCGCGGGCGCGGTGCCCGAGAGGTCGATCACCACGCGCTCGATCATCGTGATGGCGCTGTCACCGGGGAGCGGATACTTCCACTGCAGCAGTTCAGGGTGCCCCACCTTGTAGCGCACGAGGTACATCTCCCCCGTCTTGCGCTGGTCCTGCTGGAAGGTGGCGATCTTTTTCGAGTCGGGTGACCAGAGCAGGATCGCGCGATCGCTGTGCACCCAGCCGGCGTTGTCGGTGGCGTAGCCGTAGTCCTTCGTGCCGTCGGTGGTGACCTGGGTTTCCTGATTGGTGGCCACATCGCGCACCCACAGGTTCCAGTCGCGGATGAACGCGGCCTTGGTACCGTCGGGGCTGAGCACTTCGGGGGCGCGCGAACGATTGCGCGCGGCGCCTTGCGGTGCTGGCGCCGGTGCCGCGGGGCATGCCGCGGGTGTGGTGACGCAGTTGATCCGCGTTCCCTTGGCGTCGACCAGCATGAGCGGCTGGGTGCCGTCGGCCTGACGAACGCGGTACGTGAAGCGTCCGTCGGGGAGCCACGAGGGCTGCACCCCCGTATTGGATACGAGCGGCTGGGTGTTGAACCCGAGGAACTTCTCGGCGCGCGCATAATCGGCCGCGGTCAGTACCCGCGGCTGGGCGGCGAGTGTCGCGAACGGCGCGGCGACCGAGATGGCGGTCAGGAGGGCAGTACGGCGCATCGGCGAAATGGGGTAGGGGAAATCCAACCCGATGAAGTTGGCAACCGTGAATCCTTTGCGCCATAATCTGGCGCTCAGGTATGAAAGGTCACGCCATCCACTTCACCCCGTCTGGAGCGCCTCATGTCTGGTCTGCTTGCGAAGAACGTCGGTACCGTCGATCGCGTCTTCCGTTTCGCGTTGGGGATCGCCCTGTTGTCGCTGGCCTTCACCGGTCCGAGGACGGCGTGGGGCTTTCTGGGGTTCATTCCGTTGCTGACGGCCACGCTGCGCACCTGCCCGCTGTACAGCCTGCTCGGCTTCTCCACCTGCAAGGTACGCCCGTCGTCGTGACCGCCGTCCTGTGGCGCATGGCATGCGGCCGCTGATCGCTCAAGCAGTTCGGGCGATCGCCGCCGCCGTGCGCAGCCCCACGGCCGTGAAAGTCAGCGTTCCGTTGCAGCAACTCGCCGTCGGCTGCGTGGGGGCACCCCCCACCCAGAGGTTCTCGTGATCGTGTGCGCGGCCAAAGGCATCGACCACGCTGGACCGGGGGTCGGTACCCATGCGGCAGCCGCCGGTGGGATGTTCCTGCCCAAGATCGTTCGCACTGTTCTCCATGCGCAGGATCTCGCCGTTGCCGGCCTTTGCCATGCGACGAAACAGCTCCCGTAACGACTCCTCCTGATACTCGCGCAGCGCCGCACTTTCCGGCGCATCCCTGAACGCCACGCGCGGCATCGGATCGCCCCAGCGATTGGTGCGCGATGTGTCGAGCGCCAGCGCGCTGTCACGGTCGGGGAGCACATCGTAGTAACCGCGCACGCGGGCCGTCGCCCCCTTCGCGCGCGCCTGCCAGTCCTTCAGCATGGCGTCGCCGAGCAACAGGCCGCCCTGATCATCACGCAGTCGCGGCTCGCGTCCCACGCTCGACTCCCAGATGCGCAGATCGTGACGGAGGTAGCGCGACTGGTTCCCCGGGCGCATGAACTGCTTCGACACCAGCGAGTGCTGCACATTGATGCCGGGGAACAGTTCCATGGGCAGCCGCAGGTACGCGTTCACGTTGCGGTGCCCGGCCAGGTACTTGCCCACCAGCCCGCTGCGGTTGGCCAGACCATCCGGATACGCACGGCTCTTCGAGAGCAACAGCAGATGCGGCGACCAGACGAATCCGGCGGCCAGCACGAACGTGCCCGCACGGATTGCGAAGGGAGCACCGGCGGCGTCCGTACGATTGCCGGTGGCGAGAGTGATGCGGCCCGTCCTGGGATCAGCCTCCAGGCGGCGCACCAGTGATTCGGTGAGCAGCGTGATCTTCTTCGCCGCCAGCAACGCATCCCATGTGAAGTCCGGCGAGTACTTCGCTCCCGAGGGACACACGGGATAGCAGGTGTCGCACCGCTGGCACTGCGCGCGCCCGTCGTGCGGTACGGAGTTCTTGGCGCTTGGGGTGCTCCATGTGGCGATCCCGGCCTTGCTGGCCCACCCCTGCAGCTGTGCCAGGTTGTAGTTGATGGGCAACGGCGGCAGCGGATACGGCTTGCCGCGCGGATCGAGCGCCGGGGGCCCCTGTTCTCCGGCCACCCCCATCCGCTCCTCGGCTTCCTGGTAGAACGGATCGAGATCGTCGTACGTGAACGGCCAGTCGGTCCCCACGCCATACAGCGACCGGAGCTGGAAGTCTTCGGGCGAATAGCGAGGCGACACACCGCCCCAGTGCATCGCGAGTCCGCCCACGTGCATGCTGGGGGAGAAGCCCCACGTGGTACCCAGCGCATTCTGGTCATCCACATGATCGGACTTCCAGGGGCTCTCGCCGTATGCGATGTAGCGTTCGCGGGTCTGTGCCCGCTGCGACATCGGCGTGGTGAATTTCCCCGCTTCCACCACGAGGATGGACTGCGTCGTGTGCTCCGATAAATGCGCCGCCATCAGCGCCGCCGTGATGCCGCTGCCCACGATGCAGATGTCGGCTTCGTGGGTGGTGATCGCGCTGGTCTGGATGATCACGTGGTGGCCCCCGTGGGGGCCCCCGCGGGGGCGAGCGGCAATGGTTTGCGGAGGGCGTCGTTCAGCACCCTGCAGGAGGACGGTGTCACCACGGCGCCAAGCGCGAGGTTCCAGGCCTTGGGTGAAGCACTCCAGTGCGCGAGCAGCGCGAGGGCCACATGACGGGCAGCCAGCGGCGCGGGGAGGCGGTCGCTGCGCTCCGTGCGAAGCACCGCATCGAGTATTTCCTGCCGACGCGCCACCGGCAGCACCGCAAACGGCCTGCGCATGGTCTTCCGGGCCAGCATATCGAGCGCCTGCAATTGCGCGCGCCACGCCGGCGCCGGATCGGCCGGCAGATAGCGGATATCCGCGTACCCGTACCCGTGCATCTCCTCCGCCACCGGGTCGTAACCATTGACCCAGGCCACGAAGGCAGTCGTCGCCTCACGAAGGCCTGCCGCCCCGAGCGACGCGGGCAGCACCGCTTCCGCCATCGCCGTGAGGAGCGGCTCATCCATGCCGAGCGTACGCGTCGCCTGGGTGTCGTCGTCGGCCTGCGTGGCAGGATCCTTCACGGTGCACGCGGCAGCCGAGCCCACCGTCACGGTACCGACGGCAATCACGCCCGCTGTCTTGAGGAAAGTCCGGCGCGCTGTCTCGCCGGTACCGGAACCGTTCTGTGTCACGTGCTGCCGCCTCGCTGTGGGTTGCCGCTGCTCGATGAACGGAAGTGACGCGCCGAACGGTCGAAGGGCAAGATTCTGCCGGCCCGACAACTTGCGGCGGGGCGATCGATCGGACAGCGTTCGGCACGGCAGCCGGGGCAGGCGACGTGCGTTTGGCCCTACACGGTTCGTCACATCTTCGAGGAATCCATGATTCGTACTGGTTCGGCCGTCTGGAACGGCACCATCAAGGAAGGCAACGGCACGCTCACCACGCCGAGCGGGGTGCTGAACGCCACGCCGTATTCGTTCAAGCTGCGCTTCGAGAGCGAGTCGGGTCAGGAAGGCACCAACCCCGAAGAGCTGATCGCGGCGGCGCATGCCGGCTGCTTCTCGATGGCGCTTTCTGGTCAGCTCACGCGTGCCGGCTTCACGCCGGAATCGCTGGCGACGTCGGCGGCCGTCACCCTCGAACAGAAGGACGGCGGCTTCGCCATCACGAAGGTGCATCTCACGCTCGATGCAAAGGTGCCGGGCATCACGTCCGAGCAGTTCCACGAACTCGCCAACGCGGCGAAGGCCGGCTGCCCGGTGTCGAAGGTGCTGAACGCCGAGATCACGCTCACGGCCACCCTCGGCTGATCGGATCGGTGTAAGGCGAAGCGGGGCGTCACCTGAGGGTGGCGCCCCGCTTTGATTCGTTATATATTCACAAATACGTATGTATGTACGTCTTGGGTGACCTCGATACGACGGTGCGCGGAGGAATGATGGGAAACAAGCGGATGGGACCGGAACTGCTGGAGATGGTCGCCGAGCGCTTCAAGGCACTCAGCGATCGTGCCCGCCTGAGCCTGCTGCAGGAGCTGCGCGCAGGGCCGCGCACCGTCAACGAACTGGTCGAAGCAACCGGCATGGGGCAGGCCAACGTCTCGCGCCATCTTGCGCAGCTGTTTTCGAATGGCCTGGTGGGCCGCGAACGCGACGGGGTGTACGTGCGCTACTCGCTCGCGGACAAGGATGTCCTCAAGCTGTGCGAGCTCGTGTGCGGGCGGATCGAAACCGAACTGCTGGAGAAGCGGAAAGTCGTCGCGGGTCGCTGACGGGTCCGATCGGAGGTCGGAGTTCCGAGTTCGGACGTCGGAGTTCCGAGTTCGGACGGGCCTGGAGGTCGGATGCCGGAGACTGCGATCCGATGTTCGGACGCCACGGGGAGCTGCTACGCATCGCGCTGCGACACGGGCATCCCGCGGCCCCTGCTCGATGAGTGCGCGGTAGGTGACGGCTCCCGCATGCGAAGTTCCCCGCGCCAGCAGGAACCGCGTGATGCCGCCCGAGCACCGTGGCGTCGGCCCATCGGATTGCCGTTTCCGACCTCGGACCTCCAGGCCCGTCTGAACTCGGAACTCGACCGTCCGACGTCCGTATCCGAAATCCGACGTCCGAGCGGTCAGGCCACTCCGCTCACCATCCGCTCCAGCGCGGCCATCGGGACCGCCCCCACCTGCCGTGAGACTTCGCGGCCACCGGCCATCAGGGTGAGCGTGGGAATACTGCGGATGCCGAAGCGCTGCGACACGCCGGGGTTCTCGTCGGTATTGACCTTGGCCACCAACACACGCCCCTTCTGGCGCCGCGCAAAGTCCGCGAACACGGGCGCCATCATCTTGCAGGGGCCACACCAGTCGGCGTAAAAGTCGACCATCACGGGGATGGTGCTCTTCCCCACGACCGTGTCGAAGTTCGCATCGGTGAGTACCACCGGCGCATCGATCGCCAGTGGTGCCTTGCAGCTGCCGCACTGCGCTGCGGCATCCGAGCGATCCATGTTCACTCGATTGAGCTTGCCGCAGCTGCCGCACGGCACAATGGCGTGCCGTGCGGGGGGATTGGTGGTGCTCATTCCGGGGCCTCGTGGAATACGGTTACCGGGAAGTCTGCGCCGGAGTGCGGCAGCCGAACAAGCCGAAGTAGCCGAGAATCTTCTCGAGCGGACAGAAGTTGGTGAAGCTCGACTGCAGCAGGTTGAAGCCCACGAACGCCGTGAAGTAGAAGAAGTTCGGCGAGACGGTGAATCCGAGCAGTACCGAAAGCAGGATGAACACGCCGGCAAAGCGGCGAATGACGTTGTCGTTGCACATCAGTCCACGGTCTCCGTATGCAGCGGGGAATCGACGAGGGGAGCAGCGTTCTTGCGCAGTTCCCAGTAGAGCAGGGGCACCACAACCATCGTGAGGAGCGTGGCCACCACGGCGCCGCTCATCAGGGCCACGGCCAGCCCCTGGAAGATCGGATCGAGTACCATCACGAGGCCGCCCACCACCACTGCCGCCGCGGTGAGCGCGATCGGGCGGAAGCGTACGGCGCCGGCCTCCAGTACGGCATCCACCAGCGCGCGCCCGCGCGCTTCCTCCAGCTGGATGAAGTCCACCAGCAGAATCGAGTTGCGCACGATGATGCCGGCGAGGGCGATCATGCCGATCATGCTCGTGGCGGTGAAGAAGGCACCGCCAATGGCATGCCCCGGAAGGATGCCGATCAGCGTGAGCGGAATTGGGGCCATGATCACCAGCGGGATGCTGAAGCTCTGGAACCACCCCACCACCAGCACGTAGATCAGCACCAGCACGATGGCGAAGGCGATACCGAGATCGCGGAAGACCTCGATGGTGACCTGCCACTCACCGTCCCACTTGATCGCGGTTTCGCTCAGCGATTCAGGCTGCACGGCGTTGTAGATCCCCACCGACGCGCCCTGCACCTGGATCGCCTCGATCTTGCTGTTCATGTCGAGAATGGCATAGACCGGGCTTTCGATCTCGCGG
>CAZNZG010000094.1:0-12296 GCA_964577455.1 uncultured Gemmatimonas sp. | reverse complement strand
GCAGGCGTGCATCAGCGAAGTCGAGCAGGAGCTCTACAAGCTTGGCGTGCCGATCACCACGCGTCACAACGAAGTCGCGCCGAGCCAGTTCGAAATGGCGCCGTACTTCGAGGACAGCGAAATCGCCGTCGACCACAACCATCTGGTCATGGCGATTCTCCGCAAGGTCTCGCTGCGCCACGGGCTGCAGGCGCTCGTGCACGAGAAGCCGTTTGCCGGCATCAACGGCTCGGGCAAGCACTGCAACTGGTCCATGGCCATCGTCGCCGACAACGCGCTCGACGGCACCAACCTGCTCAAGCCGGGCAAGACGCCGCACCAGAACATCCGCTTCCTGCTCTTCCTCGCCGCGGTGCTGAAGGGCGTGCACAAGCACGCCGGTCTGCTGCGCGCGGGTAATGCCGTCACGGGTAACGAGCACCGCCTCGGTGCCAACGAAGCGCCGCCGGCCATCATCTCGGCGTTCCTTGGCAGCGGCCTCACGCAGGTTGTCGAAGACATCGCCGCCGGCAAGACGTCGCCCACCAACGCCGAACAGGCGATGCTCAAGCTCGGCGTGGCCAAGCTGCCCGAAGTGGAACAGGACAACACCGACCGCAACCGCACGTCGCCGTTCGCCTTCACGGGCGCGAAGTTCGAGTTTCGCGCCGTGGGGGCGTCGCAGAGCATCGCCTTCCCCGTGATGCTGCTGCAGGCCGCCGTGGCCGAAGCGATCGGCGAGCTCACCGAAGAGCTCAAGAAGGAAATCACCACGGCCAAGAGCACCGACGACGCGGCGTTCACCGTCGTGCGCAAGGCGTTCAAGGAAACCAGCGCGGTGCGCTTCGAAGGCAACAACTACTCCGACGAGTGGGTGGTCGAGGCCAACAAGCGCGGCCTGCTCAACCTGCGTCGCACGCCGGAAGCGCTTGCGCAGCTGCGCAGCGAGACGGCCAAGGCGCTCTTCGAGAACACCGGCATCCTCACGCAGGTCGAACTCGAAAGCCGTTACCACGTGCGTCTCGAGCGCTACGTGAAGGACATCCTGATCGAGCTGCACACGCTGCAGCAGATCGTGGACACGCAGGTGCTGCCGGCGTCGTACGCGTACATGGGCCAGCTCGCGGGTGCGGCCGGCCAGGGCGCAGCGGCGGGCATCAACATGCAGCCCATCGTCGATGCGGCCAACGCGGTATCGAAGCTGATCGCCACGCTGCAGAAGAAGCGCGCCGAGCTCGCGAAGGTCACGGCGAAGGCCGAGCACATGCACGACGACCTCGCGGCGCAGGGCGTATACCTCACGACCACCGCGTGCGACCTCATGGCCGAAGTGCGTGACGCGAGCGACGCGCTCGAGCTCACGATCGCCGACGACCAGTGGCCGCTGCCGCGCTACCGCGAAATGCTGTTCCCGGTGTGATCGTCGGGTAGGGATCCTCGAGACACGCAGCTCGACACCCCAAACTCCCCGCGCCTCACGAGCAACTGGTGAGGCGCGGGGAGTTTGGTCATTCAGAAGGGCGTTCCCTTGCCGAGGGACGAAGTACACTGCATGCTCCCCTCACGTGGAAATGTCTGTCCACCTGTTCGCGGAGCGCATGGATGGGCACCATCGATTACGGCGCGGTCATTGCCGGGTGGGTGCGGGACTGGGATGGCGTCGACGTGATGCCGTATCGCTTCGGCGGTATGGCGTTCCGCGTGGGCAGACGCGAAATGGGGCATGTACACGTGGGCGGCACCGCCGACCTGCTCGTGAGCGTGCGCATGCGCCGGGATCTCGTCGCGCGCGGCCGCGCGCAGGCGCACCACACACTGCCGCATTCCGGATGGATCAGCTTCCGCATCCGCAGCGAACACGACGTGCCGGCCGTCGTCGAACTGTTTCGGCTCAACTACGAACGCCTGCGTGGCACCGGCACCCGTCCAGCCGCCATCCCACTCACCAGCCACGCCCGACTGCTCGGCGACCGGGTGACCGATGATTTGCCGGCATGAAACGGACACCGGCTCACCACCGTTTCCTCAGCAGTAACGGCGAACACTCGTCGTCAGACGAAACATCGCGGAACGAAATGCACGTTGTGTGACGGCAGATTGACGCGCTCCACGCATCCTCCTCCACGTCCACCGATCAAGTGCCGCCCCCCGTGGGAGTCCCAATGCACAATGTCGATCCGCGCTCTGATGGACGATTCGTTGTCCCGTCCACGTACGCCAATCCGGGCCGATCGCCGGCCAATGACGTGGCAACAGCCGCCTCACCGGCCCAGCGCATGCTGCTGGTGGACGGTATCGCAGCCGTCGGCGCAGCCATCGATGACGGGCGGTGGCTCGAAGCGGTGGCGCTCATCGAATGCCTCGTGGGCCCCGCGCGCGTCGAGGGGCTGCGGCACGCCCCCGATCCCGACTGGTCCACGCTCGTCGATGAGGCTATCGATGAGTGGCGTGCACTCAGGAACGAGGGCGTCGAGTGGTATCTCCGCCAAGCCACGGCGGACATGGTGCCGCGGGTCACCCGTGACAGCACGCTGTGGCAGGCCGCATACGATGGGTATCGGCTCGTCGCCGGTCTCTGTACGCAGGGAATCGCCGGGCTGCCACGCGACGACTAGGGTACGGCCAGCTGCCGGCGCCACGACGGTTCACCCCCCTCCCACCCCAGTAGGATGTCCCCTCAGCTGCCGCTCGCCAGCTTCGCCGCGTCCTTCTCCTTCGCCGCCATGAGCTGCGTCACGAACCGCTGCCCCTCGCTGATGCGCTCGACCTCCACCGCCACCGCATCGATCGCCTGCTCCATCCGCTCCATGCGGCGCGTGGCCTCGAGCAATTCCGGCGTGATCTTCGGCTGACGCGCGCGGACGAGCATCGCCCTCGATGCCGCAATCGCGAGCGGCATCAGCACGGTGAACGTCCCCACGATCGAAATGCCCGTGAGCTGGCTGGAGGTGAACGGCCCGTACCGTACCACTTCCTGTGACGCCTCCTCGGAGGCCAGTTCGAGCGGTGCCGCCGCCAGTGCCCGTCCGTTTTCGGCGATGTCCTTCTCCAGCTGCACGATCCGCTCGTCCAGCACGCTGAGCCGCTGCTCCAGTCCGGCACGCCCCGCCTCGTCGGTGCGCCGCAGGTCGCGTACCACCTCTTCACGCCGTCCCTGCGCGCTGGTGATCTGACGCGACAGCTCCGAGCGCTTCGCCTTGAGCGCGTCCACATCGGCCGCCGTCATGGGCCGGTTGAGACTGATCGGCTGACCTGTGCCCACGTCGGCCGCGACGGGGGTGCCGGGCAAAGAAGGCGGAGCGGGTGGCGTGGGGGGCTGTATCTGAGGCATACTGAAACTTACGCGGAAGATGGCATCCCGGTTACACCCGTTCCGGTTGGTTCGCATGGCCACGTCGCAGGACATTCAGCATTTCCCGTCGCCGGTCGGTACGGCGAGCGTGCTCGAGGCCGCTACCTCGCTCGTTCCTCAGGTCGTGGCCTGGCGCCGCCACCTGCACCGCCACCCCGAGGTGGCCTTCGAGGAAGTAGCCACCTCGCAGTTCATCTTCGACACGCTCCGCGTGATCGACGGACTGCAGGTATCCCGCCCCACCGCCACCAGCGTGATGGCGGTCCTCACCGGTACCCTGCCGGGCCCCACCATCGCCGTCCGCGCCGACATCGATGCGCTCCCCATTCTCGAGGAGAACGACGTCGAGTACCGCAGCACGCGTGAAGGCGCCATGCACGCCTGCGGGCACGACGGACACACCGCGATCGTGCTGGGGCTGGCCACACTCCTGGCGGCACATCGCGATCGGCTCAGCGGCACCGTGCGATTCATCTTCCAGCACGCCGAGGAGCAGTTGCCGGGCGGAGCGGAAGAGCTGGTGCAACGCGGTGTGATGGACGGCGTGGCCCACGTGATCGGGATCCATCTCTGGGCGCCCATGCCCTTCGGCCGGATAGGCATCGTGAGCGGGCCGGCCATGGCCTCGCCCGACACCTTCCAGTGCCAGATCATCGGCCGCGGCGGACACGCCGCCGCCCCGCATGAAACGATCGATCCCATTGCCATCGGGGCGCAGATCGTGACCGCGCTGCAGCAGGTGGTCTCCCGCGGCGTGGATCCGCTCGATCCGGTCGTCGTGTCGGTCACGCAGTTCATCGCCGGTACCACCACCAACGTGATCCCCGGCACCGCCTTCATCGGCGGGACCGTGCGCACCTTCGATGCGGAACTGCGACGCACGGTGCCCGCGCAGATGGAACGCGTGATTCAGGGCATCACCGCCGCCTTCGGCGCGAGCTACGAGTTCAGCTACGAACTGGGCTACCGCCCGGTGGTCAACGACCCGTCGCTCGCCGCGCGCCTGTCGCAGGTCGTGGAGCGCACCTTCGGACACGACACTCTCATGCCGCTCCGCCCCACCATGGGCGGCGAAGACTTCTCGGCCTATCAGCAGAAAGCCCCCGGGGTCTTTGCCTTCGTGGGCGCCGGCAACGAGTCGGCGGGCATCACCTTTCCGCATCATCATCCGCGCTTTCAGATCGACGAACGTGCGCTCGACGTGGGGCTTCGCTATCTCACGGCGGCCACACTCGAGCTGCTCGGGACACCCGTCTGACCTGCCGGCGCCTCCGTAGCCCACAGCCACCGCAGTGAGCCGCCCCTACCGTCTGCTCGCACTGCTGCCGGTCCTCGGCATTCTGCTCGCGCCGTGGATCGCCAATCGCATCGAACCCCGCATTGCCGGCATGCCCTTTCTGCTGGCCTGGATCGTGGGCTGCGTGCTGTGTACGTCGCTCGTCATGTGGGTCGTGCTCGAGCGTGATCAGGCACACGAACGTCAGCGGGACACCGGGACGGAATGAGCACGACGGTCCCCGCGAACGCCTGGGTATCACTCGCGCTGTTGGGCGTGACGCTGGTGGGTGCCTTTCTGCTGTCGCTGCGCGCCCGCGGCGCCCAGTCGCTCGAGCAGTGGAGCATCGCCAGTCGTGGCCTCGGATCGGTCCTGATCTTCATGCTGATGGCTGGCGAGATCTACACGACCTTCACGTTCCTGGGCGGCAGCGGCTGGGCCTACTCACGAGGCGCGCCGGCGTACTACATCATCGGCTATGCTGCGGTGGGCTACAGCTGCTCGTACTGGTTGCTGCCGGCCATCTGGCGGCGCGGGGTGCAATGGCAAGTTCTCTCGCAGCCGGAGTACTACCGCCACGCCTATCGCAGCCCGTGGCTTGGGCATTTCGTGGCGCTCATCGGCACGGGCGCGCTCATGCCGTACCTCGTACTGCAGCTCAAGGGGCTCGGCATCATCGTCGCCGAAAGTTCGTACGGCATGATCGGCGCCGATCTCGCGATTTCCATCGGCACGGTCGCCACGGTCGTGTATGTGATTCTGTCAGGGGTGCGCGGTTCGGCGTTTACCGCGGCCCTCAAGGACGCACTCGTGCTCGCGACGGTGCTGGGGCTCGCCTTCGCACTGCCCCACTCGCTGCACGGCGGCATCGGTCCGATGTTCGATACACTCATTGCGCAGCGCCCCGACTTCTTCGTGCTCCCCGAGCGCGGACTCTCCGGCAGCTGGTTCACCAGCACGATTCTCATGACGGTGTTCGGTTTCTGGATGTGGCCGCACACCTTCGGCTCCACCTTCACGGCGCGCAGCGATCAGTCGTTCCGGCGTAACGCCGTCCTGATGCCGCTCTATCAGGTGATCCTGCTCTGCGTGCTGTTCATCGGATTCGCGGCCATCACCGCCGTACCCGGGCTGCAAGGCACCGAAGTGGACCTCGCCCTGCTGCGCGTGACGAAGCAGGTATACGGCCCGTGGGTGGTGGGCCTGGTCGGTGCGGCCGGCCTGCTCACCGCGCTGGTCCCCGGCTCGCTCATCATGATGACGACCGCCACCATCCTCGCACGGCTGCTGCAGGCCACACCCGTTGGCTCGAGCATCAACGAAGTCCGCACCGCACGCCTGCTGGTCGTGCTCGTGGCGGTGACGGCGCTCATCTTCGTGTTCCGTGGCGGCCAGACCCTCGTCACGCTGCTGCTCTTCGCTTACGCGATCGTCACGCAACTCTTTCCGTCGCTGCTGATCTCGCTGTGGTGGCCGGAGCGCGCCAACGCACTCGCCGCATTTGCCGGCATCACCACCGGTGTGGCCATCGTGGCCTGGACGAACGTTGCCGGCATCACCGTGGCCTCGGCGTTTCCCGCGCTGCCGCCGGCCATCCTCGACATCAACGTCGGCGTCCTGGCGTTGCTCGCCAATGTACTGGTACACGGGGGCATCACCATGCTCGTGCCGCGTACGATCGGCGCGCCGACCGTGACCGCGGACCGCTGAACGCCTTAACGCACGCGTCGAAGTCAGGGGCAGCGCGCATCCGGACCGCCGACAGCTTTTGCGTCAGGCTTCCGCGCGCGGGAAACCTCGGGTGTCGTTCAATGCTTCGGCCACGCACACGCGGTATCCATCGGGATCTTCCAGTTCGAACTCCACCTGGCCATATGGCATGAGTTCGGGACCGCGAACGAGCGGCGTGCGTTTGCGCGCCCGGTCCAGGAGCGGCACCAGCTCTTCACCCGCGAGCCGGATGTACACATCCCAGTCGTACGATCGTCGCGCGCGCACCACCGAGTCGGACGACCGGCGCAGCATCAGCTCCGTGGCATCCCGGCGCAGGATGCAGAATTCGTAGGGCGGTACGGCGGGAAATGGATCGGCTTCGAAGCCGAGGATCTCGCGATACCACACGATGCTGCGTTCCACATCGGTCACCCGCAGCACGGGCACGATGGCGACAAACTGTGACATGGGGGCAAAACGCCCCGGCCTCTCTCATAGTTGCATCCGATTTGTCACGACCAATCACGGCGAGGCCAACGCGGGCTCAGCGCGGCACCTGACGCAACTGTACCGGTCCAGACCGCATACCATGTACCGGCCGGCCGACGCGGATCAGGGCACCGGAACGGCGCTGGCCGGTGGCAACGTGCGAAGCAGGAAGTCGAGGGTGTTGCGTCCCATCACTCGGGCCACGTCGTCCGCGTCCATTCCCGCCTTGAGCAAGGCATCGGTCACCACGATCACACCGCGGGTATCCCACGGCGTCTTCGTGGCGCCGTCGAAATCCGAACCCAGCGCCACGTGCTGCACGCCCATGACCTTCACGGCATGCATGATGGCTGCCGTGATCTTCTCGATGGTGGGTTCGCACACGGCGCCATCCCAATACCCGATACCGATCAACCCACCGTTGGCTGCGATCGCCCGCAGCTGATCGTCGGTCAGGTTGCGCGGCCCCGGGCACACCGCCGCCACGCCCGTGTGCGACACCACCACGGGGCGCGTGGCCAGCTGCAGCACCTCCTGCACCGTCTGCGTCGAGGCGTGCGCAAGATCCACGATGATCCCGAGCTGCTCCATGCGAGCCACCACCTGGCGCCCCAGCGGCGTGAGCCCGCCGTGCGTCACTCCGTGTGCGCTCCCCGCCACTTCGTTGTCGAAGAAGTGCACGAGCCCCATCATCCGATACCCGTGCGCGAAGAGCACATCCACGCTGGCGAGCGCGCCGTCGAGCGCGTGCAGCCCCTCGATGGCGAGCAGCGCCCCCACCTGCAGGGGGTCGCCACCGCGACGCTGCGCGAACGCCAGCAGTGTATCGCGGCTGGTGATCACGGTGAGTGCTCCGCCCGCGCGCAACGCGGCATCGTGCAGCTTCTCCGCCTGGTACACGGCCCGGGCGCGCAAACTCGACTGCGTTTCCTTCGGCCACCGCTGCGCGAGCGACAGCAACAGGATATTGTCGGTCTCGTCGGTGTTCTGATCGTAGTTCATGCCGCGTGGCGTCTTCGTGACGGCACTGAACACCTGCAGCGCGACCTTCGCTTCCTGCAGTCGTGGCAGATCCACATGGCCGCGATCCACGCGCTCCAGCAGATCGCGCCCCCACAACAGTTCGTCCGCGTGCAGATCGGCAACGAAGAGACGGCGATGCAACGCCGAGGCCTCGGGCGATACGGCAGGAATCTCGGTGCTCACCACCGTATTCATCCGCCCGTCCACGATCACCGGGACGATCGTGTGGAACGCCACGAGGCCAGCCACGAGCAGCACGGCCAGCGACACCAGCACCTTCTTCATCGCAGCCCCCGCGGCATCTCCTGGCCGTTCAACTCACGCGCATTGGGCAAGTCGTTCGGCACCGACTGCCCGCGCAGATCGCCGCAGCGATCGAATGCGTCCTTCGAACCGTCATCGATGGTATCGGGGAGTGGTGCACGGTCCACCCGCATCGTGTCGAGGCGATCGCGGGCCTGCGCATAGTATCCCTCGCACAGCTCACGCATCGTGTCGAGACGAGACAGACGCTCCACGCCCTTGTCGGCCGCCTTCCCGAACCAATACCACGCCGCCACGCCGATCACCGCAGCGAACACCACGCTGCCGATCGCCGCCAGCGGCGGCCCTCCGCGCGACTCGGACTCGTTACCAGCCATCTGTATCCCTGTGTTGCCGAAAGAAGTACGAACCGACGTGAGGCATCACGCGATCGTGCGCAGCAAGCGCGGCGCGCGGCGAACCTTGGTCTTCTGCTCGAAGGCAAAGCCGAGCCCCAGCAGACGGGCTTCGGTGTACGCCGTCCCGATGAACGACAGCCCCAGCGGCAACTCGCTTACGAACGCCATCGGCACCGTGAGCGACGGATAGCCGGCCACGGCAGCCACGCTGGAGTTGCCACCGCTGTATCGGTCGCCGTTCACCCAGTCGATCGGCCACGATGGCCCGTTGGAGGGAGCCACCACGGCATCGAGCCGGTGTTCACCAAACAGCGCATCGAGCCCCTCGGTTCGCGAAAGCGTACGGCAGCGCGCCAGCGCTTCGGTGTACGCTGCATCCGACAGCGCCCCCTTGGCCTGCGCCTGCTCGAAGAGCTCCTGCGCAAACCACGGCATCTCGGTCGCGGCGTTTGCCTTGTTGTACGCGATGAGTTCATCGAGCGTGCGGTACGTCACGCTGTCGCCACGCGACGCGAGATACGCGTTGAGCCCGTCCTTGAACTCGTAGAGCAGCACCGTGAGTTCGTCGGCGTCGTACTTCCCCACCGTGGGGACGTTGCACGGATCGATGACGGTGGCGCCCGCTGCGCGCAGCACGTCGAGGGCGCGGTCGAACGCCGCATCGACGGCCGGATGAAAGCCCGCCATGTTGCGCGCCGCCCCGATGCGAGCCCCTTCGAGGGCGTCGGGACGCAGCGCCGCCAGATAGTCGTCCAGCTGGCCGGTGGCGTTCGCCGTGACGGGATCGCGCGGATCACTGCCGCGAATGGCCTGCAGCACCAGCGCGGCGTCGGCCACCGTGCGCGTCATGGGGCCGGCCGTATCCTGCGTGGCCGAAATGGGGATGATTCCGGCGCGGCTCACCAGTCCCACGGTGGGCTTGAGCCCCACCAGCCCGCAGATGCTGCTGGGGCAGATGATCGAGCCGTCGGTTTCGGTGCCGATCCCCACGACCGCCAGATTCGCGGAGATCGCCGTGCCCGTACCGCTGCTCGAGCCGCACGGATTGCGATCGGTCACGTAGGGATGACGCGTCTGTCCTCCACGGCCGCTCCAACCGCTGGTGGAACGCGTACTGCGGAAGTTGGCCCACTCGCTGAGATTGGTCTTGCCCAGCAATACGGCGCCGGCAGCGCGCAACTTGCTCACCACGGTGGCGTCACGCAGCGCCGGCTTCCCCACCAGCGCGCGCGACCCCGCGGTCGTCTGCATGCGATCGGCGGTGTCGAGGTTGTCCTTCACCAGCACCGGAATGCCATGCAGCGGCCCGCGAATGGTGCCGGCGCGCCGTTCACGATCGCGCTCGGCCGCAATGGCCAGCGCATCGGGGTTCACTTCGATCACCGAGCGCAGCCGCGGCCCCGCAGCGTCGATCGCCGCGATGCGCGCGAGATACGCCGCCGTGAGCGCGCGCGACGTGAGCGTCCCCGCCCGCATGCGTCGCGTGAGATCGGCCACGGTGGCCTCCTCGAACGCGAACGGGGCGATCGACGGCTGCACCTCCGGGGCGCCATGCGCGGCGGTCGCCTCGGCCGGGGTAAGCACCACGCCGGCGGCCGCCGTTCCCGCAACAGTCAGAAAGTTGCGACGATCCATGCTGCTCCCCACAGGCTCAGGTGAGTGCCGCGGCAATGTCGGCGATGAGGTCATGCACATCTTCGAGACCGATGCTCATGCGCACGAACCCTTCGGGTACCACGTCACCGCCCCAGCGGGCGCGACGCTCGGCGCTCGTGTGCACGCCGCCGAACGACGTGGCTTCATAGATCAGCTGTGACCGCGCGAAGAAGCGCTCCACCGCCGCCGCCGATTCCAGTTCGAAGCTCAACACCCCGCCGTAGGCACGCATCTGCTTCGCGGCCACGGCGTGCGACGGATCACCCGGCAGACCGGGATACCGCACGCCCCGTACGCCATCGCACTGCTGCAGGAACTCCGCGATGGCCATCGCCGACCGGCACTGCTGCATGAGCCGTACGTGCAGCGTGGCGAGCGAGCGGTGCGCGAGCCACACCTCCATCGGCCCCGGAATCACGCCCATGCGCGTACGCCAGAGACGCAGCCGATCGATGAGCGCGGCATCGCGCGCGGCCACGTGACCGAGCACCAGATCGGCGTGTCCCGTCATGGCCTTCGTGTCCGAGACCACGCACAGGTCGGCACCCAGCGCGAGCGGCTGCTGCAGCAACGGCGTGACCGTGGTGTTGTCGACCGCCACGAGCGCCCCGATCTCGTGCGCGCGCGCGCTGAGCTGCGCGATGTCGCACACGTCGAGCGCCGGGTTGGTCGGCGACTCCAGCCACAGCAGCGACACGCCGCGGTCGGCGTGATCGTTCAGGGCGCGCAGCAGGGCGTCACCATGCGACGGCGCCTGCACCACCGTGATGTGCTGCGCCGCGAACCACGCGCCGTCGAACTCCTGGGTGGCGATCAGCCGGGTGGTGTAGTACGAGTCCGACGGCATGACCACGGTGCTGCCCGGCTTCGCCATCGTGGCAAGCACGGCAGCGGTCGCCGCCATCCCGCTCGGAAAGAGCAGACACGGCCCCCCCTCCAGTTCCGCAAGCGCGGCCTCGTAGTGTGTCCACGACGGATTGTGAAAGCGTCCGTAGGTGTACGACGACAGTGACGGATCACCCGGCGCGTGATACGGCGCCGCGAACACGGGGCCGGGGAGATACGGCGTACCGGCCTGCTTGTCGGGAAGGCCCGCGCGCACCACCCGCGTGGCGCCCTGCCAGAGGTCGTTGGGAGCGTGGCTGCTCATCGCGTGTCGCCCGCTCAGGCGGCGGGGGGATACAAGGCGTCGTCGAGCGGCTCCGCTTCCTCGATCAGCATCACGGGAATGCCGTCCTGCACCTTGTACACGAGGCGGCTCTCACGGCAGATGAGTACCTCCGGCGGTCCCGCGTGGTACTCGAGGGGCGCCTTGCTCTTGGGGCAGACGAGGATCTTCAGCAGTTCAGGGGCGAGGCTCATGGGCTACTCGACGAAACGAGGGAAGGGAATGCGCTCAGGTGGACTGCGGGCGATGATACCGCGGCGCCACATCGGTGAACTGCAGGCGCGGTCCGCCCAGCAGCTCCACACAGTACGGAACCGCCGACCAGACGGCGCGCAGACATTCTTCGATGGCGCCGGGCTTCCCCGGCAGGTTGATGATCAGCGACGCGCCACGCGTGCCCGCGATCTGACGCGACAGAATCGCCGTGGGCACCGACTTGAGACTCTCGGCGCGCATCGCCTCGCCGAACCCCGGCAGTAATCGGTCGCACACGGCCGTGGTCGCCTCCGGCGTCACGTCGCGCGGGGCCGGGCCGGTGCCGCCGGTCGTCACGATCAGCGGACAGCGTACCTCGTCGGCGAGTTCGCGCAGCGCCGCCTCGATCGCGGGCTGCTCGTCGGGCACGAGGCGATACGCGTCGGTCCACGGCGTGGCCAACCAGCGAGCGTAGACATCGCGGATGGCCGGGCCGGATTTGTCATCGTACACGCCGGTCGAGGCGCGGTCGGAGATGGTCACGATTCCGAGTGTGAGCATCCCGATAAGTTACCGCATTGGCGCCCGTTCGAGGGGCCGGTTCAGGGCAGGGCGTTCAATGACCCTGCCCCCGTGAAGCCGATGAAACGCCACCGCGGACTGGCGCGGACACGAACCACCGGCCGTCGTGATGCTCCACGTGGGCTCCCGTAATGGCCTCCATCTGCTCGAGCATCTCGTCGGGCGTGCTGCGCTCGAAGGCCGCAATATTGGCTGAGAAGT
>CAZNZG010000093.1:4050-12387 GCA_964577455.1 uncultured Gemmatimonas sp. | reverse complement strand
CGACGAGCGGTATGGATTTCCGCCCACCAGCAACGGGTGGAAGGAGAAGACCTGCTTGAGGCGCTCGTCGCTGATGTACTTCTCGGCGAAGCCCGCCACCGAACGATCGGCGCGCGTGCGCACGAGATCGGGGATGGCCTTGATCATCGAACCCACCGTGAGGAACGGCTTGTCGATCAGCGGCATCCCGACGTTGAAGATCTCCCACGACTTCTTGCGGAAACGGGCGTAGCCGTCGACGTCACGGGGCGAGAAGGCCTCCACCTGACGGAAGATTTCGTCCTTGTCACCGTTGTAGTGGAAGACGCTGCCGTCCTCGAACCGGATGTTGTAAAACGGATCGAGGAGGACGAGCTTGATGTAGTCTTCCGTTTTGCGCCCCGTCAGTGCGAATAGTTCGTCGAGCACCCACGGTGCCGTGATGATCGTGGGGCCGGCATCGAACGTGAAGCCGTCCTGTTCGAACACGTAGGCACGCCCGCCCGGCTTGTCGAGCTTCTCGACGATCGTGACGTCGTGTCCCTGGGCCTGCAGGCGAATGGCGGCAGCGATCCCGCCGAATCCACTGCCGATGACGACAATACGCATGAACCGAAGTGCTTGAGGATCGGAGCGCCTGCCCGTCGCGTCAGCGGCGGAGCAGGACGGCGATGTGCCAGAGGTGAATCACCATCGCACTCAACATCGCGATGGCAAACCCCTCTGGAGACGGGTCGGGGCGCCGATGGAAGATCATCGCCGCCACGAGTGAACCACCGGCCCCGAGAAACGACAGGATGCGGGCGGTGTTGGGCCTCCCCAACGCGGAGTCGGGGTTGCGCCGCTGCCAGAACACCAGCACCAGCGCCTCCACGAGAATGAGGACGAGGATGCCGATGGGGAGTGCATCGGAGTCGAAAATCGGAACGAGGCGATCCATACCGCGGTCGAGAAGGCTAACGCACGCGTGGGGTGCACGGTGCCCGGAAAACCCCTATGGGACGATCAGGGGAGGGGAGAATGGCGAACGGCCGGGCATATGGGCCCGGCCGTGTAGTGCCTGACGGAGTCGCCGGCTCGTCGCCAGGGGGGCAGGCTCAGGGCGTACCCAGCGCGCGGTCGGCCACTGGGCGAATCGGTGTGGTGCCGAGGCTCGTGAGCGGCGCAGGGTCGTTGCGCAGCGCCGCCCAGAGCGGTACCGCCATCGCGATCGTGCCCAGTACGCCCGCCGGCACCATGTCCCAGCGGAAGCAGATCGCCAGCGGCAGCAGGCCGTTGATGGCGTACAGGGCAATCGGCAGGCGGTGTGGGGCCACCTTGGCCACCCACTCCGACGGGGGAACGATCGCCAACATCACGCGTGCGACGATGATCCCCGTCAGCAGCCACCCCAGCCAGTTGGTGATCGGCATGCCGAAAAAGATCGGGTTGCCGATCGCCTGCTCGAAGGCGCTCCGGTCGGACAGGTCACCGATCTCCCAGAACCAGTGGTTCGTCTTCACCATCGCCGGGTCCATGGATACGTCCCACAGCGTGAGCACCACGCCGCCCACCAGCGACCACCACCACTTGGAGGCGTTGTCGTCCTTCCCCTTGAGGAAGCGCCCGCAGATCGCCAGCGAGGCGACCAGCATGTAGAACCACGACGTGGGAATGTTGAACGGGACCTTGCCGGCGATCTTGTATCCGAGCTGGCTGCTGTACTCGTAGGCGCCGAACGGATAATCCCACCGCGTGCCCACGTACTCACTCGTGAAGGCCAGGATGAACGAGACCGCGAAGGTGATCAGCGCCTTCCGGGTCCCGACCGCCCACGCCAGGAAGGCGAGACCGGCGATCGCGCCGAGCGTCACCGTGGTGGCGCCGCCGTAGGTGTAGCCCATGGCCATCACCTTCTGGTTCTGCGGCGTCTGCAGCCATTCCGGATACGGCGGCAGCAGGAACGTCGCGAAGGCAAACGCCGAGAACGCGCTGAAGAACAGATGGCCGATCAGGGTGACCGACGCGATCTTGAGCAGCGTCGAGGAAGAACGGTCCTGGAGGTCCGTGTAAGGAGTCATGCGTACCACACCTCAGGCGAGTCGGACGAGGGCGTCGGCGTTGGACGACGCGCTGTTGGGTTCCCACACAATGCGCGGGCCATGGCCCAGCGCGGACAGATCGGGCGTGGGCGCGCGGTAGCGCCACGCATTCCAGAGGATTCCCACCCGGGCGAGGCGGCCGATGCGTGCCCGCGAGGAGATCGTGTCGTATCCCTGCGCTTCGATCGCGCTGAGGATGCCGGCATAGCCGTTCGCGCACGCCGCGGCGCACCGCTGGGCGTCGGCTTCGAGCAGCGCGATCCCGGGCATGGCTGCGGTGTACAGCGCGCGGGCGCGGCTCACCTCGAAGGCCATCAGGCGCGCCCACGCCGCGGTGCGGGCGAGCGCCGGGTCACGCGAGAGGATATCGTCGGCCGTGAGGCCGAACCGCGCCATGTCCTCGGCGGGGAGATAGCAGCGGCCACGGCCGGCGTCTTCGCCTACATCACGCAGGATGTTGGTGAGCTGCATCGCGGTGCCGAGCGTGCGCGCATACTGGATGGCCTTGGTGCGCATGGCCGGACCGGCCGGCACCCCGAACACATACGTGCACATTTCGCCGACCGAGCTGGCTACGCCCTCGCAGTACTGCTCGAGCTCTGGCCAAGTGGCATAGGTGTGGGCCTCGAGATCGCGTCCCACGCCATCGAGCAGCTCGAAGAGCGGGGCAGGGGACACCTCGTAGGCCCGCGTGACCCACGCCATTTCGCGGAAGATCGGACCGGCGGGGCGCCCGTCGAGCGCCGACTGCAGCTGGTCGCGGTAGGCGTCGAGCTGGACACGCAGGGCAGTCAGATTGTCGTGGTCGGCCTGATCGACGAGGTCGTCGGCCACGCGGCAGAACGCGTACAGGGCGTAGGCGGCGCGGCGCTTCTCGGGCGGCAGCAGCTTGCTCGCCAGAGAAAACGTGCGCGCGTGCACCATGGTGATGCGCGCGCACTCGGCCGCATCGGTGAGCGAAGCGGGCGCGATCATGCCACCAGACTCGGGAGACGCCGAGGTTTCATCGAAGCGGTGTCAGGCAGGGATGACAGGGATGGCATACACAGAAGCTCGAAACCAGCAGCTCTTCCGGTACCTACGATCAACGCCGGAAGCGTCACCAGGTTCCTGTGCCCGGCCCCGGAAGGGGAAAAGCCGACGGATGATAATGAACCTGTGACCGGTTGGTCCAACTGTCAACGTAGAATGACAGCAAACCGGCGCTTTTGTGTAAAGCAATCGTGACACCAGGGAACAATGTGCGTGACATGCGCATATCCACGCGGGGGTCGGGTGGTTCCCGATGCGCCCCCTCTGGTTCGTCCGCCTCTCGGTGGGACGTCGCACCGTCATTAATGATTAGGGCGAACGCCTTGACGGAGGCTGTACCGGTGCCCACGTTGGCAATTCTGGTGGTTCAGACCGCCGCCGTCTTCCGATACTCGGGAAGAGGCGCAGCTGAACGCTCCCCCGCCGATGCCAGGCCCGACTCCCCAGTGCCTGTTCGATGACGCCGTATATCACGTTCCTGCTGTACCTGACCGCCATCGTCGGCTTCGTCGGCCTGGCGTTGTCGCTGAACGCGTTGCTGGGCCCCAAGCCCGCTGCCACGTCGACCAAACTCGAACCCTTCGAGTGCGGGGCCACGGCTGTCGAAGTCGTGAACGTGAAGGCGGTGCCCATCAAGTATTACGCCGTCGCCATCGCGTTCCTGCTGTTCGACCTCGAAACCATGTTCCTGTTCATCTGGACCCTCGGAGCACGTCCGCTCTCGGGGTTCATGGTGTTCACGTTCTTTTTCTTCACCGCCCTGCTGGTGCTGTGCCTGCTCTATGTCTACAAGGCGCGCATCCTTGAAGCGGTGACGGAGTAGCCGATGTACGGCAAGCGACTCCCCATCGTCGACACGGGGGCGGCAGGTGGCCTGGTGCCGCCCGGCCAGCGGGAAAAGCCCGCCACCTTCGAGTACCTCACCACCCGCAAGGACGAACTGGTAGGCTGGGCGCGCAAGTTCTCGCTCTTTCCCTACCCCTTCGTCACCGCCTGCTGCGCCATGGAATTCATGGCCGTGAGCGCCTCGCAGTACGACACCGACCGCTTCGGTGCCGCGCTGCCCCGCTTCTCGCCGCGCCAGGCCGACCTGCTCATGGTCGTCGGCACGGTCACGCAGAAGCAGGCGCCGATCCTGCTTAAGGTCTACGAGCAGATGTGCGAGCCCAAGTGGGTGATGGCCTTCGGCGTGTGCGCGAGCACCGGCGGCTTCTACCAGAACTACGCCTCGCTGCCGGGGATCGACCGCATCATTCCCGTCGACATCTACGTGCCCGGCTGTCCGCCGCGCCCCGAGATGGTGATCGACGGCATCATGCGCCTGCAGGAGAAGATTGCCAACGGGCGACACCCCATCATCAACGAGCGATTCTGACGTGAGCGCCCCACTCTTCGACCGGCTGCGTGCGCAGCTTTCCCCCGGCGAAGCGGGGCACGAAGGCCAGCCCGATGCCGCCACGCCGGTGCTCTGCCGCGGTGTGCAGCATACCGTGCTGGTCTTCGAGCTCACGCCCGACCGCCTCGTGCCGACGGCCCGTCGCCTGCGCGATGAGTTCGGCTTCGATCTCTTCCTCGACGTGACCGCCGTGGACTGGCCCGGCCAGCCGCTGCGCTTCGAAGTGGTCCATCACTTCTACTCGACCACCGACAAGGTGCGCGTGCGTCTCAAGACGCGTGTGCCGGAGCAGGATCCCACCGTCGATTCGCTCACCGCGCTCTACGGCTCTGCCGGCTACATGGAGCGCGAGTGCCACGACATGTACGGGATCGTGTTCCGCGGCAATGCCGATCTCCGCCCGATCCTCCTCTACGAAGGCTTCGTGGGGCATCCGCTGCGCAAGGATTATCCGAAGCAGAAGGAGCAGCCGCTCGTGCCCTACCTTCCGCCGCAGGGTGCCCTTGTCCGCTGAATCCGTGACCCGGCCGCCGATTCCCAATCCGGTGCATCCCGTCTTCACGCCACAGCGTGACGACACCACCGTGGTCAACATCGGTCCCTCGCATCCTGCCACCCACGGCACGGTGCAGATCATCGCCGAACTCGATGCGGAAAAGGTGGTGCGCACCGACGTGCACTGCGGCTACCTGCATCGCGGCTTCGAGAAGGAGTGCGAGGACCACACTTGGCACAACCTCATCCCCTATGTCGACCGGCTCAATTACTGCTCGGCGCTGATCAACAACTTCGCGTACTGCGATGCGGTCGAGCAGCTCATGGGGATCGAGATCACGCCGCGCACGAAGTACCTGCGCACGTTGCTCGCCGAGTACAACCGCGTGGCCGATCATCTCACCTGCGTGGCCGCGCAGCTCATGGAGCTCGGCGCCCTGACGGCGTTCCTGTATCTGGTCACCGTGCGTGACCAGATGTACGAGCACCTCGCGGCCCTCACGGGCGCGCGCGTGACCTACTCGTATGGCCGCATCGGCGGGCTGGCCTTCGACGTGCCGGCCGGCTGGTTCACGCGGCTCGAGCAGATTCTCAAGGAGTACGAGCGCTACACCGAGATGGTGCACGGGCTCGTGGACCGCAATCGCATCTTCATCGATCGCATGCGCAATGTGGGGGTGCTCTCCACGAAGGATGCGCTGCACTGGGGCTTCACCGGCCCGATTCTGCGCTCCACCGGTGCGCCGCGTGACCTCCGCAAGGACACGCCGTATCTCGCGTATGGTGAGCTCGACTTCGATGTGCCCGTCGGCATCAACGGCGACAATTACGATCGCTACTACGTGCGCATGCGCGAGATGGACGAGTCGGTGTACATGGTCCGGCAGCTCATGGAGATGGTCCCCGAGGGACCGATCATGGTCGACGACCGCCGCTGCGTGTTCCCCGAGAAGGAGCTGGTGTACACGGAGATCGAGTCGCTGATCAACCACTTCAAGCTGGTGATGGAGGGCCCGGTGGTGCCCGCGGGCGACATCTACGTGGCCCACGAGGGCGCCAACGGAGAGCTCGGCTTCTACATCGTCAGCACCGGCGAGGGGCAGCCGCACAAGGTGCACGTGCGTGCCCCCAGCTTCGTGCACATGGGAGGCGTCCACACCATGCTCGACGGCTATCAGCTCGCCGACATCGTCACGACGTTCGGGTCGGTGAACATGATCGGCGGTGAGTGCGACCGATGAACCAGCAGATGAAGAACATTCAGCATCTCATCCCCGAGTTCGAGCGCTGGAAGGAGCGCTATCCCGCGGGATTCGAAGGATCGCTCACCATCCCCTGCCTCCGTCGCATCCAGGAGGAACGCGGCTTCATCGCCGACAGCGACATCGACGAACTGGTGGCGTACCTCGGCGTGCCCCGCACGCAGGTCGATGAAGTGCTCGGTTTCTACACCATGTTCACGCGCACGCCGCTCGGCACGTACCATCTGCAGGTGTGCCACAACGCGTCGTGCTCGCTGCGTGGTGCCGATGGGCTCATCCGGTACCTGTGCGGGCGGCTTGGTATCCAGCCTGGTGAAACGACGCCCGACGGCAAGTTGACCCTCTCCACCGCGGAGTGCCTCGCCAGCTGCGGCACCGCGCCCATGATGATGGTCAACGAGGCGTACCACGAAAACCTCACGCCGGCGTCGGTCGATGCGCTGCTCGAGGAGCTGGTCAAGTGACATCACCGTACCCCACGCCCGAGTTGTCGGGGCGGAAGTTCTTCATGAACTTCCCCGTCACCGACACGTCGCATGAGCTCGAGGCCTATCGCGCGCGCGGCGGCTACCAGGCGCTCGCGAAGGCCCTGCGCGAACAACAGCCCGCCGACGTGACCAAGGAAGTGAGTGCGGCCGGCCTGTTGGGGCACGGCGGCGCCGCATTCCCCGCCGGCCGCAAGTGGAGCGTGATCCGTCCCGACGACGGTGAGCCGCACTACGTGTGCATGAACGCGGACGAAGGGGAGCCCGGGACGTTCAAGGATCGCTGGCTGCTCGAGTGCGTGCCGCACATGCCGCTCGAGGGGCTCGTCCTCGCGTCGTATGCGATCGGCGGACGCCACGCCTTCATCTACATCCGTGGCGAGTTCGATCTCGCGTATCGCCGCATTCAGGGCGCCGTCGATGAGGCGTATGCCGCCGGCCTGCTCGGCGAAAACATTCTCGGCACCGGTTACTCCCTCGATGTGGTCGTGTACCGCGGCGCGGGTTCGTACGTGTGCGGCGAGGCGTCGGCGATGCTGGCCTCGCTCGAAGGCAAGAAGGGGTGGCCGCGCAACCGTCCGCCGCGCCTGACGGTAAAGGGGCTGTACCAGAAGCCCACGGTCGTGAACAACGTGGAAACGCTGGCCAACGTGCCGGTCATCATGGCGCTCGGTGCCGCCGAGTTCAAGAAGACCGGTACCCCCAAGAGCCCGGGCACGCAGATGATCTCCATCTCGGGACATGTGAACCGTCCCGGGGTGTACGAGGTCGAGTACGGGTACTCGTGGGAGCGCTTCATCTACGAGGACTGCGGCGGCATCCAGGGCGGCAAGGCGCTCAAGTGCGTCATTCCCGGCGGTGTCTCCACCAAGATTCTCGATGCCAACGAGATCAAGGGCGTCACGCTCGATCATCTGAGCGCCGTCGCCGCGGGGTCGCAGCTCGGGTCGGGCGGCATGATCGCTGTTGCCGAGGGCACCTGTATGGTGCGCCTGGCGCGCGTGATCCAGCGTTTCTACCACCACGAGTCGTGTGGCCAGTGCACCCCGTGCCGCGAAGGCATGGGGTGGATGGAACGCGTGCTCGATCGCATCGTGCGCGGCGAAGGGCGCCCGGACGATATCGATCGCCTGTACCACATCTCGAACGCCAACGACGGGACCACCATCTGCAGTCTCGGTGACTCGGCGGGCTACGCCTGTACCGCCATCCTCGATCACTATCGCGACGAGTTCGAGTACTACATCAAGAACGGTCGCTCCATGAACGACGGCCGCCTGACGGTGTTCGATCCCTTTGAAGGGGCCGTGCCCACGCCGCTGTATGCGGAGGCCGGCGCATGAGTGCCGATCGAAAGCGCGGCAACAACGAACCGGTCGACACCGGCAAGACGCTCGATTTCTTCATCAACGGCGTCCCCTGCACGGCGTACAAGGGCGAATCGGTCATTCAGGCCGCACGCCGCGCGGGAGTGGACATTCCGCATTTCTGCTGGCACCACGACCTCTCCGTGCCCGGCAACTGCCGCATCTGCATGGTGGAGGTGGAGCAGGACAACGGCGATCCGTGGTTCGACATCGGCTGCAACATGCCGGTGACCGCAGGGA
>CAZNZG010000093.1:0-4040 GCA_964577455.1 uncultured Gemmatimonas sp. | reverse complement strand
GCTCACCGAAACGGACACGGTGAAGAAGCTGCGCCGCGAGACGATGCAGTTCATCACGCTCAATCACCCGGTGGACTGCGGGATCTGCAACAAGGCGGGTGAGTGCATCCTGCAGGATTACCACTACGAGCACAACGGCCGCGCGTCGATGTCGATCGACCGGAAGAACCACGCCACCAAGTTCTTCCCGCTGTCGGATCGCATCATGCTCGACAACGAGCGGTGCATCATGTGCACGCGCTGCGTGCGCTTCACGCACGAAGTGTCCCAGTCGCATGCCCTGGCGGCGGTGTATCGTGGTGACCACGCCCTGATCCGGCCGGCCGAGGACGCGAACTTCAACGAGGACGCGTACTCCGACAACGTGATCGACATCTGTCCGGTGGGCGCGCTGCTGTCGCGTGACAACATGGACAACGCGCGGGTCTGGTACACCAAGGCCACGCCGAGCGTCTGCCCCGGGTGTGAGCGCGGCTGCACGATCAACATCTGGCACCGCAAGCCGGAGTGGGCGCTCAAGGCGCTCGACCCGCAGCTCAACACCCGCATCGAGCGCGTCACGCCGCTGGAGAATCCGGCGGTGAACGGACCGTGGATCTGCAACAAGGCACGGGATCTGGCAACACTGCTGGAGCGTCCCCGCGCCACGCAGGCGATGGTACGGGGGACCGCCACGCCGCTGGCGGATGCCACGGCCGCCGCGGCCGCGCTGCTTGCCGGTGCACAGAAGGCCGTGGCACTGGTCTCGAGCTGGGGCTCCAATGAGGAGCTGGCGGCCTTCCGTGAGGCGTTTGCCGGCCGACTGGGCCGCACCATGACCGCCTACGCCAAGCCGGACCATCATCCGCAGCCGGGCGAGATCGTCGACGACGCCGTGCTGATCAAGCCGGACAAGAACCCCAATCTGCGGGGCGCCACGGCGCACTTTCCGCTGGTCCCGGCCGACGTGTCGACCGCGCTGGCTGGTGCCGATGTGGTGTTGGTCTGGGGTGAAGGCATCGATGACGCGGTGTTGCCTTCCGGCGCCAAGGTGATCCGGCTGGATGGCTTCGCGCATGCGCACCACGCCCGAGCCGACGTGTTCATCCCGCTCAGCATCCAGACCGAGCGCAGCGGGCACTACACCAATTTCGAGGGGACGGTCTCGCCGTTCGCCGCGTGCTTCGAACCCAAGGCGCCCGTGGCGCATGCCGAAACGCTGTTCGATCGGCTCGCCGGCGTGGCGGCGATGGCGGAGGCGCGCGCATGACCGGTACCAGCATGCTCCCCGATCTCGTCGTGAGCGTGGTGTTCATCACCTACGCGATCGTGATGCTGCTCAGCTTCGGTGGGTTGCTCACGTGGGTGGAGCGCAAGCAGTCGGCCGTGATGGCCGATCGCATCGGCGCCAACCGCGCGTACATCCGCATCCCCTTCACGAACATCAAGCTGGTGTGGTTCGGGTTGTTTCACGGCATGGCCGACGGCCTGAAGATGCTCCTCAAGGAGAACTTCAAACCGAAGACGCACGACAAGGTGGGGTACTTCCTCGCCCCGTTCATCGTGTTCACGCCCGTCCTGCTGGTGTTCGCGGTCGTGCCGTTCGGTGGCACGGTGGTGCCGGGGCAGCTCATTCCCGCCCTCGCGTCGTGGTTCGGTGACCGCGCGTATCCCATGCAGATCGCGCAACTCGACGCCGGACTCCTGGTGGTGTTCGCGTTCAGCAGTCTGGGCATCATCGGGGCAATGCTCGCCGGCTGGGCCTCGGACAACAAGTTCTCCCTGCTCGGCGGTCTGCGTGCCGGCTCGCAGATGATCAGCTACGAGCTGGTCATGGCGCTCACGGTGCTCGGGCTCATCCTCGTCTATGGGACGGTGGATCTCGGGGCGATCGTGCGACAGCAGTCGGGCACGATCGGCGGGGTGCTGCCGGCGTGGGGGATCTTCTACCAGCCGCTTGCGGCCTTCCTGTTCCTCACGGCTGCCATCGCCGAGAACAAGCGTATTCCGTTCGATCTCCCGGAGGCCGAGTCGGAACTCATCGCCGGGTACTTCACGGAATACAGCGCGATGAAGCTCGGGCTGTTCATGTTTTCCGAGTTCATCCAGATCGCGGTGGTGGGCGCGCTGTTCGCCACGCTGTTTCTCGGCGGCTACAACCTGCCGTACATGACGGACGCCGGTTTCTCGTTGCCCGGGGGCACGGAGATCGCGCTCAGTCAGGCCGTTCGTGTGCCGTTGCAGCTGCTGACGTTCCTCGGCAAGGTGGCGGTGATGTGCGTGTTGCAGATCCAGATTCGCTGGACGCTGCCGCGTTTCCGCTACGATCAGATGCTCGGTCTTTCCTGGAAGCTGTTGTTGCCGGTCTCGCTGGCCAATCTGGCGGTGACGGTGCTCTGGATGTGGATCGCAGGAGGTGGGCAGTGAATCCGTTGGTGAAAGACGGGCGTGAGACCACGTCCGACGCCGTGTTCGAGCGCGAGATCGTGACGGGCGTGTCCTTTGGGGACAATGCCCGCAGGGCCGCCGAGAAGCAGGGGGTGGTGCCGTCGCCCGTCGCCAAGCCGCGCGCGGTGCGCTACGCCAGGAAACAGTACTGGAACGAACCCACCATGTCGCTCTACGAGCGACTGTACCTTCCGGAAGTGCTGCGTGGCATCGCCATCACCAGCGGCGTGTTCCTGCGGAACATGGCCAAGTGGCTGACCGGACGGAAAGGCGCGGTCACGACGTACTACCCGGAGGAGCGGCGCGCGGACTTCGCGCCCAGAAACCGGGGCAAGCACATCCTTACGCAGCGCCCCGACGGATCGCCGCAGTGCATCGCCTGCAACATGTGCGCGACCGTGTGTCCGGCCAAGGTGATCGAGATCGAGGCCGGCTTCGATCCGAACGATGCGGCGCACCCCAAGTATCCGGTGCGTTTCGAGATCGACTACTCGCGCTGCGTGTTCTGCGGCATGTGCGTGGAGGCGTGCCCGGAGGATGCGATTCGCATGCAGGACGACGTGCCGAATCTGGTCTCCGACAACCGTTATGACATGTGGATGACGATGGACGAGATGCTCACGTGGAAGCCGCAGCAGGACGTGGCCAAACCGTATCCGCCCAAGCCCGTGCCGTTGCAGCTGGGTGAGAGCGTGAAGCGAGGACGCGGGCAATAAATACCGTCATCCTCTTCCTGTTCGGGCTGATCGCGCTCGTCGCCGCGGCGTCCATGCTGGTCCTGCGGGAACCGATGCGCGTGGCACTGGCCCTCATCACCTCGATGACATCGCTCGGCGCCGTCTACGGCCTCATGGGCGTGCACTTCATCGCCGCGTTCCAGGTGCTCATCTACGTGGGCGCCGTGATGGTGTTCATGGTATACGTGATCATGCTGCTCGAAGTGAAGGAGGCGCCGGGGAGCCGTCGCTTCTCGCGATTCGTGGTGCCCGGCGTGATCGGCGGTGCACTGCTTGTGGCGGCGCTCGGGGCCGGTATGCTCCGCGGTCCGGCATCGGCCGGCCTGTTGCCCGGCGAGGGCGGGCAGGCGTTCAATCTCGTGGAGTTCTCCTCGACCTTCCTCACGCAATACTGGTTCGTCTTCGAGCTCACCACGGTCTTTCTGGTGGGCGCGGTCGTGGCGGCGCTGGCGGTGGTGAACGTGAGCCGCCGGCGGCAGGGGTGATGATGGATACCCCGCAATTCCTGCTCGCCGTTGCCGGCGGACTGTTCGCGATCGGGCTGCTCGGCGTGGTGATCCGCCGCAATGCCCTGATCATGCTCATGTGCATGGAGCTCATGCTGAATGGCGTGAACCTCAGCCTCGTCACCTTCTCTCAGCAGCGGGAAGACGCGGCCGGAGCGGTGATGGTGTTCCTCACCTTCGTCGTGGCCACCGCTGAAGTGGCCCTCGCCATCCCGATCGTGTTGCTGCTCGTCAAGCACGCGCGCTCGCTCGATATCGACCGCTTCTCCGAGCTCAAGGGCTAGCCGCGCATGACCAACCCGTTGGCGCTCATCGCGCTACTCCCCCTCCTGGGTTTCCTGCTCAACGGCACCTTCGCCACCGCCATCGG
>CAZNZG010000092.1:0-12522 GCA_964577455.1 uncultured Gemmatimonas sp. | reverse complement strand
CTGGTCGATCACCTCGCGTTCGACGACGTCACGCAAATGCCCCAGGTCGATCACGTAGCCTGTCCGTTCATCCACCGGCCCCCGCACGGACACCTCCAACTCGTAGTTGTGGCCGTGCCAGTTGGGATTGTTGCACTTGCCGAACAGACGGGTGTTCTCGTCGTCGGGGAGGGCAGGATTATGGACGCGGTGCGCCGCGTTGAAACGGAGGCGGCGCGTCACGGTAACGATTGGCATGGGGAGTAAAGCCGCTGGAAAGGGAAATGGTTCCGTCGGCTCCCGAAATATGCCCGAAACACGAAAGCCCCGCCACAAGGGCGGGGCTCCGTGACAATACGGGAACGAAGAGGGTGATCTTGAAGCCCAAAGAAAAAAATAAGACTCTCACCGCGCTACCGCCTTCCCCGCACTGGGGCATGACGTTCACTCGTCTGTTGAATCCCTTCTAAGGACTTATCGGCTCAAGAAGTAAAGCCTCTTCGCCCCGCGACAGCGCAGGCGCTGCAGTAACGACGCGTATAGTAGGAGGGCGTCACGGAACGCGCAATGCGAATTCGTTGTACATTTGTGTCATGGACCTCACTCTCATTTTCGGTGTCGTGATGCTGCTCGTCTGGGGCGGTCTGACCGTCACCACCGACGCGCCCGGCTGGGTGCACCTGCTCCTTACGGCCGGTGTCTTCGTGATCATCTGGCGCATTGTGGTGCGCGGCACACCGTCGGGCCCGGCCCGCAAATAAGGACGGCGCGGCGCGTTCGCGTTCGCGCTCGCGCGTCTCAGATTTCCCAGTTGGAGAGCACCATGCCCTCCACGGGGGGCGCTTCGTTCCAGCCGTGCGCGCTCATGCGCAGATCGGTCCACCGCACGCGCGCACCCAGCGAGACGAGGGTGCGATAGGCGTCCGGGTAGTCCCCCTGCAGACGCACGGCCAACCGTCGAGTCCCGGAGCGTCGCGCGAAGTCGGTGAGGGCGCCCAGCATCCGCGGCAGGTCGGCACGATGTGCCAGCACGAGCTTGAGCACGCGCAATTCGTCGCGTGAACGCCCCTCCACCAACGGTGTGGTGTGGCAGAGGGCGAAACCCACCAGGTTGCCACTCCGCTCCAGGAGGATCGTGTCGCCAAGGGTGAGACGGTCCGTGAGGTCGATTTCACGCGTGAAGTCGTACCCCGGTGCCACGCGGCTGGTGAGCGCCAGACACGCGGCGAGCATGTCACGCTTCTCACCCGCCGGCAGTGCCCCGAGCGTGCGCGGCGTACGATCACCGACCGCTGCGTCGAGGGTGAGTGTGACGGTGAGGTGCCCGGGCACGAAGCCGAGGTTCGAGTAGAACCCGATGTTGTCCATCGTACGCGGCATGGTCTCGAGACCGATCACCTTGGCGTGCTGGAGGCGAAGCCAGCGCATCCCGGCCTGCACGATCACCTTCCCCAGCCCCATCCCCTGCTGATCGGGGCGTACGCACAGCGGGCCCATCCACCCCTCCGTCCCGGAGTGGTGCACCATGTTGAACGCCACGATGCGTCCGCGCTCGTCACGCCAGCAGAGTGCGCCCTCCCCGGCATCCTCGATCGCGTACTGCCAGATCGCCGGGTGCAGCGGTGGTACGCGCACCCCCGCCATCCCGTCCTTCCGGTACCGCTCGGTAAACGCCTCGGTGAACACGTCGTTGAGCTGCGCGATGTCGTCCACGGTCGCCACGAAGGGCCCCTCCACCGGGCGCGCACTGCGGAACGGTCGCGACGTGACGGTCATCGAGTCAGGCTCCGGTGAGCGACAGGGTGTCGGTTGAGGAATTCGCGACGCGATCCACGACACGATCCGCGAGGGACGCCGGCCGCTCGTCGTCGGACAGCAGCGACGTGCCGCTGTGGACGACACTGCACCCGGTCGTTTCGTCGAAGCGCACCAGTAGCAGGCGATCAAGTCCTTCACGGACCTGCTCGATGTGAGTGATCACGATGACCTGCTCGAACCGGTCATTCAGCCTCCGCAGCAGCTCCACCACGTTCGCACGCCGGGTCTCGTCGAGCGAACCGAAGACTTCGTCGAGAATCAGGAGCGAGAACGCCTGTCCCGCCCGCTCCGCGATCATCTGCGAGATCGCGAGGCGGAGCACGAGATTGCAGAGGTCTTCCTCACCGCCGGAGATCACCGGTTTGGGCAGCCCGTCCTCCAGCACCTGCAGTCGATACTCCTCGTCGAACTCGAGCTGCGTGTAGCGCCCGTCGGTCAGATCATCGAGGAATCGGCTGGCGATCTCCGCAAGTTCGGGGCGCAGCTGGAAGTTGAGATCGGTGCGGATATCGGTAAGGGCACGGTCGAGTTCATCGTGCAGCCGCTTCTCCGCCTCGAGGGTTTCGAGGCGCCCCTGCAGGCGCGCCAGATCCCGACGGCTCTGCTCGGCGCTCTCCAGCGCGGCACGCGCACGCTCCGCCTCGCCGCTCGCCGATACCGCCTCGAGTTCGGCCCGACGGGCCTCCCCCGAGGCTGCATCGTACGCCTCACGCACGGTCACGTACGCCCCGTCGTCCATGCCGAGCATGGCGCACTGTTCTTCGAGGCTGATCATGCGGGCACGGGCAGCGTCGCGCGCGGCCAGGACGCGGGTACGCTCGGTCCGGGTGGCGAGTTCGCGCTCCACGAGCCCGCTCACGCGAGCCACGCGCGTTTCGAGCTCCACGAGCCGCGCCACGCCGTCGCGCAACGCCGCATGGGCGGCCGCATCGTAGCCGGTGGGGATGGCCGCGAGCTGTGCGGTCGCCTCGCCGAGGCGTGTCGCCAATTGGGCGCGCTGCTCCGTGACCTGCACCGCTTCCGCGAGCGCCGCCTGGATGCGTGCCAGTCGGCGCTCCGCCCCGGCGACATCCAGCTGGGTACTGCGGCGTGTTTCCTCGAGCGTCTCGATCACCGCCGGGGCCTGCGCCAGCTGCTCGGCGCGCTGCCGGTAGTAGTTGCCGTCCACGCGCACCGTTTCGATCTGCTCACTGAGCTGCTCGAGCACCGTCCGTACGGTGGCCCCGAGTGGCCGGCCGCAGGTGGGACACGGACTCTCCTCCCCCAACCCTTCGAGGGTGTCGCGCTGCTGCGTGAGTTCGGTGTACTGCGTGCGCAGCGCTTCGAGGCGCGTTTCCGCTTCCTGCCGGTCACGCGCCCACGACGTGCGTTCCTGATCGAGCGCCCGCTCGGACTCCACGAGCGTGTGGCGGAGCGTGGTGAGTTGTGCGCTGGTCTCCTTCTCGAGTGCCGGCGCCGTATCGAGACGCACCGCGCGCTCGGCGAGCTTGGCATCCTCTTCGGCGTACGCCTTCACCCGCTCCATGAGCGCCTGCCGGCGCGCATCGGCGGCGGCAAGCTGCTCCTGCGCCGCAAGGTCGGCGCGCACGGTGTGCAGGGCAGCGATCTGCTCGCGCAGCGGTATCAGGTCGGCATGGGCCTGCGCCATGGTCTCGAGCTCGCGATCGAGCCGCTCGACATCCCGCGCAAAACTCGAGGCTTCGCTCTCCGCCACGCGCAGCTCGGAGACGAGCTGCTGGCGCTGCTCGCGCTGCGCCTGCGCATCCTGCCAGCGCGGAGCGATACCGGCCAGCTTGTCCGCAGCCACCTGCTGCGCGACCTCGGCTTCGACGGCGCGTGTCTTTGCCACGGCCACCCGTGCCTCCGCGTCGGACACGGCACGCCAGATCGCGTCGGGGTCGGGCATCCCCTGCTTGAGGCCGTTGATCTCGGCCAGCAGGGAGCGGCGGCGTTCGCGAGTGAGCTCCTGCGCACCACTGAGGCGATCATACCCCAGCACGCGCGACAGGAAGCGTGCCCGCTCGGCCGGGCCGAGCGCCGCCATGACGTCGAGTTCCTTCTGCCCCGTGAAGTAGGTGTGAAAGAACTCGGCGCGTGTCATCCCCACGCGGCGCTGCAGCAGCTCGGTCGCACCGGTAATGGTGTTCGCGATCGGCGTCTCGCCGTCGTCGAGAAACACTTCGGCGTTGGTCAGTCCGCGCACCACCCGGTAGCGGTGACCCGCCAGTTCGAACGCCAGCTCCACCTTCACCGAGGCGCGTGGCGCCGCCCGCGAAAAGCGAATGCCATCGCGCGTACCGCGGGCGGCCGGGTTGCCGTAGAGTGCCCAGGCAATCGCCTCGAGCAGCGTGGACTTTCCGGAGCCGTTGGGTCCGATGATGCCCGTCAGGCCGCGATCGAAGGTGATCTGCGTGTCGGCATGCTGGCGGAAGTTCTGCAGGCGCAGGGAGAGCAATCGCATATCAGCCCTCCAGCACGGGCAACGCTGCCATCGCGGCGTCTTCAGCCTGCTGCAGGTAGCGCATGCCGAGCGTGACGAACTGCTCGCGATCCACGTCGGCGGGAAGCGTGCGTTCGCGAAGCCGCTCCGCCACGATCTCCGGCAGCGTGGCGCGTCGCGCCCCACCGCCTCCGGCCACGCCGCTGCGCCGCGGCAGGGGCTCCGGACGGCGCGTGTCCAGATGGAAATGCATTGCGCGCTTGCGATAGTCGCGCAGGGCGGCGTGATCGAGTTCACGCACCACGTGGCGCGCCACATTGCGCACCGTCACGCGAATGACCCGATCCTCGATACCGCCGGGCGCCGCCTCCACGCGCGCACGGATTGCGCGATCGAGATCCTGCGCACTCATACCGCTGGCATCGATCGGTTCGAGATCGAGCAGGGGACGCGACGGCGCCACCGGATGAAAGCGGTGCGCACCACTCACGAGGTCGTGCTCCACGAACCCCTTGCCCGGAATCTTCCGCTCACGCTCCTCGTGCAGCTCGCCCCAGGGATTGCTGCTCGTATAGTCGAGTGAGCCGCTGTAATAGGCGCGTGGGGCCACCTCGCGATACACGTGGTAGTGACCGAGCGCCACGTAGCTCCACTGCTCGGCGTGCAATTCCGCCGGCTGAATCTCGATCGCCGCGCGATCGGCCGATGCGGCGTGCGCCGGAAGCACCCCGGCGATCTCACCGTGCAACAGCAGCACGCGATGCGTGTACCCCTCCGGCGGGACGAGTGCCGGACGGTCGATACCGGGGACATCGGGCACCGCGAGCACCGCGAGCGAGCGATCGGCGAAGGTGAACAGCTCCGCCTTCGCGTCGGCCACGAAGACGCCGATCTCGCGGAAGAGGCGGAGAATGCATCCCGTTTCGGCCGTGCGCGGGGCATCGTGGTTGCCCGCCACCATGACGATCGGCGTGTCCGGGAGCCGATCGCGCAGCTGCATGAATACGCGGAATGCGTGCAGGATCGCAGGGTTGGAGGGGCGCACCGTGTGAAAGATGTCCCCCCCGATCACGATCAGATCCGGGGCAAGGTCTGCGATCTGCGTCGCGGCGCGCTGCGCGGTGGCCGCCACATCGGCTTCACGCTGGTTGATCCCGCCGGGCGTGAGGCGCTGATACTGGCGAAAACCGAGATGCAGGTCGGCGAGGTGAACGAGACGCATCCCCAAACCTAATCGGCAAACGCCCCCGTGACCGGCCGGATCAGCGGACGCGCATGCGCTGTACGATGCGGATGTCGAGCAGCATCGGGCGCCCGCTGCCAGCCGGCCCGGGGGCCACTTCCGACTGCACGTCCATCACGGTGCGCGCGTCGGTGATCCATGCCCGGGTGCGATCCACCACGAGGGTCCCGCGGATGGTGCCGGCAGTGATGACTCGGGTCCCCGCCGGGAGTTCGCGCGCGGCCCCGTCGCGCCGCAGCACCCCCATCAGGGAGACAAAAGCGTGGCGCCCCCCGCGCGAGAGCGAGTCGAGACGAAGACGCGCCTGGACCACGCCATCGGCACGGTAGGCGTTGATGGGCAGCGACGGCAGCGTCATCTCGCGCTGCCACTCGCTTCCCACGGTCACAGGCCCCTCGGGGAGCAGTCCGGGCACGGACGCCAGCGTGGCCCCGAGTTGCATCGCCGACGGCGGCGGATCGCTCACCCGCATGGCGCCATCGGGGGTGACCGAAACGCGCACGTGCCGGGCGTCGTCGCCGAGGGACATGAGGACGGGACGCGGCGTTTCGGTGGCCAGGCCGGCCCACATGGCGATCGAGTCCGTCGTGGCGAGCAAGGTGGTGGACGAAAGGTCGCTCTCCTCCACCAGCGAATGGGCGAACAGCTGGACCCGTGTGAGGCGGGTGGTGGCGCGGTCCACACGCGGACCATACACGGGAGCGGGCGTCGCGCCCCGCTTGCCCTGCAGCACCGGCGGTACGCTGGAGCGATCGCCATCCACACGGCGTCCGCTCACCTCCACGGTCTGCTCCACCTGCAGCTTCAACGTGTCCCCCACGCGCGGCCGAACCAGCAGCAGTACGGCGGTGCCACGCGGCTGTCCCCCCTGCTGCGCTCCCTGTTGCGCCCCCTGCTGCGCCCCCTGCTGTGCTCCCTGCTTCACGCGCGGTTGTGCCACCAGGGAAGACGGCCATGCGGCGACCGTCGCCACGCACAGCACGACCAGTGCGATGGGAGGCAACGCGAGGGGGCGGAGGGAGCGGGGCCGGACAGTCAACATCAGCCGCCGTACTCGTCGGGGGCGAAGGGGCGAAGCGCGCGCGGTCGCGGCGCCACGGACTCCACGGCGGTGGCAGTGGGCACGGCGCGTCGCTGCAGTTCACGCTGAAACGCCGCCTTCACATTGTCGGGGCGGAGGCGCAGCACGGCATGACGTGCCGCCAGCACCACGTGTTCATCGTACAGCAGGATCGTCTGCTGCACCCAACCCAGCTCGATGCTGTCGTCGAGTTGCCGCAGGTCGCGCGTGACCGCCTGCGCAGCGGTGGGCTCGGGGGCCTGCGGAAATCGCTCCACGCCCTCGCGCCCGGACATCACCGCCGGGCGCGGGAAACGCACGAACACGGGCTGTGCGAAATGCGGATGCCGCACCATGAGTTGCCCCTTGTCGAGGGTGGCCAGCCGCGCCTTGACCGCCGGACTGAGTACCTGGTACCCCGGCGTGGCGAGTTCGTCGGCATCCATGCGACCATACACCGTGGTACCGGCATTGCCCACCACGCGGCGATGCACCTGCGAGCGGAACTGCTCGGCCCCGAACAGCACCAGCCCGAGATAGCGCCCGCGTTCGGCGATATCGAGGAGCATTTTGCGCACGTAGGTATCGGCCCCGTCGTGCGGGGCATACTTGTTGAGCTCGTCCACGAAGACGATGACATGGTCCACGCCCAGATCCCGCCGCTCGAGATGTTCGCGCAGCTTCGATACCACGCGGGCGAAGACGAGGTCCTGCGCGTCCTCCTCCACGTTGGCGACATCCACCACGTACACCGTGCGGTCCTCGAAGCTCCCGAAGGGGAGATCCGAGGCCAGCCCGTCGTCGGTCACGAGGCCGGCGCACCGGGTGGACAGGTTGGAGAGCCGGTTGCGGACCTTCCGGATGGTGGCCGCATGGTGTGTCCGCCACGTATCGCCGTTGGAGTCCTCGAGCTTGCGCAACACCTCGCGGAACCACCCATCGAGATCCGCGAACGACTGCACGCGGTGTGTGCGCGTGAAGCCGGGATCGTCGAAGTCCTTGCCCACCACGCGCTCACGGATGAAGTCGATGAGGGCATCCGCCTTGGCATCGACGTCGTCCTTGTTGAGCAGCACTTCGGCGAACTGCAGCACTTCGCCGAGCCCCCACGTGAGCGGCGTCACGCTGTGCGCGAGATCGGGGTGTGAGCGCAGCGTATTGAGTGCATAGCCGCGCGGCGTGTAGGGAGCGAAGTAGCGCACCCGCTCGAACGGCGTGGCAGGAACCTGCAGCAGTTCGTAGATCGCGCGGTCCGTGTCATCGAGACGGCCCGGCTGGTCGAGGAAGCAGAGATCCGGGCCCTTCACATTGAAGCAGACGGCCGCCACCGTACCGCGATGCGCGGGAAAGTGGGTGAAGATCGATTGCAGCATCCACTCGATCGCACTCGTCTTGGTGGCCAGCCCCGATACGCCCGAGATGTTGAGGTGGGCCGCCTCCGGCCCCACGAGAAAATCCGCATCGAGATACACCGGCGAGCGCATGCCGCCGGCGCGGTACACGCCGATCGGAATACCGGTGGCGTGCTCACCATGGATGTACCCATCCATGCGAAGCGCCATCGCCACATCGTCATCGTTGGCGAGGTAGACGGCGCCCATGGGTACGGGCTGCAGTGGTTCCTCGGGCACGTGCCGCAGCACCTGCGCGGTGTAGAGCCGCACTTCGGTACGCTCGGTGGGCACCGGTATCTCGCCCGCCGGTTGCCCGTCGAAACCGAGGACGTCGTGCAACGGGGACTGCAGGTCGGAGTAGCTGAATCCCTCCATCACCACACCGTACACCTGCGGAATGACCGCCTCCACCGGCGTGCGCCCCTCCACCCGCACGATCGTCCCGATGCCGATCGGTGCATCGAGCGCCGTCCAGAAGTGGAACTCGTGCGGCGTATTGGGGCGGCGCTCGGTGGCAACCACGCGTCCCACCGGCGGTGCGATCGCCGGATTCGTTGCGGCATGCGGATGATTCACGGACCCACCAGTGACTGCAGGTAAGTTTCGACGGCGTGCACACCGTAGGTGAGCGTATCCCAGCGGGCGTCCGGGAGTGACACCGGGGCACGCTCGAGCAGGATCGCCGACGAGAGTGTGTGACACAGGGCGGCGAGGGCGTGGCGACCGGCGACGTCGCCGGCATCATCGAGCAGGGCGGGAGGCGGCGCGACCTCCACCCGCACGAGCCCGAAGAGCGGATCGCCGTTGGCGGCGGCACGTACGCGCAGATACCAACTTGCCACGGCACGACGCGGACGATGTCCCACGAGGAAGGCCGGCGAGCGCTCGCCTTCACGCAGGGCGAGCACCCCGCGCACCGCGGTGGCATCACCGTACAACGTGGCGTGCGACTTGACCACACCGAAGGCAGGTGCCTGCGCCGTCAGCGCGAGGTTACCCGACACGCCGCCATCGATCCACAACCAGCGGGTTTCGTCGGCGCACCATTCCGCCGCGAGCTGTCGTTCGAGCTGCTCGCGCTCGAGCGCCACCGCATCGAGCGCGCGACTGCGCAGGGCGTGCGGATGAACAGGCGTGTCGCCCTGTGCGCCATCGTTGTGTGCAGCGCCAGCGTCGCCGATGTCGACGAGGGGCACGCCGGCGTCGAGCAGCTGACTCCACGCGCTGTCGCCGAGGGCCCCTCGAGAGGCGAGCAGCATCCGGTGAACGAGCGGGCGCCGCCAGGTGCGGAGCTGCCGTGCCTCGCGCTCGCGCACGGCGGCCGCCACACTCCCCCAAACCAACGGGGTGCCATCCACATGCCCCACGATGCGACTGCGTTGCACGCCGTCCAGAAACGCGGCGACCATCGGCGTCGCGGCCACCGGCACGGCCACGGCCCCCGCTGCCTCCACCGGCACACACGCGGCAACCACCGGCAGATCGGCGCGCATCACGAGTCGCTCGAGCGGTGTCCCCTCGGCGGTAGCGCCGACGGACGCCGAGCCCAGCAACGGGCGGAGGGCACGCACCGCAGCCTGCAGCGAGGCGGGGATGGGTGTGGAGGTGGGCACGACGACAGGCTAGCGGGCAGGGAGGACGGGCACAACAGCACCAGGATCAACGGGACCGATGGACTTCCAGCCGCTGCCGGACGAAACTGCTTCCGTGAGCCAATTTCTCAGAATTCTCCGTGGGGTGGGCCGAGTGGGCCCTGCCTGTGCATTGATGGCTGCAGCGGCCCTGAGCGGCTGCGATCGCATGAAGTCTGCCCTCAATCCACCGGTGGTGGATATGGGGTGGCAGACCGACAGCACCCTGCTTGCCTCGAAGCCCACGCTGCTGATGCGCGTGGTGCGGGACGACAAGGGCACGCGCGCCGTCCCGATCGGCACCGTGGGGGCCCGCGGCCTGCGCCCGCTCGGCATGACGCCGCGCGGCTGGCGCGCCCTCGATGTGGAGCTCCTTCACTCCGGCAGCCGCGTGGTACCCTACCGTGGCAGCGAACCGCTGGCGCCGCTGTCGATCACGCGTGGGATGTGGGAAGGGGCCCCGCTCGACACCATCCCGGGGTGCAACGTTCCCGCCCCCGCCGCCGTGATCGAAGTCCCGGACGGCGTACACCTGCTCACCAGTGGTACCGTGCCGCTGCGCGCCGCGTCGAACGCCATCGGCAGCGGTGAACTGCAGGAAGTCCTCAACGTGGTGAACACCCTCGTGGCCCCGTCTGCCGGCGTGTCGCTGTCGCAGATGTCGAGGTACACGCGCAGCGTGGCGGTCGTCGGCACCAACGCCACCTCGCGTCCCACGATCGTGGTCACCTACGAGGATCCGGCCGAGCTCCCGGATTCGGCCACCCGCATCGCGGAACGCCCGCGGCAGCTGATCGTGGTACTCGACAACGGCGTGTACGGCTACAAGCCGTCGCTGACCTTTGCCGATGTGAGTTCGAGTCGCATCGCCCCCCGCCGCCGGTTTCTCGGGGCCCTCGACACCAACAACGACGGCAAGGCCGAGTTGTACTTCGGGCTCGGCCCCAAAATCGAGCGCGCCGAACTGGTCACTTACGGGTATCAGTACGAGGGCGATGCGTGGCTCGAGCGCTTCAGCTACGAGCGCACGCGCTGTCAGGGATAACGCGACGCACCGACCAGCGACGCACCGGCCAGCGGATCACTCCACGCCGATGTCCCACGCCTGCTCCATGTCACCCTTGCTGTAGGTGCGGAACGCCGTGAGCGTCTGCGTGCGCTGAATACCGGGGACACGTGCGAATTCCTGCGTGACGACCGTGGCGATCTGCTCGAGATCGGGGACCCGCACGATGGCCACGAGATCCCACGCCCCCGACACGCTGTACACTTCGGCCACGCCGGGAATGCCGGCCAGCGCACTCGCGCACACCGGAATGGTCTTCGGGTCGGCCTGCACCAGCACGATGGTAGTGATCATGGTGACGCTGCTCCGGATCAGGCAGTGAGACAAGTGGCGATGCGCGTGAGTCCTTCCACGGCGATCGATTCGGTGGTGGCGTAGCTGGCACGGATCCAGTTGGGGGTACCGAACGCACTGCCTGGCACGATCGCCACCTGATACTCCTCCAGCACGGCGGCGGCGAACGCGGCGCCGGGATCGGCCGCGCCGCGGAAGCCCTCCACGTTCACGTAGAGGTAGAACGCTCCTGCCGGGTACACGTACTGTACCGTCGGAAACGCAGACAGGGCCTTCACCACGGCATCTCGACGCTGGCGGAAGGCGGCCACCATGGCCTGCACTTCCACGTTCGCGCGCTCGTGCTGCGCGATGGCGGCGAGCGCCGCGTGCTGCGACACGGCAGCCGCATTCGACGTGGTGTGCCCCTGGAAGTTGGTCATCGCCTTCGACACGGCGACGGGGGCGATCGACCAGCCGATACGCCAGCCGGTCATCGCATACGCCTTGGCCACTCCGTTGATCACGATGAGGTTGTCCCGCGACGGCGCGATCTCCAGCACGGACTGCGCGCGTTCCTCGTACGCGATGCGCATGTAGATCTCGTCCGCGATCACCCACCACCCCTTGGCCGACGCGAGCGCGAGAATGGCAGCCAGTTCGTCGCGCGAATACACGGCACCGGTGGGATTGCTCGGCGAATTGAGCATCAGCCCCTTGGTGGCCGGTGTGGCCGCGGCCTCCAGCATGGCGGCGGTCACCTTGAGCGAGTTGGCGGGATCGCCAAGCACCGGCAAGGCATTCGCTCGCGCGAGTTCGACCATTTCGAAATAGCTCGTCCACGACGGAATGGGGATGAGCACGTCGTCACCGGGGCCGAAGCAGCACACGACCGCGTTGTACAGCGACTGCTTTGAGCCGTTGGACACGACCACTTCCGCGGGGGTGACCGGTACGCCCTGCACCTGCACCCGGTTGGCATCGGCGGCGATCGCCTCGCGCAGCGGGAGGATGCCCTCGGTGTTGGTGTAGCGGGTGGCACCCGCCTCGATCGCTGCCGCCGCCGCTTCCCGAATGAACGCCGGCGTGTCGAAGTCGGGCTCCCCTGCCCCGAGATCGATGACCGGGATTCCCTGCGCCTTGAGCGCGCGAGCCTTGGCGGCCACGGCGAGTGTCGCGGATTCCTTCAGTCGGGCGATGTTCGGGGATGGCTGGAAGTGCAGCGGCATCTCGGAGCGAGGGTTCGGAGTGGTATTGGGTCCGGAACCGACTAAGTTCCATGGATCGGAGGCCGACGCTACGGCAGGCACTCCGGGGTGGACCGTCGATTTCGCTGTGCGGCGGGAGCCACGTCGGTTCGTACGGCAGGCCGTACGGCGGCGTGGCGGTGAGCCGGTAGGCTCGGCTGCAGGGCAATTAAGCGTGCTCCGGGAGCACGCGCCATGACGGTCACTACGCGCCAACGGGGCGCAACAAACACCGATGGTTGGACCATCGGGCTGACTAACAACTGAAGGGGTGGGGCTGTGAGCGAGCAGGAACGGGAAGAGACGTCGCCAGGGGCGACGCGGAGCCAGCACGTGGTGCTGGAAGGGCCGGCGGATTTGCGTACCATGAC
>CAZNZG010000091.1:0-12695 GCA_964577455.1 uncultured Gemmatimonas sp. | reverse complement strand
GAGTTGAGTCGGAAGAGAAGTCCTGCGCTACGACTGCGAGTATCGGTCAGTTATTCGGTTGCTGAAGTGCGTTGATTGTGCCCAGCAAGCCGCTGCTCTGCGACTTGAGACGCGCGAGCGCCTCCTCCATCCTCGTGTACTGCGCAACGAGCTGATCCCGGCGCAAATCGAGCCGACTCCGCGCTTCCGTCTCCTTGCGACGCAAGGACACGGTGCTGTTGTCGATGCTGCTGAGTTGCGTGGAGATGGTACCCGTACTGAATCGCGTGGCGTTGTCGGTCGCGTTCACGAACGCCGTGCCGACGCCACTGAAGCCGAACAGGGCCTCCATCTCTTCCGGCTTGGTCGCGAGTGCATTGGACAGCCGCGTGGAGTCCACGGTGAGCAGACCATTGCGATCCAAAGCCAACCCACTCACTGCGAGCGAGCTGTACGTCTCGTTACTGACGATCCTTGTACGGAGGGCCTCGGTAAAGGACTCCACCACGCGACGCAATGATGAGTTCGCATAGAGCGGGCTTTCCGGGTTTCGCTGCTCGTCGAAGAACTTGCGAATGGCATTATAGCTGTCGACGAACTTCTGAATCGTGTCGGTAGCACTCTTCTGATCACGATCGATGCTGACATCAATGGCTGTTCCGGGTTCGGCGCCGGTCAGATTGAGTGTCACGCCCGCAATCGCATCGGTGATCGTATTCGACGATCGTCGGATTTCGCGCCCGTCTACCAGGAGTACGGCTTCACGCCCCTCCTGCAGTTCCCGTGAGCGGCCTGCGACCGACACCGTGGATGCCCCGATCGATCCCGTGGTGCCGTCGGCACGCACGATGGCCATCGAGAACGACAGGCGCGAGGGGCCGCCGCTGTCGTCGGTGAGTCGGATCCGGCCGTCCTCGCCGAGTCCGGCGGTTGCCGTACGCGTGCCGCTCTTGAATCCGCTGGTGGCATCGTTGAGGCGGTTGAGCAGCGTCTGGACGGTATCGCCGTTCTGCACGACGAGCCCGAACGATATTGGGGTACCATCGCCGCGTGTACCGCGGATATTGATGGCATCACCGACGTTGAGCCCACTCGACGCTCCACCCACTCCTAACGCCGTAAGGGCTGTAGCCGACGTGGCCGGATCGGCTCCATTGGTCAGCAGCGGCGATTGCACCGTCTGGCGGATGGCGCCACTGTCACCCGCCGCAAAGCCGAGCGCCGTGATGATGTCGGCGGAATCCTGATCGCCGTCGATCGCCGACACGTTGCCGTCGACCACGAGCCGATAGCGGGTCTGATCTCCGTACTGTTCGGCTTCCACCGAGGCCGCGCCGCCGGCGGCGTTGATGCGGGCCATGATGGACGACAAGGAATCCGTCGCCAGATCGGCCGTGATGACCGTGTTGCCCACCCGGATCTGCGCCGGCTGCGGCCACACCGACATCCCCATGGCCGCCGCAACCGATTGCACCGCCGACGAGACCGGCTTCGAGCGTGTATCGAGGAACCCCAGCTCGCGCGCCATGCCACCGGTGCCGTCGGCAATCGTGATGCCGGTGGACGACTTGGTGGTGGACGTCAACACCAGCCGCCCGGCCGTGCCACCTTCGTTTACGATAGCCGCCGTTACGCCGCTCGGATTGGCACCCGTATTGGTGGCGTTGATCTTCCCCTGAATCGTGCGCAACGAATCGGCGGCCTCTATCGTGACTTCGCGACCATTGATCGAGAAGGTGCCCTCCAGCGACCGCGCCGCTCCGACGTCCGATACGGACCCTCCCGACAGCTTGGCGGCATCCGCGAGTTGCAGTACCTCGACCCGATACTTGCCTGGGGCAGCGGCCAGACTCGGCGCAGCGGTCAGCAGCGAACGACCCGTCGTGGGACTGGTCGGCACATTGGCGAGGTATCCACCAATGCCGGATCGACGCACGGAGAGGGCGCTGGAATTCAGCGCATCCACGAGCGTCTTGAACTGGTTCCACGCGTCCTTCTGCGCGGTCCGCCTTTCGATCTGCGTCGTCAGGGGCGTGACCGTTCGCGCTTCCATGGCCTTGATCGTCGCGTCAACGACGTCGCCCCATTGGATGTTCGAACTGAGCCCGCTGATGTTCAACATAGTAGCCATGTTTGCCTCTCCGTCACGTCACGAAGCCCATGCCCCGGGGCTGGCTTTCGCCAACCCCGGGGCCATTCACCCTAGAGGGAACCGCGGTACTTACCGCAGGAGTGACAGGACACCCTGCGCACCCTGATTCGCCTGTGACAACATCGCCTGTGCAGCCTGCGAGAGGATGTTGTTTCTGGTGAAGTTGGCCATTTCCTCAGCCATATCCACGTCGCGGATGGTCGATTCCGCGGCACGGAGGTTCACGACGGTCGACTTGAGGTTCTGTACCGTGTAGTCGAGCACGTTCTGGCCGGCACCGATGTTGGCGAGCACGCTGTTGATGGCGTCCATCGCGTCGTCGGCATCCTGGAGGCTCGCCGTGCCCGCGAGCGACACATCAGCCACCGTGAGGCTGGCGCTGACCGTAACCGTACCGTTCGTGTCCTGTTCCGCCACCTGGAAGACCAGGCTCGCGAAGACAGTAGTACCCTGGAAGGACGTCACGCCGGCGATACGCGCGACCTCGCCCGAAAGCTTGGTGATTTCGGCTTCGATCGTCCCCGTGGTGGCGGTGCTGCTCGTACCGTTCAGCTTCTGCGTGATCAGTTCCTTCTGACGCTCGATGATGCGCTGGATGGTCTGCGCTGCACCTTCCGCGATCTGGAGCATCGCGTTGCCCTGCTCGGCATTCGAAGCCGCCTGGTTCAGCGAGCGGCTCTGCGTGCGGAGCTTGTTGGCGATCGCCAGACCGGCCGCGTCGTCAGCCGCGCGGCTGATGCGAAGACCGGAGCTGAGCTTGCGCATGCTGCCTTCCGTCGCCACCTGATTGACGAAGATGTTGCGGGAAGCGGTAAGCGCGCCAACGTTCGTGTTAATACGCATGGATCTATCCTCCGTGATGTGAAAGTCAGGGCTTCCGTGCCCCGCCTGAGTCCGACAACCGGTTTCTCAGTCCCCCATGAGTCTCGTCGGGGGTCGCCAAACCTTTAGCGACGCCGTTGTTTTTCCGGTAAGGCTGGCACAGACCATCACGCTCCCGGCATCCGGCCGGCGATCCGTGCCACCCGGCATTTCACCACTCGCATGACCGTCACAGAACAGCAACTCGCCGAGTGGCTCGGCGCCGGCCAGGCCGCCATTGACAGCGGGCGCTACGTCGATGCCGCGATGGCCTTCTCCCGTGTACAACAGGCGCTCCCCGGGTTCGCCGCCATTGCGGGGATGGCGGGGCAGGCATGGCAGCTCGCCGGCAACATCGTCGAAGCGCGGCTTGCCTATCGCGAGGTGTTCGCCCACACCGATCGCGCCGACATCCCGGCGTTATATGATCTTGGCGCCACGCTCCTCGCGCTCGGTGCTCCCGACGAAGCCCGGAGCTGCTTCGAACTCGTGGCGACGGCCCGTGGCGATGATCCCGCCGTATGGAGCGCCCTCGCGAGTGCCACGCGGGCCGCCGGTGATCCGGTGCGGGCCTGGCCACTCGTCGAGCGGGCCCTGTCCGTCCGTCCCGATGATCCCGGGTTTCTGCTGACCGCCGGCCAGATCAGGCACGCGTTGGGCGATCTCGATGGCGCGTCCACGTGGCTCGAGCGCGCAGCGGCACGGCGCCCGCAGCATGCGGTCACCACCATGCAGCAGGCGTTCACCTCGCTCCTGCATGGCGCGAACGCCGAGGGGTGGAGGCTCTTCGAAGCCCGGCGACGTCCGGCGCCGCTTCCGGGGACGCGCGATTGGCACGGCGAATCGCTCGAGAACTCGCGCATCGTGGTGCTCGCCGAGCAGGGGCTTGGAGACCAGTTCCACTTCATTCGCTTCGTGCGGCGCCTGCAGGCCTATCGGCCCCGTGAAGTACTCGTGGCCGGCGCCGAGGCGACCCTCGCATTGTTCCGCGCCAGCGGATTTCCCGCCGTATCCCTGCAGACGGTACCGGAGGCGGAGTGGTCGGTCCCGCTACTCTCCCTTCCGTTTCGTCTCGGGTTGCACGACCAGACCGATGCCGACTCGCCGTACCTCACCACCGCAGCGCCCGCGCGACCGGTCACCGTAGCGCATGACGGGAGGGCCCGTCGCCGCCTCGGCCTGGTATGGAAGGGAAATCCCGAGTTCGCGGCGACCGTCCTTCGTGACTTGGACGACGCGCTGCTGCGTTCACTCACCGATGTGCGTGACGTGGACTGGGTATCGCTGCAGTACGGCGTACCGGTTCCGCCGGATTGTCCGCACGTCGAACCGATGCCGGCGACAGGCGATTGGCTCGATACGGCCCGCCTGCTCGACACGCTCGACGGCGTGGTCACGGTGGACACGAGTGTGGCCCATCTCGCGGGCGCCATGCACAAGCGCGTGTACCTGCTGGTGCCCTATTCCCCAGACTGGCGGTGGGGCTTGGGGTCCGATCGGACACCATGGTACCCCACCATGGTCCTGGTGCGACAGCCCACCCCCCGGGACTGGGAAGGAACGATCCCGCTGCTCCATCGCGCGCTGGACGCTAGGTGAACGCCGGCTCCTCCGCGGCATCCATCTCGATGACATCGACCGGGCGATCCACGGCGGCTTCATGACAGGCCACGATCACCCGCAACAGATCGGCATTCGCCGTGGCGGGATCGGTCTCGTACAACTCGGCAGCCAACTGCCGCTGCGACTCGGCCATCGGATGGGCGTCGAGGTTCGCCGCCATCACGGCTTCCATGGTGGCCTCATCAAACCCGTAGCGGAACGGCGTGTCCGGGATCAGTGACCAGTCCGGTTCGAAGGCGAACGTGGGCGTCCGCTGTTCGTAGGTGAAGATCGGACGTCCGGTCAACAGAAAGTCGAACATGATCGACGAATAGTCGGTCACGAGCGCATCGAAACGGGTCAGCCACGGATACACGTCGACCGTGGCGTCGAGGACCTCGAAGACCCCCGGGACACTGGCGGGCCGCTCGGCTGCCGCCATGAACGGATGCGCCTTGAGGAACACGACCGTGTCGTTCGCCCGCGCCCAGGTGGTGAGCCGGGCATGAAAGGCCGACGACGATGTGAAGAGTCCCTGCCCGCGCTTCCACGTGGGCGCCACCAGGACGCGGCGCTTCGACGGATCGTCGAGGATCGCCTGCTGCGCGGCGCTGACATGCGCCCCGATGAGTTCCTGGGGCGTCGGGTCGCGGAACAGCACCGTGTTGCGCGGCTGACCGGCGCGCACGAGCTGTGAGCCGCCGTGGGCGCGCACCCAGAAACTGTCGAGACGGGACGAGGTGCTGAGGAAGAGATTCGGGCGTGCCGCAAAGCGAATCGTGCGGCGCCATGCGGTATCGAGCACGTTCGCATGAGGCAGCAGCATCAAGTCGAGATGCTTGACCGAAATGCCGTGCCACAACTGGATCTTCTGCGCCCCGGCGAGGGCCCCGGCGAGAGCCGGATTGAAATGAAACGCCGACAGCATGTTCTCGCAGAACACAGCCACCGAACACTGCAGCAGTTCGCGGGTCGTGACCGCCGGATCGGCCGTCATGTCGAGGCACGGCAGCCCGTGCGCCGCCAACTCCGCGGCCAACGGCGGATGCGAGGTGCACCAGACCACATCGCAATCCCCGAGTGAACGTACCGCCTCGAGATACAGGTATTTCGTGTTGTCGCTGAAGGTGCTGCGGCCGAAGAAGAGCACCAGCGGACGCTTGTACGTTTTCCGCGACAGCTCCTCCAACTCGCGATCGATCAGATCGAGACGGGATTCCGCCATCACGATTTCCTGCTGGCGCTGAAGCGCCTGCAACTGCGTCTCGATCGAGGCGGACGTCTGCGTCTTGGCCATGCCGTTGTGAACCTTGCGTGTCATGAGTGGGCAGCTGGTAAGTCGTCAGGCGATACTGCGCGGATCGAGCACGTGTACCTCGCGCGCGAGGGCCTCGTCATTGCAGTGGCCGAGCAGCTGGAGCAGATCCGTCGAAGCGGACCGCGGGTCGGTTTCGTACAGTTGCCCGCACAGGAGTCGCTGCGAGTCCTGCAGCGGATGCGCACGCCAATTGGCATCGAGCACCTGCTCCATGTCCTCTGCCCCGAAGGCATAGCGGAAGGGGGTATCCGGCACGAGCGACCAGTCCGGCTCGAAGCCGTACGCGGTCTCCGTGTGCGCATCGAACGTGAAGATCGGCTTCCCCGTGAGCAGGAAGTCGAACATGATCGAGGAATAGTCGGTGATGAGTGCATCGAACCGTGACAGCCACGGATACAGGTCGACGCCGGCATCGAGGAAGAAGAGCCGTCCCGGGACGTCGACCGGCACCGCCGCGCCGACCCGAAAGGGATGCTGCTTCACGAACACCACGGTGTTCTCGCGCTCCGCCCACCGCACGAGGCGCTCGTAGAAGTTCGCCGTGCTGATGAACAACGGCTTGCCACGCTGCCACGTGGGCACCACGATGACCTTGTGCCGGGTGGGATCGTCGAGCACGGCCCGCTGCGCCGGAGACACCGAGGCGCCGATCATCTCGCGCGGCGTGGGTTGCCGCACGATCACGGCGTTGCGCGGCTGCCCCGCGCGCACCATGCGCGCGCTGCCGAACGCCTCGGCCCAGAACGCATCCAGCCGGCGTGACGTGCTCAGAAAGACGTCCGTGCGCGTGGCCAGCTTCACCGCGTTGCGAAACCCGCTGTCATTGGCGTCGAGATGCGGAATGAGCATGAGATCGAGCTGCTTGACGGAGATGCCGTGCCAGAGCTGGATCTTGCGCGCACCGGCCAGCGCGCCGGCGAACAGGTTGTTGCCGCCGAAGGCGGCATTCATGTTCTCGCAGAACACGGCCACCGTGGCCTGCAGCATAAGCCGAACGGCTTCGGCCGGGTTGGCGAGAAAGTTGAGGCTCGGCAGCCCGTTCGCGGTCAGCTCCTGATGCAGCACCGGCGTGGTCGTCATCCAGAGCACGTCGTAGTCACGCTGCGCCTCGAGTGCTTCGAGATAGAGGTACTTGGTGTTGTCGCTGAAGGTCGGCCGGCCGAAGAACAGGACGAGCGGACGCTTTGGCACGACGCTGGACAGCGCGGCAAGCTCGCGTCCGACCAGGTCCAGATGGAGCACATCCAGCTGCATCTTGAGCTGATCGAGCCCGGGATCCTTCAGGGATGAGGTGGCGGCAGCACTCACCAGGGAGGGGGCAGTCATATAGGAAAGGGCAGGTCAGGAGAGCCGGGCCAGGACGGCCTGCGCCGTTTCGATCGCGTTCTTCAGCGACTCGAAGCTCGCGGCGTCGAACCCCTTCAGGCGATCCTTGATGGCGGTGCTGCTGATCCCCTCGGTGCGCGGGAGGTAAACCACCTTGCACACGTCTCCGAGCTCATCGAAGTGCCCTTCCCAGTCGCCGCCCATTCCGAACACATCGATGCGCAAACGCACGACGTCATCGCGCTTCTGCTCCCAGTGTTCTTCCGGAATGACCGCATCGACGAAGCGACAGGCTGCCACGAGCGCCGCCCGGTCCGCATACGGCACGATGGAGCGCTTGCCCTTCAGGGCATTGAATTCATCGGTAGACACCCCGACCGTGAGATGGTCGCCCAACCCGCGGAGGCGCTCCAGGAGACGCAGATGACCGATATGGAACAGGTCGAAAGTCCCGTACGTGAGGACCCGAACCGAAGGGCGCCCCGCGCGCGACCGTCGTCCTGCAAGCCCGCTGGCCTCGGGGCGTACCGGAAAGAGATCGTCGGCTTTTGGATCGACGCCGGGCGTCGGTAGTGCGGCGTGAGCGGAATTCGGTGACATGTAGGCGATGGCTAGAGTCCGCCCATGTATTTGCACGTCACGTGCCAACAGCTATCTCTCTTTTTGACAATGCTTTATGTGTTCACGGGGAGTGTACGTCACGGCAGAATGAACCATCGGCCGGCAACTCCTGCCGCTTCATCCCACCTGACGTCTGGTCTCAGACAGCGGCAGCTTTTTCCCCTGAAACCGCACTTCTTCCGCGCTTCCGCTTCCGGTGAATATCGTAAGTTATTTGTGTAAAACAGTTTAGCTCTGGCATGCGAAATGCATTCACGGGGTAAGCCGAAGATCGCCTCCTCCTCCTGCTCCTCGCATGAACTCGAACGCCAACACTGCACCCTCGAGCACCGCTCACGGACAGTTCTCGATGCTGATTGCCGGCGCACCGGTGCAGCAGTTGCCGGAGTTGGGGGTAGCGGCCATGCGCGCCGGCGAGAATCTGGCGGCATTACTGGCGTTCGAACGGCTGGAACGCGTGCTCGGGAGTAAGGTGCCGGCCTCCGTGCTGGGTCTTCAGGCCACATGCCTGCACCAACTTGGTCGTTACGCCGATGCCGATGCACGTATCGCCCGCGGGTTGGGGCCGCTGGCCTCGACACTTGCCGTGGCCCCGCCGTTGACCGAAGAAGAACTACTCGCCCGGTGGGGTGCCGACGCGCGGCCGGTGGTGAGCATCCTCTGCACGACCTACAACCACGAGCGGTACATCGAGCAGGCGCTCGCGGGCTTCGTCTCACAGAATACGACCTATCCGTTCGAGATTCTTGTCCACGATGACGCCTCGACTGACCGCACCGCAGAGATCGTGCGCGCGTGGCAGGCCAGATACCCGCGCATCATTCACGCCACACTGCAGACGGAGAATCAATTCCAGCGCGGAGTGCGCCCGTTCGAATTGTTGCTGCGGGACGCCCGTGGCGCCTACGTCGCAGTCTGCGAAGGCGACGACTACTGGATTGCCCCCGGGAAGCTTCAACAACAGGTCGAGTTTCTGGAGCAACATCCGGAGTTCTCCTGCTGTGCCCACAATTACTATCACTTTGTCGAATCGACGCTCACGGTGAAACCGTGGATTTCCACGCGGGAGACACGCGTGTTTTCACCGCGACAGATGATGGGGATTACCCGCCTGTTCTGGCTGCCCACACTCGTCTTTCGCCGGGAGTTCGACCGCATGCCGCCCGAGCGCGCGCTCGCACCAATCGGAGATCAGTTCCTGACCTCGTACCTGGGCACCTTCGGGCCCGGCATGTACTTCGAGTCGCTGATGGGCGCCGTGCGTCGCGAGAACGCGTACAGCACGTGGAGCCCGCTCGATGCCGCAGCTAAGGAACGCATCCGCCTGCGGACCTGGATGGCCATCGTGCGCATGCACGCAGCTGCCGGGCGCGAACAGGCCGTTCAGGACGTGTTGGCGAAGGTGGCCGGAAGCACACTGCCGGACGCGGAGAAGCAGTCGCTGATCGAGGAATGTCTTCTGGCTATCCCTTCGATACGGGCGGCGTAAGATGCGACCCATCACCGTGACCCAGCCATTTCTCCCACCACTCGAGGAGTTCCAGCAGTACCTCGAGGAGATCTGGGACAATCGCATCCTCACGAACGGCGGGCCGATGCACCGCCGGCTCGAGGAGGCGCTGTGCGAGTACCTCGGCGTACCGTACATCTCCCTGTTCACCAACGCGACCATCGCCCTGGTGACGGCGCTGCAGGCCCTGCGCATTTCGGGCGAAGTGATCACCACACCCTTCACGTTCGTGGCGGGCACGCACTCGCTCACGTGGAACGGGATCACACCGGTATTCGCCGACATCGATCCGACGACGCTCAATATCGATCCGGCACGCATCGAGGCCGCCATTACCCGGCACACGACGGCCATCATGCCGGTGCACTGCTACGGCAATCCCTGTGATATCGATGAGATTCAGCGCATCGCCGACGCATACAACCTCCGTGTCATCTATGATGCCGCCCACGCCTTCGGGGTGCGACGGAACGGCGACAGCATCCTCACGGCGGGTGATCTGTCGATCCTCAGCTTTCACGCCACGAAGGTGTTCAACACCTTCGAAGGCGGGGCAATCGTCTCGCCGGACGCACGCACCAAGCAGCGCATCGACCACCTGAAGAATTTCGGTTTCGTGGACGAGGTGACGGTGGTGGCGGCCGGCATCAACGGCAAGATGAGCGAAGTGAGCGCGGCCTTCGGGCTGCTGCAACTCCGGTATGTCGACCAGGCGATCGCACGACGCGCAGAGATCGACGCGCTGTACCGTCGCGAGCTCGCCGGCCTCCCCGGTCTCCGCATCGTGGAACCCGCCGGCCAATCGCATGCCAACCATTCGTACTTCCCGATCCTCATCGGCGCGGAGTACGGCATGTCGCGTGACGCCGTGTACGAGCAGCTCAAGCGCGCGGGGATCATGGCCCGTCGGTACTTCTACCCGCTCGTGAGCAGCTTCCCGATGTACCGGGGACTGGCGAGTGCCGCACCGGCCAATCTGCCCGTGGCGACGCGACTCGCCGACGAAGTCATCTGCCTTCCCATCTACCCGGCACTCACCGACGACGACGTACGCCGCGTCGCGGGGGTGCTCGCAGAATGCAGCGCATGCGCACCGGTCTTCTGAGCCTGTCGGGGTACAATGTACGTGCCGTGGTGGCCCTCTGCCGATGGGCGGCCGCGGCCGGTGTGCCGTTGCATCTGATTGCCCGGTCGGCGGAGGATCCGCTGTACCGGACGGCCCATGCCGACCGGATCTGGGGCGCGCGCACGAGCCCGACCCTTTCCGTAACCGAGGTCGCGGACTGGGTTCGGATGCTGCGCGCGCGTTTCGGTTACGACCGTGTCGTACTCGTGCCGTCCACGGAGTTCTTCAACCGCTTCATCCTGTCGCACCGGGCCGAGCTGACCTCGGCCGGAGCGATCGTACCGCTGGTCGAGGAAGCGCTCTACGCGTGCATTTCCGACAAGGCCGCATTCTCGGCGCTGTGCGCGCGACACGGGATCGACGTCCCACACGCGACGGACACCCCGCCCGCCACCGGTGCCTTCGTCGCCAAGCCGCGCCACTATGCCGCGTCGAAGGTCGGACGGGTCAAACCGTATCTCGTGCATGATGCCGCCGAACGCGCCGCCTTCCTCGCCGCCGAAGATCGCGAGGCGTACTTCTACCAGGAGTACGTGCACGGCGAGAGCCTCTATCTGCTGTTGCACGTCGGGCGCGATGGCACCGTCCAGCGCACGTCGCAGGAGAACCTGCTGCAACAGCATGGCGGGGGCTCCGTGATTCTCGCCCGCGCGCACCGGCTCCACGAGGAACCGGAGGCGGAGCGCTACGTCCGTCTGCTGCGCGACGTGGAGTTCCACGGACTCATCATGATCGAGGTCCGTCGGTCGACGGAAACGGGGCGCACCGTGATGATCGAGGCCAATCCGCGGCTCTGGGGGCCCATACAGTTCACGCTCGACCACGGCGTGGATCTGTTCAGCCCATGGTATGCCGACATCACCGGCGCCGCATCGTCCGCCGTGGACCTCGGTGTCGCGCCCGGTCCGTACTATTTCTGGTCCGGCGGATTGGCCGAATCGGATGGGGCACCCATGTACCACAACTTCACCACGGCGGAGTTCGAGGCGGATCTGGCGCGCATCACCGCGTCCGATCTGTTCGCCCGCGCCGACACGCTCGCGCTCCATCACGCCGACTTTCTTTCCCCCGTACCCGCATGACGGCCACCGCACTCCTCGACCTGTACGAGGCCACCAGCAAGCACAGCAACTATCAGTCGCTGGCGCCGTCCGTGGCCCGATTGCTCGCGTGTCCGCCGTCGCCGGCCAAGTCCCGATTCGAGCGCGAGCGGTTTGCGTTCATGAGTCGCTACATCGGGTGGCGCGGTCTGGAGACGGCGGACATCGGCGGCAACACCGGCTTCTTCTCGTTCGAAATGCTCGAGGCCGGCGCCGCCCGCGTGGACTACTTCGAAGGCAACCGGGCGCACCACGACTTCGTGGCCGAAGGCGCACGGCAGCTGGGCGTGAGTGACCGGCTGCGCACCCACGCCGGGTACGTGCAGTTCTCCGAGACCGAGCTGCCCCGCGTGGATTGCACGCTGTTGCTGAACGTGCTGCATCACCTTGGTGATGATTACGGGGACGCCTCGCTGGCGCGCGACGCCGCCAGGCAAAGCATGCTCGCGCCCCTGCCCATACTCGCACGCACGAGTTCCACCCTGGTGTTCCAGCTGGGATTCAATTGGCGGGGCGACCGGCATCAACCGCTCTTCGCCAACGGGACCAAGGCGGAGCTCATCGACTTCGTGCGTGACGCCTGCACGGCCGACTGGCACATCGAGGCCATCGGCATCGCGGTACGGGCAGACGACGGCGTCGACTTCCGTCCGCTGGATGATCGCAACATCGCCCGTGACGATTCACTCGGAGAGTTTCTGAATCGTCCCCTCTTCATCATGCGTTCCCGCCATCTTCCCACGCGCGCCTTCGGCGCCGAGGTCGCCCAATGACCCTTGTGATCGACGTTGCGAAACTGCTTCCGCGCATTGCCGAACCCGATCTGGTCAAGTTCTGCGCGTGGTACGAGAAGTACGCGCCGCACGTCCACACGATCGACCAGCGCCTGTACAGCCGCCTGCCGGCGTCCGACCGGGAGCGGTTTCTCACGTGGTTTCTCAAGCGGTGGGCCAAGATCGACCTGGTGAATCCCGTGGAGCGCGGGCTGTATGCCTCCACCATCACGCGGGTGAAGACCGAGCCGCGCGAGGCACAGACCCTCGAGGGCCGTGGCTATCTGCTCCGTGATTTCGCGTCCCAGGGGTACGACTTCAAGCTCC
>CAZNZG010000090.1:0-12705 GCA_964577455.1 uncultured Gemmatimonas sp. | reverse complement strand
CGACCTCGCGGTCACCACCTGACGCCGTTGCGCATGCCTCGGACCGGCGCTCCGGCAGCCTGCGCGGCCCGCCTGTCGTGACCCATCTGCGGACCGCCGTGGGGTTCGTCCTCAGCGCTGCCCTGCTCTGGTGGACGCTGCGCGGGGTCTCGCTGGGCGAAGTCTGGGACGTCCTGCGCCGGTCGAACGGGCTGCTCTTCGCGATCAGCACCGTGGCGGCCACCTGCATCTTTCCCATCCGCGCTCGCAAGTGGCGCCCCATTCTCGAGCCGATCGCCGGGCCCATCGCCTTTGGGCCACTGTGGCGAAGCACGGCGGTGGGCATGATGATCAACAATGTGTTTCCGCTGCGCGCGGGCGAATTCGCGCGCGCCTTTGCGCTCACGCGCGAGGTGCCGCGCGTCGCCTTCACCAGCGCCCTCGGCTCGCTGGCGATCGACCGCATCTTCGATGCGCTCGTGGTCTTCGCGATGATGTTCGCCGCCATGCTCGATCCACGCTTTCCCTCCAACGCCACGCTGGCCGGCCGCTCCATCCCGCAGCTCGCCATGGGTGGGGTAGCCCTCATGGGCGCGGTGTTCCTGACCTGCTACCTGGTGGTGCTGCACCCTGAACGGGTGGTGCAGCTGGCCGGTGTGTTCGCGCAGCGATTCCTGCCGAGGCAGCGTGACACGGTTGTGGGCTTCGTGGAGCTCGCCGTCGGCAGTCTTGCCGTGCTGCGCGACACCCGGCGGTTTCTCGCCGTGCTTGGGTGGACGGTCCTCCACTGGTGTACGCATGCCCTGGCGCTCTGGCTTGGCTTCATGGCGGTGGGGATCGACGTGCCGGTGAGCGCTGCCTTCTTCCTGCAGGGCGTTCTCGCGATCGGCGTGGCCGTCCCCAGCTCCCCCGGATTCTTCGGCGTGTTCGAAGCGGCGGCCACGATCGGCCTCGGCGTGTACGGCGTACCGCGCGATCTGGCCGTAAGCTGGGCACTCGGCTCGCACCTGCTCAGTTTCATCCCCATCACCGTGATGGGCGCGATCTACTTCGCGCGTCTCGGCCTGCGCGTGGCCGACGTGCGCGGCGCCACATCGCCCTGATCTGCTTCCTCTCCATCAGCCCTTCGCCGTGAGCACAACCGGGCCCGCGCACGTTCGCACCGAACTGGCACATGCCAAGATCAACCTCGTCCTGCGCATCCTGGCGCGGGAAGCGGGGGGCTATCACGGCATCGAAACCCTCTTTCAGCGATTGACGCTGCACGATGTGGTGCAGGTCACGGTGGGAGCGGGGGACAGGACACTCACCTGCCACGGTCCCTCCATGCCCAATGACGGGCTCGGCCCGATCGAGCGGAACCTCGCGTGGCGCGCCGCCGATGCCTACTGCACCGCCGCCGGTTGGCATACCAACTGGCAGATCGACATCGAGAAGCACATTCCGGTGGGCGGCGGACTTGGTGGCGGGAGCGCTGATGCGGCAGCGGTGCTGCGTGCACTCGAAGGGCTCTGCCCCACGCCGCTCGGCATGCCACGCCTCCTCGAGATTGCCGGAACGCTCGGTGCCGACGTGCCCTTTCTCGTGTCGGGACACGCGCTGGCCTGGGGCTGGGGGCGCGGCGACCGCCTGCTGCCGCTACCGGCCCTTCCACCCATGGCGCTGTCGCTGGTGGCCTTCCGCGAGGGCGTGAACACCGGCGCCGCGTACGGCGCCTTCGCCACGGCTCGCGAGCAGCGTCGCGAAAGCGTACAGGCCTTCGCCTACGAAGCAGGGGCCTTCGCCAGCTGGGCCGCTGTGGCCGAGTGCGCCGTCAACGACTTCGAACCGGTGGTGACCATGATGCACGCCGGGGTGGCGCAGGTGTTACCGCTGGTGCGGCACGCCGCCGCTACCCTGCGCGCGCACGGGCACCCCTCCGTGGGCCTCATGAGCGGCAGCGGTGCCACCTGTTTCGTGCTGCATCCGATCGGCACGGCCTGTACCCTCGACGTGCCCGACGGCGCCCGCGTCGTGGAGACGACCACCGCGACGTAAGGCGGCCTCGGGCGGCCTCGGACGGCAGTGCACGCGTGCCGGTGCGCGCGACCGATCAACGCAGGGTGGCGATGCCCGTGCGCGGATCGAAGGTGGCGCCGGCCGGAAGCACGTGCATCCGTACGCCCGTGGCCCCCAGCACCGTCGCCCCGGCGTCGGTCCGCTGCGATTCACGCGCATCGTAGATCACCGCAGCACTCGCCCCGGCCACCCGCCAGCGTCCATCGGGCTCGACGATGAGCGCCGTGCCTTCGTCGATACCCACCCCGAGGTGCGGGGCATCGGCGAGCACGAGACTGAGCAGACGATTGTGCCGCTTGCGGCGCAGGAAGTGCTGGTCCACGATGGCATTGGTGAGCAACGAGAACCCACTGTCGGTCTGCACCGTGCCACGCTTGATGCGCGTCCACGATTCGGTGGAATCACGGCGCTGCAGTTCGTCGCCGGTAATCATCGGATACGACAGCACCGCCGCCCCCGCCGACGTCCCGCCCACCACGGCGCCACCACGGAAGCGCTCGTGAATGGCCCGCTCCACCTTGGTGCCACGCAGAATCGTCGCGAGTCGATTCTGGTCGCCACCGCCGAACCACACGCCGGTGGCATCACGGAGCAGTGCTGCCACGCTGTCGTCGTTTGCCTGCTCGCGGGTGAGCCAGAGCGCCCGGGCACTCGCACCGAGCTTGCGCAGATCGGCCGCCTTGGCTTCTCCGCTGCCGGCGCCGTCCGCGCTGGCCATGGCGAACACCACGATGCGCGCCGTGCCCGCTCCCCCGGCACGCGTGACGAATTCCTGCACCAGCCCGGCGGGCTGCGAGCCGCCGCCCACGATGAACAACGTCCCCGTGCGCGCCCCGGCAGTCGACTGCGCTGCCAGGTTGACGGGAGCCCATGTGCAGACGGCCGACAGCAGCCACACCGGGAGGTGTCGCGCGGTCGACCGTCCGATCTTCACCTGCCAGTATCGAGCGGTCATACGGAGTCACGTGGGAGTGGGGCCGTGCTGCTTCTCGGGCAGAATCTACATGATCCTGCGTTAACCGCACGGACCGCTCCGACCGTGGCTCACGGCTTTTCGATATCGATGACCTTCCCCTTGGCCTGCGGCAGCTTGGGCAGCGTGATGATGAGCACGCCCTTGTCGAAGACCGCCTTGATGTGCTCCATATCCACGGTGCGCGGCAGCGCGAACGACCGCTGGAAAGCGCCGTAGAAGCGCTCCGTGAGGTAGTAGTTCTTCGCCGGCGGGGCGTCGGTGCGTTCCTGCTCCTTCTCGCCTTCGATCGTCAGCACATTGTTGTCAATGGACACCTTGAGGGCCTTCTCGTCGATGCCGGGGAGTTCGGCGGTGAGCACCATGGCCTCGTTTGTTTCCGACACATCGACCGCCGGCATCCAGGTACCGGCCGTCGATGACGGAGCGAACGGGTTGTCCAACATGCGGCGCATGAAGCCCGAGAATACGTCGTCGGTGGCGAGTTGGCTGGGCGACCTGCGCGTGAGCGTCGACATAACGCCTCCTGCACCATGCATGGTGCGGGTATGTGGGGGAGAACTCGCGCACTGGTGCGTAGCGCACACCGCGAGGTCCCTCCAACGTCGCAACCGGTCCTCCGACGCGAATCCGGAGGATATCCGTCACCGTGTCAGGTGCGGGGAGACACGGCCGCAGCGGTACTCCGGGCAGCCCCGAGTCCGTTATGCCCGGAAGAAGTACACGTATTTGGCCACCAAGCCGCCGCGCGCCGGGCGCATCCACGGAATGGCCCGCTCCAGCCCGGTGGGCCACGAGCTGTTCCACACCACGTAGAGATCGCTCCCCGGCTTCACGGTCCAGCGCACCCGGGCGTTCGTGGATGCGCGCTGGGACTGGTTGTCCCACTGGGCGAACAGCGTGGAGTTGAGCCGCGGATTGAAGGCATAATCCGCGCGCAGTCGCGCGGTATTGGCGGTGAAGCGCGCCAGCGGCAGCTCGACGGCCGATCGCTGCAGGTCGAGCGTGAGCAGCACGTGCGGCGCCCGACGGAGACGCACGCTCCCGGTGAGGTCGGTTGAGCGCCCGTCGTAGAAGTCACCGGTGCTCGCTGTGACCTGCACCTTCACGGCCCGCGCCTCCGCGCCTGAATACTGGGCTTCGGCGCGTGTCCACCAATACTGTGCGGGCGCCACACTCACGCCGGGGAACAGTGTGAAGAGCTCGGTGGGGTTGTCGTAGCGGCGGCGTACCCAGGTATCGATGCGATCACCGTTCTGCAATTGCAGCCCGAACGGTTTCACGCCGAAGGCGGCGTTATCGAGCCCGCCGGCGATCCCCCAGACGAGATCGTAGCTGGCGAGATTGAATTCGTAGCGCCGGATGAGCCGGCTCCGCTTGCGCGGTCGCGGCGTGATCTGGGTGTTGCCGGCGATGCGCTGAATGCCACGCTGCTGCACGAACCCCAAGGCAGGATCGTATGCCGCATCGATCCGATCATAACGAACCACGATATCCGCATTGTCGTTGGGGTAGTCCACCATCAGCCGGTAGTGTCCCCCAACCTCGCCGCCTGCGGAATCGCGGCTCCACGCCGCATTGCCGAGAATGATGAGGTTCTGGCCCCCCTGAACGACGTACGGCAGGGAGAAGTCCACCCCGCCCGCGGTGCTTGCTGGCCGACCGGTGGCCCCGGCGAAGGTCCCCATGGCACCGATGTACCCGCGCCCGAGGAAATCCTGCTTGACGCGCAGCACGGCGTTCGTCGCGTTCTGGTCGCCGGCCGAGCGCGCGGCGAGAAAGCCGACCTGGCGGTCACCGGCACGCCCCTGCATGCGAAGACCGAAGGGAATCGTGACCGGCGTGCCGTTGGCGCCGAGCCCGATGCGACGCGAGTAGAACATCTGCGCCTCGCGCGGGCGGCCGAAATCGAAGATCGCCGAGCCTTCGGTGAAGAAGGGGCGCTGTTCGGGAAAGAAGAGGGGAAAGCGGGTGAGGTTCACGATCTGCCGGTCCACTTCGGCCTGGGCGAAGTCGGGGTTGATCGTGATGTCGGCAGTGATGGTATTGGTGATGGGCGCCTTGATGTCGAGCCCGATATTGGCGTCGTTCGCGCCAGGCGCGAGGAGCGTATCCCCCTGCAGGCGGAAATAGCGCCGCTCGGCGATGCGCGACTCCCCCGACAGGTAGGGACGCGCCTCGACACGCGGCCGCCGCGGCAAGCCATCGAGCCCGCCGACAATCCCCTCCTTCTCGAGGAAGCGCAGCCCCTCGGTGCGGCGCCAGGCGCGCCAGAGGTTCTCCTCGTTCTTCCGCGGCATGAAGCGGCGGAAGTTCATGCCCATCACACTGTCCCCCTCAGCATAGCGCAGCGTGGCCCAGGGAATGAACATCTCGACGAAATAGCCTTCGCCGGTGATGCTCGTGCGGACATCCCACACGCCATCCCAGCTTTCGTTGCCCGTCTCGATGTCCACATGTTCGCCGTCCCACATGGCCCCGTTGGCGTTGGAGCGGAAGTAGAAGGCGCTGCGCTTGTCGTGGAGTCCATCGATCCCCATCGACACGTAGTCGTCGCTCCGCAACTCGGCGTCGCGGCGCACCTGCGAGCGCACGATGTTGGCCGCATCGCGATCGTAGCAGGACCAGCCGATGGCGAGCCCGGTGGGGGTGGCGAGCAGGCGGACCACGGTGCGTTCGGTTCCGGGGGCGCCTTCCACCGGGTCCTTCTGCCGGAAGTCGGTGATGGAGTCGGCGTGCGCCCAGTCGGACTCCGTGAAACGGCCGTCGAGGGTGATCTCGCGTGAGGTGCGATAGACGCGATGATCCACCCCGGTGATCTGGAGTGCACGCTGGGCACCGAGCGCCGGGGCGGCGAGCAGCGAGGCGACGATGAGGCGCGCCGCGGCGGCGCGTAGTGACGGGAAGTGGGGCACGTGGGTAAACGTGCGCCGCGCATGAACTGCTGAGATGCGCGCGCCGGCTGGCCGAGTGGGCGCCGCGCATGGATACTTGTGGGATGTCATCGCCCCTCATCGCTCCCACGATCGCCGATCTTCGCGCCGCGCAGGCGCGCATCGCGCCCCACGCGGCGGTCACGCCGCTCCTGCGCTCTCCTGCCCTCGACGCCGTGGCCGGCGGCCCGGTGCTGCTCAAGGCCGAGGTGCTGCAGCATACGGGATCATTCAAGCTGCGCGGCGCGCTCAACCGGCTGTTGCAGCTCTCGCCCGAGGAGCGCACGCGGGGCGTGGTGGCATATTCATCGGGCAACCACGCTCAGGCGGTGGCCTACAGCGCCACACTGCTGGGGATGCGCTCGGTGATCGTGATGCCAAAGGATGCCCCCGCGATCAAGATCGAGCGCACGCGGGCCTTCGGCGCCGAGGTGGTGCTGTACGATCGGTATACGGAAGATCGCGTGGCGATCGGTGGGGCCATCGCCGCAGCGCGCGGGTCCACGGTGGTGCCGCCGTTCGAGGATCCGCATATCGTGGCCGGCCAGGGTACGCTGGCGCTGGAGGCGCTCGAACAGGCACAGGCCCTGGGCATGACGCCCGACCTGTTCCTCGTGTGCTGCGGTGGCGGCGGACTGACGGCGGGGTGCGCGTTGGCGGCGGAAGCGGTGAGTCCCGGCACGGTCGTGCATCCGTGCGAACCCGCGGAGTTCGACGACACCGCCCGCTCGCTGGAGCTGGGGTACCGGGTGGCGAACGAGCCCGGCAAACGCTCGATCTGCGATGCGATCGTGACCGAGATTCCCGGCGAGTTCACCTTTTCGATCAACCAGCCACGCGTGGGACGCGGACTTCGGGTGACGGATGACGAGGTGTTGGCGGCGATCGCCTTCGCGGTGCGTGAGCTCAAGCTGGTCGTGGAGCCCGGCGGTGCGGCCGCACTCGCGGCGCTGCTGAGCGGCAGGGTCGACACCCAGGGAAAGACCACGCTCGTGGTAACGACCGGCGGCAACATCGACCCGGCAATCCTCGCGCGTGCGATCGGCGCGTCCGCGTGACATGAGGGTCCTGCGGGTGGCCACGACGGACGACGTTATGGCGCTGAATCGCCTGATCGATGCGTCTGTCCGTGGCCTCGCGCCGGGGTTCTACACGCCGTCGCAGATCGATAGCGCGATGCGATACATGTTCGGCGTGGATACGCAACTGGTGGCGGATGGGACGTACTTCGTGATTGAGGTGGACGGCGAGCCGGCGGCGTGCGGCGGCTGGAGTGGCCGCCAGACGCTCTTCGGTGGTGATCAGCACAAGGCACAGGCCCACAACGCCAGCGATGCGCCGGTGGACACGGCCACCATGCCGGCGCGCATTCGCGCATTCTTCGTACATCCCGATTTCGTCAGGCGCGGCCTCGCCACAGAGCTCTTCGAGCACTGCGTGCGCGAAGCGCGGACGGCCGGGTTCCGGGCACTCGAGCTGATGGGAACGCTGCCGGGTGTACCGCTCTACCTTCGGCTCGGCTTCCGCGAGGAGGAGGAGGTCAGCGTGACGCTCCCGGATGGTGTGGTGGTGCCGTGCAGACGCATGCGAAGGGAGATCTGATCGGCGGTACGGTCCGTGTCCGCCAAGAATCGTGCATACGGATGTTTTGGTCCTTACCGCGGAAACAGGCGGATGACGCCGAAACGCGCGGATCGCCAGGTACCCGTCGAGGAAGGTCGCTGGCAGGCGAAAATTCCGAGTACCCCAACGATTGCCGCGTCCTCGCCATAGTATATGGCATGACTACCCGTCGCGATTTCCTTGCCACCGGCGGCGCGGCGCTCGGCGCCATCGCCGTTGGCCCCCGCCTCCTCGAGGCGATGCCCGGCACGCCTCCCCTGCCGGCGCTCTACACCGATGCCGCCACGCGCGAGCTCATGATGGAAGCGCTCGACGCTGCCAAACGGGCCGGGGCGTCGTGGGCCGACGTGCGCATCTCGCGCAACCGCAACAACAGCGTGCAGACCCGTGAACGGCAGGTGACCGACGTGGTCGACACCGACACGATGGGCTGCGGCGTGCGCGTGCTGGTAGACGGCTGCTGGGGCTTCGCTGCCACGCAGGAGCTGACCAAGGTGGGCGTGGGCGGTGCAGCGCTCGAGGCGGTGGCCATCGCCAAGGCCAATGGCGTGGCGCGCGACCGTCGCGTGGAACTCGCCCCTGCCCCTGCGCAGGGCGACAAGACCTGGCGCTCGTCGTATACGATCGACCCGTTCACGATCGCCATCGAGGAGAAGGCGGACCTGCTGCTGCGCGCCAATGCCGCCGCGCTCACCGTCCCCACGGTGCGCTTCGTCAACAGCGGCCTCTCCTTCGTGAAGGAAGAGCGCAACTACGCCAACACCGACGGAACCGTCACCACGCAGGACTACGTGCGCAGCTGGGTCACGCTGTCGTGTACGGCGGTCTCCCCCGACCGCACCGGCACCGCCGTGCGTGGCCCCGAGGTGGTGCAGCCCGCCGGCCGCGGCTGGGAGTACGTGCTCGAAGCCGACATCGTGAACAACGCGAAGGTGTGGGCCGGTGAAGCGGCGGAAAAGCTCACGGCCAAGCCAGTCGAGCCGGGACGCTACGACCTCATTCTCCATCCGTCGCAGCTGTTCCTCAACATTCACGAGTCGCTCGCGCACCCCACCGAACTCGATCGCGCGATGGGCTACGAAGCCAACTACGCCGGAACGAGCTTCATCGCTCCCCCGGAGAAGGTGCTGGGGTCGCTCCGCCTCGGTCCGCCGATGATGAACCTCGTGGGCAACCGCAGCGAAGTCGGGGCGCTCGCCACCATCGGCTACGACGACGACGGTGTGGTGCCGGAAGACTTTCACATCGTGAAGGACGGCATCTTCGTGGACTACCAGACCAATCGCGAGCAGGCACCGTGGCTGCGCGAGTACTATGCGAAGACCGGCAAGCCGGTGCGCTCGCATGGCTGCTCGTACGCCCAGAGCTGGGCCGATGTGGCGTTCCTGCGCATGCCGAACGTGTCACTCATGCCCGGCGACAAGGACCTCGGATGGGATGATCTCATCGCCGCCACCGACAAGGGCATCGCGATGATCGGCCGTGCCAGCTACTCGATCGACCAGCAGAGATACAATGCGCAGTTCGGCGCGCAGCTCTGCTACGAGATCCGCAAGGGCAAGATCGTGGGTCAGGTGAAGGACGCCGCGTATCAGATGCGCACGCCGGACTTCTGGAACACGCTCGACATGCTCGGCGGGAAGAAGAGCTACATGCACGGCGGCACCTTCAACGACGGCAAGGGCCAGCCGGGGCAGTCCAATGCGGTGAGCCATGGCTGCCCGCCGGCCCGCTTCAAGAACGCCAACATCATCAACACGGGGCGCGCGCTGTGAGCAGCCTGTTCAACGATTCGCCACGGTCGCTCTTCCGCGCCACCAACGGTGTGATGACCCGTGAGGAGGCGCAGGCCCTGGTGGAGCGCACCGTGCGGCTCTCCACGGCCGATGCCGTCCGCGTGAGCGTACAGAGCAGCCGCGAGACCAACCTGCGCTTCGCCGGCAACCAGATGTCGACGAGCGGCGTGACCACCAACACCACCATCCGCGTGCAAAGCGTGTTTGGCAAGCGGAAGGCCAGCGTGGTCACCAACGATCGCAGCGACGAGGGGCTGCGCCGTGCGGTACAGCAGTCGGAGGCCCTCGCCCGGCTCGCCCCCGAAGACCCGGAGTACCTCGGTGAACTCGGGGCACAGCAGTACGGCACCATCGATGCGTGGAGCGATGCCACGGCGGCGCTCACCGCGGAGGATCGTGCCAGGGCCGCACTCACGGCACTTGCGCCGGCACGTGCCGGGAAGGAGCTCACGGTGGCGGGCTTCATCATCTGCAATGCCAGTGCGACGGCGATCGGCACCAATGCGGGGCTGTTCGCGTACCACCGCGGCACCACCGCCAATTACACCCTCACGGCGCGCACCAACGACGGCACCGGCTCCGGTTGGGTGGGCGCCGAGGACACCGACTGGAACCGCATCGACTTCAAGGCCGTGGCCGATCGTGCCATCGAGAAGTCGCGCGCATCGCGGACCCCGGTGGGCATCGAGCCGGGACGCTATACGGTGATCTTCGAACCGGAAGCGACGGCGAATCTCGTGGGGCTGATGAGCAACGCCTTTCAGGCGCGTGCGGCCGACGAGGGACGATCCGCCTTCGCGAAGCCCGGCGGGACCAAGCTCGGTGAGAAGATCGTCGATGAACGGGTCACCCTGTACTCCGATCCGTCCGACCCGCTCATTCTCGCGTCACCGTTCGACGGCGAAGGGCTGCCATTGTCGCGGCAGACCTGGGTGAAAAACGGGGTGCTCAACCAGCTCGCCTACAATCGCTTCTGGGCGAACAGGCAGGGGAAGACACCGACCGGCGGCAACGCCGGGCTCCGTATGGCCGACGGCCCCGACTCACTCGAGTCGCTGATCGCGGGCACCTCACGCGGCATCCTCGTCACGCGGCTCTGGTATCTGCGTCCGCTCGATCAGCGTACCCTGATGTACACGGGGCTCACGCGTGACGGCACCTTCCTGATCGAGAACGGCAAGATTGCGCGCTCGATCAAGAACTTCCGCTTCAACGATTCTCCCCTGTTCATGCTCAACAATGTGGAGGGGATCGGGAAGGCGGTCCGTACGGCCGGAGGTGAAGGTGGCCCCGGTGTGGCGATGCCGCCCATCAAGGTGCGCGACTTCAATTTCACAAGCCTGTCAGACGCGGTCTGACCTGCGGTAGATTCCCGCCATGGCTGCAGTATCTCCCACGCGGCGGTGGCCTCAGGTTACCGCCGCGCTTGCGCTCCTCACGATCATCGCCGGCCCGCGCACCTGTGTGCGCGAGCCCGACGACGAGGCCGTGCGCGCGGGCGTACCGTCGTCGATCACGGCGTTGCCTGCGTGGCTGGCGGAGCGCGAGCGGAGCGCCGGCGTGCTCGACACCGCCGTCGCCAAGCGCGTGCGGTTCGCCGATCCGAGCGCACCGCGAAGGACCCCGTGGAGCGTGGTGTATCTCCACGGTTTCTCCGCCACGCGTCAGGAAACCGCCCCGGTCAGTGAATTGGTGGCCCGGGCCCTGAACGCCAACCTGTACGAGGCGCGCCTCGCCGGGCATGGGCTACCGGGTGACTCACTCGGGCGCGTCACGGCGCGTGACTGGTTGACCGATGCGGTCGAAGCGCTCGAGATCGGCCGGCGCCTAGGCGACTCGGTGGTCGTGATCGGCACCAGCACCGGCGGTACGCTGGGCGTGTGGCTCGCCACGCAGGACACCACCGCACGCCGCGGCCTCCGCGCGCTGGTGCTGATCTCTCCGAATTTCGGCCCCAAGGACGAAAAGGCAGCGCTGCTCACCCTGCCGTGGGCGAATGTGCTGCTGCCACGCTTCATTCCGCAGCGGGAGTGGACGGCGCGCAACGACGAACAGCGACGCTTCTGGACCGTACGCTATCCGTCCACGGCGCTCTTCCCCATGCAGGCCCTCGTGGAAGCCACCCGCCGCCGCTCGCTCGAAGGGTACAACATTCCCACGCTGGTCTTCTATCACGCCGATGATCAGGTGGTCGATGCGGCGCGTACCGGCACCTGGCTCGATGCGCTGGCCCTCGAGACACGGTCGAGCATCGAGCAGGTCTCCGTGATTCCCACCGACGGAGAAGACGGGCATGTTCTGGCGGGGCGGATCGTCGCCCCCAGCCAGACCAACAGCTTCCGCGACCGCATCGTGGCGTTCGTTCAGCTCAGATAGACCGGCGCGCGCATCGTGAGCGGTGGTCGCCTCAGCGGCCATGCTTCCAGTTGCGCGACTTGCCCTCGGCGAGCATTTCGAGCGTCTGCTGAACGCGCCGTGCCTTCGTCTCGGGCTTCTTCGCCTCAGCGATCCACTCCGCGTATTCACGCCGGTGCGATGGACTGAAGGCATCGAATGCCGCCCGGGCCTCCGGCGCGCGCGCCAGCGCCGTCGCCAGTTCGGGGGGGACGCCCACCGGGGACTGTGACGAGGGATCCGCCACGGCACCCTTGGGTTTCGACCCGCCCTTCACGCCGGCCTCGGCGAGCGTGATGGCCCGCTTCACATAGCGCACGAGCACCGTCCTGGACGGCAGGTCCGTCACGCTCGTCAGGCGTCCGAACTGTCCCATGCCGCCGTCGACCGCGGCGTCGCCCACGACCTGATCACCAAGCCAGAACCCCATCGACGCGTGCGCCTTGAACGCCGCCATGTTGCACAGCAACGCCCCCTTGTAGGTGAAAAAGGGCATGTTCCACTTCATCGTCTCGTCCACTTCGGGGTGCGCCGCGTGCACCACGTCCCGAATGTGCGTGAGAATCGCCTGCGCGAACGGCTGCCCCTTCGCGATGTAGGCATCGATGCGAGCATCACGCGTACCCATGGCGTCTCCGGAGTCGGCGGTTATGGCTGCTTGAGGCGCAGCAGCCCCTCTTGCGCCACGGAAGCCACCAGCAGCCCGTCCCGCGTGAAGATCTGCCCGCGAACGAACCCGCGCGACCCGAAGGCATTGGGACTGTCCATGACGTACAGCAGCCATTCGTCGGCACGAAATGGCCGGTGCATCCAGAGCGTGTGATCGAGCGACGCGAGGAACATGCGCGGGTCGCCATAGCGGATGCCGTGCGGGAACAGCGCCGTGGGCAGGAAGCCGTAGTCGGAGGCGTACGCCAGGATGGCCTGATGCACGATGGGATCGTCCGGG
>CAZNZG010000089.1:0-12864 GCA_964577455.1 uncultured Gemmatimonas sp. | reverse complement strand
CCGCGTGACGAGCGCGTGGTGAACATCGGCTCCATCACTCGCGGCAGATGCTGCGACTGGATGCCCGGCCCACTGTCGCGCACCTCGATCGCCACCGAGTTGCCCTGCTGATGCGTGCGCACCGTGAGCAGCCGGCGTCCCTGATGTTCACTCAGCGCCTGCTCGGCGTTCGTGATCAGGTTGGAGATCACCTGCTGCAACTGGATCGCATCGCCGTCCACCATGGGCAACGTGTCGGCGAACTCCGTCCGCACCTCGATATCGACCGACCGCAGCGTGTAGCCGTGGTGGTCGAGCGCGCGACGCAGCACCGTGTTCACATCGATCGGCGCGCGCGTGCCCCCCAATTGCGGCGCTTCGCCGGTCGTATCGAGCAACTGCCCCACGATCTGCGAGGCGCGACGGGCCTCGTCCACGATCTGCATCATCGCGCGACGGTCGTCGGCCGCAAGTGTCTGACTTGCCACCTGCAGTTCGGCCACCGCCAGCAGACTGGCGAGCGGGTTGTTCAGTTCGTTCGCCACCCGTCCGAGCGACTGCCCCACGGCAGCAAGGCGGACCTGCTGCAGCGTGGCCTCGTGCCGGATCTCGTCGTTGGTGATGTCGCGGACGATGCCGAGGGCACCCACCACTACCCCCTCTTCCTCGAGCGGCGCGGTGGTCACCATGGTCATGCGCGAGCCCCCCACGCCGATGCAACGTACCTGCGCACGGCGACGCTGCCCGTCGAGCGTGGCCTTGATCTCGGCGTCGGCGATCGCGCGGTCCACCGGATCGACCAGGGCGAGGAAGTGCTGCCCAAGCACCTGTTCACGCGTGAGCCCCACTTCCTTGAGAAAGCCCATGTTGACCGACGTGAAGCGCCCTTCGGCGTCCACCGTGAAGATCGCGTCGGTGGCACTCTCCACCAGCCGGCGGTACATCTCCTCGCTGCGACGGCGCGCCAACGAATCGGAGCGCTGGTCGCTCACATCGCGAAGACATGCCACCGTCCCCACGACCTCGTTCAGCTCGAGGAGCGGTGCACTGCTCACCTGCACATGCCGCGTCGCGCCATCGGCGCGCACCACATCGCAGTCGTAGCGGACGATCTCGCCGCGTCGCACCAGCGTTTCGCGTTGCTCGAGTTCCGTCTCGCACTCCGGCATCACCAGCTGGCTGGTCATCTCACCAACGAGGTTGGCGCGCTGGAACAGCGCGTGCGCCGCCGGGTTGGCGAAGTTGATGCGCCCGTCGAGCCCGGTGATCACGATCGCGTCGGAGACCGTGTCGAGCACCTTGCGATGCTGCTCGGTAATGCGTGCCGTCTCCGTGACATCGTCGAAGGTGATCACGCAACCGCCGTCCGGATGGGACGCCGCCAGCAGTGAGAAAAGGCGCCCGGTGGCCATGTCGCGAACGATCTCGCGCGCCGGCACCCCTTCGTTCAGCGCGCGCGCAATGAACGCGTCCAGTTGCTGCGCTTCGGGGGAATCCCCGCTGCCCACGAGGGCATCACGGAAGCGCCGCCCCAGCAGCGCGGGAATGCTGAAGCCACACAGCTCCGCCGCGCGCGTGTTGCAGCGGCTCACCGTGAGTGACTCCTCGAGCACCACGATGCCGCTGGCCGTGCTGTCGAATGCCACCTTCCACTCACGCGTGGCCTTTTCGATCTCCTCGAACAGGCGCGCATTGGCGATCGCCACCGACACCTGGTCGGAAAGACGCTGCAGGACCTTGGCGTCTTCGCTGTCGAACGGGCGGTCGCGGTTGATGATGGAGATGGCGCCGATGGTACCACGCCCCGTCACGAAGGGAGCGATCACCAGGCGCTGAATGCGCATGAGATGCTGCACCGAGCGGTTGAGCGCGTATTCGGGCGTGAACTCGTTGAGGACGATGAGTTCGTTGGCCTGCACCGAGCGGCCGATGAGGCTTGCGTTGACGGGCAGGTGGACACCGCTCAGCACGTCGGCACTGCCGAAGGCCGCCACGATGTGCAGATAATCGCCGGTACGGAGCGCGATGCAGGCGCCTTCCACGCCGAGCAGCGAAACGGAGTGACGGAGGATGAGCCGCAGCACTTCGCCGAGGCGGAGGGATTCGCCCACGGCGCGCGCCACGTCGGCCAGCGCTTCGGTGGTGCGCCGCTCACGCTCGCTTTCGGCATAGCGCCGTGCGTTGGCCACGGCCGTCGCGGCCTGCGACGCCATGGTGGCCAGCACTTCCTCGTCTTCCGCCGTGTACATGTCGGGGTTCGTGGAGTGCACGGCCAGCACGCCGAGGAGCCGGATCCCCACGCGCAGCGGTACGGCCACCACCGAGGTGGCTGCCCCGGAGTCCCCCACGATGTCGTACATGGACATCGGTGGTGTGAGCCCCGCCTTCTCGCGCGCGCGATCGGCCTCGCGGTCGCCCACCCGCACCGGTCGGCCGGTACGGGCCACTTCGGCCACCAGCCCCTCGCCAAGGCGCACCGGGCCCCGCGGACGCTCGACGCCGCGCACGAGACGCAGCGCCGTGTTGAGCGTGTCGCTGTGCAGATCGGGCACGAGGACCGCCACCCCGTCACAGCGGATGGCACGCTGTACCTGGCGCGCGAGCTCACGCATGATCTCCTGCTCGTCGAGCGAGCGCGTGAGCGACGCGCCCGCCTCCTGCAGCAGCGTGAGGCGTTCATGACGCTGGCGCGCAAGCGCCTCCAGCGCATCGTATGCGACGCGCGCCGCCAGATGGCGCACGATCGCCGAGAGGTCACGACGGCGCAGATCGCTGGGGCGGCGCCCGTCGCGCGGGCCAGCCACCTTCACGGTGCCGATCACTTCCTGCGACGCCCCCCGCATCAGCCCCACGATCAGGTCGGTGGGCAACCACGTGTGTCCGTCGCCGGCAGGCACCGGGTCGATCCCGAAAAACTCACGGGCCACCCACGCATCGCTCCCCTCCAGCATGTACAGGTCGCCCACCCGGAACCGCTCGAGATGTGGCAACCCGCGCCGCCAGACCGCCCCCGGAAGGGGGCGCAGCGCCAATCCCGTGAGCGAACCGGTTTCCGGTTTCCCCGCGTGGGCGATCAGGGTGGGGTTGAGCGAGCTATCACGGAGGGTGATGACGACCCGGTCGAATCCCATGTCGTACAGCATGTCTGCCGCCACCTGCACGCGCGCGCCCGTCGACCCGGCGCGGTCGATGGCGTCGAGAACGTCGGGGAGCGGGCGAACGACGGGGGAAGGGCCGGGAGTCGAGGTCTGGATCATGGGATACACCACAGACGATCTAGAGCCCCCGGGGAAACCCGAGGACTCAGGTCCCGGGGCTCAGAAGGTCCAGAAGCGGAAGAAATCGATGCCGACCTGCGGCGGCGTCTGCTGGAAGGTGCGGCTCACGCCCAGCCGGCCGCACACCTGCGCACTGGAGCCCGGTTCCACGCCCGCCGAGAGTGAGAGCCCGCCTTCGAAACGGCGCTCGACCTTCACGCCGAGCCCCTGAGCGAAGAGCGACAGGGCATCGCCATCGCCGCTCTGCGGTGCCAGGCCGCACAAACCGGTGCTGAAGGTGAGATACGTATTGCGCGCCACCTGCCCGCCCACCCCCACGCGTGTGGACGCGAGGATCCCCAAGCCGTTCTGCCGCAGATTCGCGGCGTCGCCGGGGTTGAGTGCGGTGGGCTCCACCTGCACCACGTCGAACCGACCGCCGGCGAGACGACTCGACAGGTACGATCCCGCCAGACGCAACGCCAGTGTGGCCCCCTGCTCGGCGTAGGTACTGCCAAGCACCGTGTACGCCGGTTCGCCCGTCACCAGATAGCTCAGCATGTCGCTCTCGGGGAGCGGCGGGTTGTCGGCGCTGGTGAGGGCGAGCGTGGGCTGATTCACCGTACCCGCGATGTTCACGCGGATGCGTACGTTCTGCTGGTTCGAGTTCGCCCGGGTCTCGCGCACGGTGTGGAGCGCGGCGATGTCGAGCGTGGGCTCGAGATCGGGATCGCCGAAGAAGCGAACCAGACCGCGCTCCACTTCGAAGGTGGGGCGCGCGAGCCCGAGGTTGAGCTGATAGGTGCCGCGCTCCACGGTGAGCGAGTCGGCGAGCGCGAGCCGCGCGCCGCTTCCATCGCGCGACACCGATCGCGCCACACGCAGCTGCCCACCCAGCTTGAGATTCGCCTCGGGGGAGCGCAGCCACACGTCGTCGCCGATCCCCACGCGGACGTTGTCGAGCTGCAGATTCTGCATCAGGCGGCTTGGCGCACTGGGCAACAGGGCGTTCATCCCCAGCCGCGCGGTATCGACGAGATCGAGATTGTCGCTCAGGTCGAGCGCTCGGCGCTGCGTGAGCTGGCTGATGTACACACGCCCACGGTCCACACGAATGGCCCCCCGCAACCGGGCCGCCTCGCTGCTGCCGGTCAGCGAGATGGGGGTCGTGGTCGTGAGCACCAGCGAGGCGGTGCGCGCCTTGTCGACCGCGAGGAAATTGTTGGCCGCCAGCCGCAGGTCGAATGTGGGGCGGGCGATTTCGGTGATGCCGATGACCCCCGACAACCCCAGCGTATCGGTGGGCGCACCACTCACCGCACCGAAGCGGCGAATCCGCACACTGTCACCGGCCAGGGCAATGTCGGCGGTGGCACGCTCGAGGCGGATGCCAAGGTTCTCGAGGGACAGGGCCGCACTGTCCATACGGAGCTGACCACGCAACCGCGGACGGTCCCAGCTCCCGGTCAGCTCCACGTTGCTCTCGAGCGTGCCGCGTGCGCGCGAGATGTCGGGGAAGAGCGATTCGAGGAGCGACAGATCCGTGCGGTCGGCCACGATGCGACCGGTAAGCGGCTCGTCGATCCGGCGAGTGCCGCGCGAGGCCAGGGCCAGATCGAGCGGCAAGGACGCCGTTGCCTGCACCGCGGTCGCGCCCTTCACGCGCAGTGCGCCGTCGAGCCCGAGGCGCAGCGAGTCGTAGTGCGCCTGCGCGAACAGCTCGCCGAACCGGATGCGCCCCACCACGGCGTCACGCAGACTGACCGTGCCATCCATGCGCGGCCGTTCACGGGTGCCGCTGATCACGGCCTGTGCGGTGGCGGCGCCTCCGGTCATGCCGCTGCGGCGCAGCAGCCGTCCGAGATCGCTGAGCGGCACACGGTCCGCTTCGAACTTGCCGCTCACCACGCCCGCCTGCCCCACCTGCCCCCGCAGCGCCACGCGCCCGGTGTCCGTGTGCTGCAGCACCAGCGAATCGAGGGCGCCCAGCCCCTCGGGGAGCAGTCGCAAGGTGGCCGGCCCTGCCAGGAAGAATCCGCGTGGCGCGAGCGCGGCACTGTCCACGCGCACGGTGAGCGTATCGATCAGCACCTCGGTCGAATCACCGCGACGCGACACCCCGCCGCCGATTGCGATACGCGACTCCGACGGTGTACGCAGGGAGAAGCCGAAGCGCTCGGCCAGCCCCCCGCGCAGTGTGCTCGTGGCGGACGCCGATGCCACATCGATTCCCGCCACGTACGCCGAATCGGCAAACGCCGTCAGCCGCCCGTTGCCCCCGCGCAGCGCGTCACTCACCTGCAGATCGAACGCCGCCCGCAGGGAGCGCGAGTTCGCGACCACGACGTCACGCAGGTCGGCGCGTGCCGACAGGTCCATCCCGCGCGCGTCGAGCGTGTCGATGCTCCCGACCAGCGTGCCCGCGACCTCCAACGTGCCACGCAGCGTATCGGTGGGAAGCACGAACGCGCGCTTCGTGGGATCGTTCGGCGACAGCCAGGGGCGCAGTCCCCCCAGTGAATCCACCACCACGGAAAACTGCAGCGAGTCACGCTTGTGCTGGTCGAGCCCCAGGCCGCCGCGCGCCGTGAGGCGAAGCGCCGAGCTCTCGACGGTCATCGTGTCGATGCGCACCGTGCCGCTGTCGAATACCATGGCCGCGCTGCCGCCGAACACGCGCGCGTCGGCCACCCGCGAGAACTGGTCGATCGTGGCGCGCAGCGGTCCCTTGAAGCTGTTGTTCATGAGCACGCCCTTCGCATCGGTCGTCCCGAACAGGTCCACCGTGCCGGTCATGTTGAGCGTACTCGCGGGCAGGGCGCTGGTACCGAACAGCGCCTGCAGGTCGCCACCGCGCACGCGCCACGTGCCCGTTGCCCCCATGACCGGCTCCAGCGCGTCGGCCACGCCGGTGAAGCTGAGCTCACCGCCTTCACCCGACAGCGTGGTCTGCAGATCGAACTTGTCGGCCATCCCCTTGGCCTGAATGCGTCCCACGGCGGAACCGCGCAGCGGCATGCTGGGATACGAGTTCGACAGCGTGGTATACGACAGCGGCAGCGCCTGGAGATCCACGTCGAACAGCACGCCTTCGGTCACGAGCGTGTAGCGCCCCGCACCGGTGAAGCGCGACGGTTGTCCCGGACCGTCCACCAGCTCCACGTCGGCATCACGGAAGCGGGCGTCGTACCAGAGCGAGTCGAGACGCACGCGGCCGCGCGCAAACCCATTGAGCTCCGCAAAGATCGGATTCACGTAGCGCGGCGTGCGGAAGTCCAGATAATCGATCTGGAGATCCACGCCCTTGAGGATCGCTTCGGCCGGCTGGAAGATGTTGAGCCTGCCGGTGGCCCGTGCGCGCGACACGGCGCCACGCACATGCTCGTCCGCAAACGACACGCGCGCGTCGTCGAGCTGCCAGTCCGTCACGAAGCCGCCGCGCGCGCTCACCTTGCCGCGCACGGCGCCCTTCCAGTCGTAGGGGAACGGCTCGCCGTTGAACCACTTCAGCAGGTCGGTGTGCGCCGGCTCGAGATCGAGATCCACATCCGTGAGGCGGGTCACGAAACCGCCCACCCCCCACGTCATGTTGCCGCGGATGCGTGACCGGAGCGACCGCGCGTCCATGTTGGTGATCGCGTAGTCGATGATGTTCAGATTGGCGGGGTCGTTGCGCATGCGCAGGAACGCCTTGCCTCCCCCGGAATGCGGCACGGTGGGGCTGATCCACGCGAGATCGCTGAGCGCGACCGTGTCGAGCTGCAGACGGACGTCGTAGCGCACGGGGAGATTGCCTCCCCACACGATCTTCGCTTCGCCGCGCGCCTTGCTTCCCGGCAGCGCGAAGTCGGCGTTGTCCACCCAGAGGGAATCACCAAGGCGGCGGAAGTCGCCCCGGAGATCCTTGAACCAAAACGGGGGATACACCCACATCACGTCGAGGCGGCGTACCGGGAACACCATCCCCGCACTGTCGGGATGGGCCAGCCGCGTGCGCCCGAGCGCCATGTTGCCCCGCACGAAGCGGTACACGCGCACGGTCCGTCCGTCTTCCCGGCGCACTTCGCCGTCGAGGCGGGTGAGGTTGAACTTGAGCGCGCTGTCACGCTTGGCGCCCTTGAGCGAGTCGGCCACCTGCCACGGCAGCCGCATCACGAACGTCGCTTCGTGCAGCGACGTGGTGTCGATCACGATGTACTTGCCGAACCGGCTCGTGCTCGGTGTTTTCGTCTTGCTGCGGTTGCGCTGCAGCGCACGCCGCCAGTTCCAGTCGTCCTGACCATAGTCCACCAGCGTGATCACCGGCCGCGTGACATCGAGCGACCGGATCACGATGCGCGCGTCGAGCAGGTCACGCGGCTCATAGGTGACCTTGATGGGACCGGTGGTGAGGAACGGCGTGCCGTCGGGCGCGCGTACATCCACGCTGTCGATGGTGATGTCGCGGAAGAGATTCCCGCCCACCGCCCCCACGTACAGCCTGCCCGGCACGGCGGCCCGCGCCAGCGGCATCACGGTGCGCAGGATCAGCGCACGTCCACCGCTCGTCTGCGTGAGCGCCACGATCCCGCCCACGACCGCCACGAGGATCGTGAGGAGGACGGCCGCCGTGCCGAGCACGATGGTGCGACGCCGCGGTGCCATCAGAAGGCCTGCCCGATCCAGATGCTCGGATTGAGCCGACCGAACAGCCCCGTGCGGCGCGAGGGGCGGTACGTGCTCGGGCAGCTTCCGCTGGCCTGCTCCGGCGGCAGTCCGCTCGCCGTGGCGTCGGTCACCACGAGCGTATTGCCCGGGCTCACGCAGTAGAGCGGCGCCACGCCACCCTGCAGCGGCGCATTGAAGTACGCCGCGCCGGCGGGGAGCGCATACGGGTTGTAACCGAAGTCCACGCGAATGGCGCCGAAGGGCGACGCGATGCGCACCCCCAACCCCGGAGTGATCTTCACCAGCGGGCCGTCGGCACGGAGTTCGGCGCCACGCTGCGACGCCTCGCCACGATTCCACAGCCGCCCGCCATCCGCAAAGGCGGCCAGCTGCAGCAACCGAGGCAGCAGCGGGCTGGCCCACTGCGCCTCGAGATTGCCCACCACCAGCGTGTTGCCACCAGTGGGCACCACACGCTCGGCCACACTGCGCTGATCCGCCCGATAGTAGGTGATGCCATTCACCACTTCGGGGGTGTAGCCGCTCACGATGTAGACGGCGGGACCCAGTTCGTTCTGCCGGAAGCCGCGCACGGTGGTCGGGCCACCGGCGTACAGCCGTTCCTGCGGCGGAATGAAGTTGCCCACGCCGCTGCCGCTCCCCTGCCCCTGCACCACGCCGGCGCGCACATGCGCGGTGATGGTGGCCCCGGCCACGCGGCGATACCACGACACGTCACCGGTGGCACGATTGAACTGCTGGGTGCGGTCGGACCCGATCCACGTGCTGGCGTGACGCACCGAGGCACGCACGATGGTGCCGCTGGTGGGGCGCAGCGGATCGTTGAGCCGCTCGCGCGAGATCGAGTAGTCGAGCGCCGCAAGACGATTGGTGCGCTGCAGGAAGCTCCGCAGTTCCGTGTCACAGGCGTTGAACACGGCGCAGAAGAAGGCAGGCTCGGCCTCGGTGCGGCCGAGTTCGAGCTGATAGCTCAGGGAGCTCGGCGTGCGCGGCGAGGGGCGGAGCGCAAAGGGGTCCGACAGCGAGAACACGCCACCGATCGGCGTGCGGCGCAGATATGCCTTGTACTCCGACAGCGTGGAGCTGAACACCGTGAGCGACGGCACGCGCGCCTGATCGGCGCGCACCGGCTGCCGCAGCGTCATCGACGTGTAGTAGTTGAGCGTGCGGCTGTAGGGATCGCTGCGCGCCTGCCCCTGGCAGAAGTCGCTCGCGCCGTCGAGCGGGGCACCGAGGCCGATCTTGCTGACGCGCGCCGTGAGTTCGAGCCGCTGGGCGAACGGGAGGAAATCGCGATCGGTGAGCGTGCCCTGGGCGCGGAAGCAGTCGAGCGTGGCCCACCCCACACCACCGCGTGCCGCGTAGCGGTCACTCTCCACCAGCCGCGCGGTGAGGTTCACGATCGTGTCCCCCGGCGGCTGGAGACTGTCGGGCTGCAGCTCCACGCGCTGAAAGGCGTCGGTCTGGTACAGGTTGCGCTGGGCATCGATGATCTGTCGCACCGAGTACCAGTCGCCGGTGCGCAGCGCCATCGTCCGACGGATGGTGGCATCGGCCACGTGCCGCGGCCCGGTGCTCGTATCCACCTCGAGGGCGATCCGTCCCACACGCGCACGCGCCCCCGGCACCACGGACACCTCCACATCAGCGCGACGCTGTCGCGTGTTGGTGGTGTAGGCCAGCAGCGCCTCGGCCTGCGGCCACCCCAGATTGCGGAGGCGTCGGACCAGCGTGTCACGCCCGGCTTCGAGGGCGCTGCGATCGAAGAGCCCGCCCACCCGCAGCGGGAAGTCGCGCGCAGCCGCGGCGATCTGCGGGTCACGTTCGGCGCCGCGCAGCACGAATGCCGACACACGCATCGGCTCCCCCTCGCGCACGGTGAACGTGATGTCGATCACCAACGGCTTGACCGTGATGACGGTGGTATCCACCTGCACATCCGGGTAGCCGCGGCGACGATAGAGCGTCTCGATGCGCTGTACATCACGGGCGAACTCGACCGGATCGAGACAGCGTCGGGTACCCAGCAGGGGCACACCGGGCATCGTGGACGGGGCCGTGGCCACTGTCGCGGCGAGGACCGATGCGGGATATTCGCGGTTGCCGGCGAAGCGGAGCGCCCGCACCTCACGATCACCACGATCGCAGGAGAGATCCTGCGCGGCGAGCGGAGCGGCGGTCAGCAGCGCACCGTACGCGACGGCGGCGGAGAGGAGATGGACGAATAATCGCACGTTCTATAGCCTTGAAAGCTCAACCAGCACGCCCACCCCGTCAACCACGTCATGCGCATTGCTTCGCGCCCTGTGTCGCGTTCCCACGTTCGTTTCGCCGCGTTCATGCGCCCTGCCGCACGTTCGCTCATGCTGCCGGTCGCGCTGCCCGTCGCAGCACTGCTCGCGGGGGCATGCCGCCAGGGCGATTCGTCGCCGGCCCGACACGCGGTGGTGGACTCGCGCGACTGGTCCGATCCGGTCTCCCTCGATCCGGCCCGCGCCCCTGATGTGCCGTCGGGACGCGCGGTCGCGTATCTCTTCGACGGACTCACGCGCTTCACGCCGGCAGGTGCCGTGGAACCGGCGCTGGCCACACGCTGGGAGGTCTCGCCCGACGGGCTCACGTACACCTTCCACCTGCGCACGGGCGTGCGCTTCCACGACGGGTCGCCGTTCGTGGCGCGGCACGTGGTGCAGTCGTATCGCCGGGTGCTCGATCCGGCCACGAAGGCCGGTACGGTGTGGCCGCTCTATCCCATCAAGGGCGCCCGCGCGATGGCCGACGGCAAGGGCAGCACCTTCGGCGTGACGGCCACGGACGACAGCACGGTGGTGATCACGCTCGAGGAGCCGCTGTCCATCTTCCCCAAGCTGCTGGCCATGCCGGTGGCCTCGGTCGTCCCCGACAACGTCGGCGCCGACTTCAGCGAGAAGCCGATCGGCACCGGACCCTGGACGTTCGTGGAGTGGAAGCACGACGACTACCTCAAGTTCGCGAAGAACCCCTCGTACTTCGGCGGTGCACCGGCAATCGACACACTGATCGCGCGCATCATTCCCGAGCCCTCCACGGCGGTGGCGGAGTTCGAGGCGGGCACGGTGGATCTGCTGTACGTGCCGGAGGACCAGACGCGCGAGTGGGAGAACACCGACGAAAAGAAGGGACGCCTCGTGAGTGCCCCCGCACTGCGTCTCTGGTACATGGGGGTGAACACCACCCGCGGTCCGCTCAAGGACGTGCGCGTGCGGCAGGCGATCGCGCACGCGCTCGACGTCCCCACGCTGCTCTCGCAGCTGCTGGCCGGCCGCGGGACGGTGGCGGCCGGCGTGATTCCCCCGTCGCTGGCCGGGGCCGACCGCTCGCGCGCGCCGTACGCCTACGACACCGTGACCGCGCGCCGTCTGCTGACCGAGGCGGGCTATCCGAATGGCGTGGAGCTCGAGCTGTGGAGCTCGCAGACCAACCCGTGGCCACGCCTCGCGCAGTCCATTCAGGCCTACCTCGGCGCCGTGGGGATCCGCGTGAAGCTGGTGCAGCGCGACGCCCCCAGCATGCGCGCCGCCGCCCGCGCGGGACAGACGGACCTCGTCGTGAAGGACTGGTACGCCGACTACCCCGACGCCGAAAACTTCCTGTATCCACTGCTGCACTCCGCCAACACCGGCGCCGGCGGCAATGTCAGCTTCTTCAGTAACCCCGACTTCGACCGTCTGGTGAGCGCATCACGACGCGAAAGCGACGACACGAAGCGCACGGCACTGTACCGCTCCGCAGACTCGCTCGCCTACGCGCAGGTGGGGATGGTGCCGCTGTTCTTCTACAACGAGGTGTACGCCGTGCAGCCGTGGATCGGCGGATTCGAAGTGCCGGTGATCTTCAACGGGCAGCGGTGGGAGAAGGTGAAGTTGGTGGGAGGGGAGCAGCGATAGCGGAAAAGGCGCTGACGACGGAAGCGGGTAACGGCGGGAGCGTCAGTAACGGGAGCCCACCCGTCGGGAGCCCACCCGGCGCGACTGCGTCGAAATGTTTCGATGTGAGTAGTTCGGGTTAACGCGTGTTCGTTGTGTGACCGTAGTATGGCGCATGTCCGATTCACGTAACCTCAGAGTACTCGATGCAGCGGAAGATCTGGCGGCCACGGTGTTTCTGGCCGCCCGGATCGTCGATGTGTATCGTGCGCCAGGAGTGCGAGGGCAGCTCGTCCGTGCTGCGGCTGCCGTACCGGCGAACATCGCGGAGGCAGCGAATCTTGGTACCGATGCGAACTTCAAGCGACAGCTTCGGCTGTCGCTTGCATCGGCCAACGAAGCAGGCAGCCATCTGCGGATCCTGCGGCGAACCGGTGCACTGGATCCGATCACCGTGGCGAAGTGCGAGTCGAAGCGTGTGGTGGTCTGCAAAATGCTTTCGAACCTGGTGAAGGCTCTCGACGAACGCGAAGCGCACGATGAGAATCGTCGGCGGGCAGACATCTGACCGAGTTGTCTCGCGGCTACGGCTCCCGAAGTTCGGGCTCCCGTACTCGTGCTCCCGCAGTCGCCCGCTCCCGTCGTTAGCTTTTCCCCATGCTCGCCTTGCTCGCCCGTCGCGCCCTGCTCGCCATTCCCACGCTCGCGGGTGTGCTTGCCGTCGTGTTCCTGTTGCTCTATGTCGCTCCCGGCGATCCGGTGCAGGCCATGGTTGGTGAGCGTGCCGATGCGGCCACGATTGCGCGGCTGCGGGCGGAGCTCAGGCTCGACGACCCGTTGCCGGTGCAGTTCGTCAACTATGCGGGCAACATTCTGCAGGGCGATCTCGGCCGGTCGTACATCACCAACCGTCCCATCGTGGACGACATCGCGGAGCGCTTTCCGCGCACCCTGCTGCTCGCGGGCGCGGCGTGGATCCAGGCCACCATCACCGGCAACACGATCGCCGAGCTCGCCGCCGTCCGACCCCAGGGCTCGATCGGCCGGATCGCGCG
>CAZNZG010000088.1:0-12878 GCA_964577455.1 uncultured Gemmatimonas sp. | reverse complement strand
CGGATCGCAGCACCCGCCGAAACAGCGCATGGCGGCGCCACCGCCACAGCTGCTCGGGGATCCACGGCAGCTGGAAGGCGAGGACATACCAGCTCCGCAGGCGCTGCGCCCACCCGTGGCGCAGCGCGCGCCGATACGCGGCCGGGTGCGGGGCATTGAGCACCGCAAGGGAGCTGATCACCTGAGGATGATGCATGGCCACGTGCCACGCGAGTACGCCTCCCCAATCATGCCCCACCAGATGTACGGCGCCACCATAGTGCCGAGCCAACGCCTCGATATCCCGTCCCAACTCCTCGAGGCGATACGCCGCCACGCCGGACGGGCGCTCGGTCTCGTTGTATCCGCGCAGGTCGGGGGCCACGACCGTATATCCCTGCTGCGCAAACACCGGCATCTGCGCCAGCCATGACAGCCAGCAATCGGGGAATCCGTGCAACATCACGACGACCGGCCCGTCACCCTTCCCTTCCCCCGCCTCGGCGACGTGCACGCGCAGCCCGTTCAACGAGAGCTGGCGATGGCGAATGCGGCCGGACCGGTCGTCCATGATGTTACTGTCGCACCACGTTGGTGCTGAGCGCCTTCGTGAGCCGATAGAGGAACTCCTGCCCTTCGTAGAAGCTCTTCACCGCCATGCGCTCGTCACGGCCGTGGGCGCGCGCATCGACCGTGGGGTCGCTGAACAACCCCGACACACCGAAGGCCGGCACACCGAGCGCGCGGAAGAAACGCGAATCCGTGGCACCGGTGCTCATGGTGGGGATGATCGGCATCGCGCCCCACATCTCGGTGGTGATGCGCGACACGTTCTGCATGACCTCGGGGAGCAGCGCCGAAGCCGGCGTGGAGGGTCGCTGCGAACGGATGATCACTTTCACGTTGGTGTCGGCGATCGCCTTCTCCAGTTCCGCCCGCACCGATTCTGCCGTCTCGGAGGGAAAGATCCGGCAGTTCACGTTCGCTTCGGCCAGCTGCGGCAGCGCGTTGGTGGCATGCCCGCCCTTGAGCTCCGTGGCTACGCAGGTGGTACGCAGCATGGAGTTATAGCGTGGGTCTGCCGTCACCACCCGCACGGCAGCGGCATCGGACGGCTTGGCGACGAGCGCCTTCATCGCCGCACCCATTGCCGGAGCTTCGAGATTGGCGGTCTGCGAAAAGAAGGCGGTGGTGACTTCGTTGAGCTTCACCGCGAACTTGTAGCGCCCCACCTTGCTCAGCGCATCGGCGAGCTGCGTGATGGCGTTGTCGTCACGCGGGACCGACGAATGCCCACCGCGATTCGTGGCCCGCAGGGTGAAGTTGGTGGTGACCTTTTCGGCGGCCTGAATGCTGTTGAAGAGCGGCTTGCCGTCCCGCAGGGTACCGCCGCCACCTTCGTTGATCACGAGCGCCCCGTCCACGAGCGCCCTGTGGTTCTTGAGCAGCCAGTCCACCCCATTGGCGGGACCGCTCTCTTCGTCGGCGGTGAGCGCGATGATGATGTCGCGATCGGGGACGAACCCTTCCTGCTTCATGCGGAACACGTTGGCCACGAAGATCGCCGCCATGGCCTTGTCGTCGGCGGTACCACGACCGTAGTAGTAGCCGTCACGCTCCGTGAACACGAAGGGATCGAGGTCCGGCGACCAGTCGGCCTTGAGGGCTTCCACCACGTCGATGTGGGCCAGCAGCAGCAGCGGCTTGGCCGCACCTGCGCCTCCCTTGCCGCGAATGCGCGCCACCACGTTGTGCTTTTCGGGACGTGGGCCGCCCACGAAGATGTCGGCCTCCGGGATGCCCGCCGCCCTGAAGCGCGCGGCCATGGCTCGCGCGGCCGTGGTGATGTTGCCCGTCTCCACCCCGGTATTGATCTCCACGAGCTCCTTGTAGATCTCGCGGGTGAACTGCTGGAATGGGGTGAGGGCGCCGGCCTTGTAGACAGCCGACACCGGCTGCGCCCCGGCATCCGACACGCCGGCGACCCCGCCGACGACCAGCGACGCGAGCGTGGAACGCATCAGGAACCGCAGCGAGCGAGTGGATCTGGGAGACATCGCCTGCTCCTTCAGAGAAACGTGAGGGGAATGGAGGCCGGCGATGCATCGTCGGCCACATAGCGGTGCAGCACTTCTTCGGCGGCGGGCAGATACGCCTCGACCGGCGGCAGTCCGCCGTCGAGTAACGGGCCGGTATCGCGCAGGACCGCTGCGATGCCATCGGTCAACGCCATCACGTCGCGATGATCGTGGACGCAGGCGTCGAGCAGCAGCACCAGGTGACTGGCCAGCTCTTCGGTGGAGGGCTCACGTACCGCGCGCCAGCCGATGTGGGCAAGCGCGCGCTCGAGCGCCGGCGCCGCACCGGTACCGCCCATGCGGGTGTCGGCGAGGTAGCGTTCCCGCAGTCGAGTATAGGTGACGATCATGCGCAGACCATCGGACTCCACGCTCGGTGGACCGAGCGAAAATCAGAAGACAACTGGGGAAGGCAAAGTACGTGGGCAGACGATACAATATGCGGATGAACTCCTCACTTCGGGCGTGGCAACCGGTCGGTGCCGCCCTTCTGCTCGTCGGTGCAGCACTGGCCGGCGCGGCACTCGCCACGGCCAATCCCGAGACCAATCACTCGCGGGACGCGTCCGATGCGTCCGACGCGCACGGAGCATGGGGGCCATGACGATTCCGCTCGTCAACCTGCAGCAGTACGAAGCCGCCGCTGCCGCGGTACTACCCCGCATGGTGTACGACTACTACGCCGGTGGAGCGAACGACGAGATTCTGCTGCGCGCCTCGCGCACCGCATGGGATGACGTCGCCTTGCGCTATCGCGTGTTGCGAGATGTCTCCCAGCGCTCGCTGAGCGTGGACATCGGCGGGCATCGACTCGAGTGGCCGGTCATCGTGGCCCCCATGGCCTTCCAGCAGATGGCCACCCCGGAGGGTGAAGTGGCCACGGCGCGCGCCACGGCGGCCATGGGCTGCGGCATGATTCTCAGCACCCTCTCCAATCGTACGATCGAGGACGTGCGAGCCGCATCCAACGGGCTCCTCTGGTTTCAGCTGTACATCTACCGGGACCGTGAGGTTACCCGTGCGCTCGTGCAGCGCGCCGAGGCCGCCGGATGTACGGCACTCGTCCTCACGGTCGACACGCCCATTCTCGGGCGGCGTGAGCGCGACCTGCTGAACGGCTTTCACGTCCCGTCGGAGTTCGACGCGCCGAATCTCGGAGTGGACATGCGCGGCACGCTGGCCAGCCAGCAGGACACGGCCTCCGCGCTCGCCACGTTCATCGCCAATCACTGGGACAGCGGCATTGCCTGGCGTGATCTGGCCTGGCTGCAGTCCATCACCACGCTACCGATCTACGTGAAGGGCGTGGTGCGCGACGATGACGCCCTGCTGGCACTGGAGCACGGTGCCACGGGCGTGATCGTCTCCAACCACGGCGGCCGGCAGCTCGACACGGCCGTGCCTACGGCGCGAGCGTTGCCGGCCATTGCCCGCGCCATGAACGGGCGCGGCGTACTGCTGGTGGATGGCGGCATCCGGCGCGGCACCGATGTGCTCAAGGCGTTGGCCATGGGGGCCAACGCCGTGCTGCTGGGCCGCCCGTTGCTCTGGGGGCTGGCCACCGGCGGCGAAAGCGGTGCGCGGGCCGTGCTGCAGCTGCTGCACCACGAAATCGACCTGGCCTTCGCCCTTGCCGGCGTGCGTACCCCGGCCGAAGCGACCGCGGACCTGCTGGCGTAGGGTGCCGCGCATCAGGGGCCGGGCATCGCGCCCCGGCCCCTGATGGCACGTCACTTCTTGCCGGCGGCCCCCGACACCTTGAAGGGGTCGCGCACGGGATCGGCGGCCGGTGCAAGTGCGCGCGACGCCTGCACCATGCGCTCCACCTCGCGCATCAGGTTGGCGTTCTCCAGGACCACGCCGTCCTTGATGGTGTGCACGATGCCCTTGGTGCGATACATCGATCCGTTGCGGTCGAGGGTGAGATCGCCGAACGAGTAGAGGAACTTGAGGTTCGCCGCCGGGTTGCCGTCGACGATCAAGAGGTCGGCCTTGTAGCCGGGCCGTACGAGCCCGAGCTTGGGCTCGCCGAGGGTGAGCGCGGAGTTGTAGGTGGCCGACTTGATCACCTCGAGCGTCTTCATGCCGGTTTCACGCCCCAGCTGCAATTCACGCACGGTGGAGAAGCCGGGTGTGGCCCAGATGTAATTGTCATCGGTGCCGAAGGCCACGCGCCCACCGCGCTTGTTGAACTCGTAGATGAGATCACCCCAGAGACGATAGGCCGCCGTCCAGTTGTACTCGTCGTCACTGGTCCAGTCGTAGTGGTACGCCCCGTGGAATGCAGGGTTCGGCAGGTTCCAGTTCCACAGGGCCTGATGCGTGTACTTCTCCGTCCACGGCAGCGACGTGGCGCGGATGACGTCGCGGTTGGCTTCGTACACCACGCGCGTGGGGAGCATGGTCACCCCGCACTTGAGCAGCGAATCCACGACCGCGCCGAGCAACCGTTCCTTGTTGGCATAGGTCCACACGCGCCCCGCTTCGCGGAAGCGGTCGTTCTCGTTGCCGTACTCGTAATCACGCGGGAAGTCCTGCGTGTGGTTGTCGAGCGACGACTCGGCGTACCCATAGTGATGCTCGATCATCGTCACCCCGGCGCACGCCGCGCGCACCGCCTGCGTGACGGCGGTGTTGGCCGGCTGCAGATGGAACGAGGTGATCATATTGTTGGCCTTGGCCGCCTTGGCAATGGCGGCGACCAGATCGAGCGACCACCCCAGCGGGTCCATGCTGATCACCCGGTTGCCGTTGGCGGCCATGGCCTTCACCACCTGGGGCGCCAGCGCGGGGTCATCGAGCTGCAGGCGCGTGAAGCTGGTGCCAGCACCGTAGCTCACGAGCGGGTACATGCGCGGCGCAATGATCTCGTTGGCCTCACTACGCTTGGCCTCGCGCATGCCATCGGCGTAGCCCCGGTCGGCCGCGTTGACCATGGTCGTCACCCCCATGGCCAGCTTGAGGTAGTACACGTACTCGATTTCCTGCGGCAGCGTGCGGATGTGCGTATGCAGATCGATCATCCCCGGCATCACGAACTTGCCGGCGGCATCGATCACGCGGTCGCCGGTCATGCGCGGACGCGCACCGGCGCGCTCGGCGGTGACGGGATCGAACGGTACCATCTCCGTGATGGTGTTCCCCTCGATGCGGATGTCGTACGGGCCGGCCGGTGGCCCACCGTGCCCCGGAATCACCATCGCGTTGCGAATGACGAGCGAGCGATATGGGCCTTCACCGAGATCGCCGAACTTCTTGGTCACGATGGACGGGGCGGCGGCGGTGGCGGGGGCCTTCTGTGCGCCAAGATGACCGGGCAGGCCGTGAGGCGAGAGCGCGGCCACAGCGGCCAGCGCAGCCGTCGTACGGATCGCGAGACGGGGCATGGAGTGCGGATGAAGAGTTCGCGGGCAGTGCTGTTCGTGCGGTGACAATACGCCCCGCCCCGGCCGCCCGTAAGACGATCGGGAGCCCGAAGGGGAGTGCGGGGCTGTCGGAACGCCGCGCGGAGGAACAGCGGCGCCGCTGCAGGCTGCTGCCCGTCCGGCTTATTCCACAGGCACTACAGCAACGACGGATTCCGCTGCCACACCGAAATCGTGAGTGCGCTCGCGAACGAGACCCACAGCAGATAGGGCGCCATCAGCACCGCGGCGGTACGATCGTGCCGACGGAACAGCACGATGGTCACCAGGATGCTGCCCCACAGCACGAGGACTTCGGCAGTGGCCCAGGGCCCGTCACGCCACACGAAGAACAGCCACGTCCACAGGGCGTTGAACGCCAACTGCAGCAGATACAGGCCAAGCGCTGGACGCGCGGCGCCGAGGCCGCTGGCGCGCCACACACGCCAGGCCGCCACCGCCATGAGCACGTACAACACGCTCCACACCGGCCCAAAGAGCCACGCCGGCGGGGCCCAGCCGGGTTTGTCGAGCAAGGCGTAGAACTGCGCCGACGTGCGTGAGGCGTACGCCGCGCCGAAGGCCGCCATCCCCGTCACGGCGATGGAAACGAGCAGCGCGGGGATGCCGGCGTGTGCCCTCGAGGTCATGGCGGTGGTCATTCCCAAAGCTCACGTCTGGCGCCTCCGTTCGGTAGCCCGTTTCCCCGGTATCGGAATGACGGGCAGCGACTTTCTGCATATTGTTCGGTGTGATTTTTCTTCGACCGCTCATTCGCCGCGTTCACCGCTCCGGCACGCTCCGCGTGGCCGTGACCGTGGCGACCGGGTTGGTGGCCTGGTTGCAGCCGGGGCCGTTGCCCGCGCAGCCTCCGGCTTCCGACTTCGTACGTGAGCGTATCGAGCCCGATGGGCTCCCGGATACCCGTATCGCCGCGATCGGTCAGACCCGGGACGGGTACCTCTGGCTGGGCACGAGAGGCGGTCTGGTTCGTTTCGATGGGCTCGCGATGACCAGCTTCACGCCGGCGACCGAGCGCGCGTTGCCCGCGACGACGATCAATGCCCTGACCGCCGACGACAGCGGCGCACTCTGGATCTCCACCGATCGTGGGCTGGCGGTACGCGAACGCGGTCGGTTCCGTCGCATCGCCCCCGATCAGGTCCCCGCCCTGACTGCGTGGAAGGTGTTGCGCGACCGCAGGGGGCGTGTCTGGGTCTCCGGCGAGTTCGGCGTGCGGGTGGGTGACGGCACGCGCTTCAGCGCGGTCCCCAACTTCGACGAACACATCTACGCGCTCACGGAAGATGCGAACGGTCGGATCTGGATGGGGGGCCGTGGTGTGCTGGCGTCGTACCGCGAGGGGGAAGCGGAGCCCGTGCGCTGGGCCCCGGCGGAGCCCCTGCGCGTGTACGACATGGCCTTCGACTCCACCGGCACCTCGCTATGGATTGCCACCCGCGAGGGGATCCGGCAGCTCGACGTGCGCGATCCCCGACAGATCGTGCAGCGACAGCAGATCAGCACTGCCAGCGGCGCACTGCGGGCGCAGGTGTGGTCCGTGGCCCTCGATGGTCGCGGCGCAGTATGGGCCGGTACGGACACACGTGGTGTCCTCATCTGGGATGGGCGTAGGCTCAGCAGTGCGTCACCATCCACCGATCTCACGGTCGATCCGGTCTGGTGGATCATGCGCGACACGCGCGGCAGCATGTGGGTCGGCACGTCGGGCGGACTCGAGCGCTACCGTCGCTCCGCGTTCCGCACCATCACCAGCGGGCTCACCTCGCGTAGCACCTGGTCGGTGCGCGGTGACGCCGACGGTACCGTATGGATCGCGTCGGACAATGGACAAGTCCACTGGCTCGCCGGCGATCGATGGCGCCCGACCTTCAGCGGCCTGCTCAATCGCTCGGCGCCGTCCACATGGCCATTGCGACGCGGTGGTGTGCTCATCGCCGACAGCGACGACCGCATACAGCATGTGACCAAGCGGGGAGTGACCGACCTCACCGAGGCGCTTGCACTTCCGGGCGTGCCGTTTGGCCTGTTCGAGGATGCCGACGGCAGCATCATCGCCTCCACCTCGGCGGGGCTGATTCGTTCGCGCAATGGGGTCATTGACTCGCTGTACAAGCGGGTGGGGCTCCCAGCCGATGCGCCGCCTCGCGTGATCGAGCGGCTGTCGGATGGGCGCCTGTTGATCGGTGACCCCGGGCTCACGATCGTCAACGGAACGACCGTAAAGCGCTACGGCGTACGCGAAGGGCTCACCGACACCGCGGTGACGGCCATACGGGCGACCGGCAATTCCATCTGGCTCGCGACCGCCGACTCGGGGCTCTTCGTGCTTCGCCACGGACGCATTGTGGACGTGCGTGGGGCAAACCCCTATCTCAAGCGCAGCATCAATGGCATTGCCGAAGATCGAAACGGCGCGCTGTGGCTGACCTCGCGTATTGGATTGCTGCGCGTGCAGGCGAGCGAACTGGAGCGTGCTGCCGATGGGGCGCCATCGACCGTGACGGTTCGCGTGTTCGACCGTGCCGATGGCTTGCCCACCACCGATATCAACACCGACTACCAGAGCCAGCTGTACCGCGACGGGAACGGGCATATCTGGCTCCCCACGTACGCGGGACCGGTAGTGTTCGACCCGGCCGCACTCACGCGCGATACGATTGCCCCACAGGTGCACATCGAGCGCGTAGTCGTGGACGGGACGATCCAGCCGTCGACCGACACCGTCACGACCATCGGTCATCCCACCCGCCTCGATGTAACCTTCGCCGCCACCGACGCGATTGTTCCGGCACGCGTGCGGGCCCAATACCGCATCATTGGCGTGGACAGCGGCTGGACCGATCTCGAGCGCCGCCGAACGCTCTCGTTCGGTCCGTTGACGGGGGGCAACTACCGCGTGGAGATCCGCGCGGCCGGTGAAGACGGCGGCTGGAATCCGGTCATCGCCACGTTGCAGATCACCGTGCCGCTCACCTTGCGCGAACGCAGCTGGTTTGCGCCGCTGCTGAGCCTTCTGGCGCTGTTCTTCGCCTATGGCGCCGTCCGCCTGCGCCTCGAACGGGCGCGCGCAAGAGAGCGTGAGCTGTCCGCACTTGTCGCCGAGCGAACGGCCGACCTCGAAACGTCGCGCGCCCAGCTCGAGGTGCGCGTGACCGAACGCACCGATGCGCTCGGCAAGGAACTCGCCGAGCGGTACCGGCTGGAGCAGCGGCTGGAAAGTACGAGGCGCATGGCCAGCCTTGGCCGCCTCGCCGGCGGCGTATCGCACGAGATCAACAACGCGTTGGCCACGGTCTTGGGGTTCGCGCAACTCGCGCAGATGGCCTCGAAGAAGGATTCCCGAGTGCAGGCCGACCTGAGCGAAGTGGTGCGCGCGGGTCGGCGGGCGGCGAGCATCACCCACCAACTGCTTGCCTTCGCCAAACAGCATCACACCGCGCTCGTCCCCGTCGATCTCGGCCAACTCGTGCTCGATAACCTGCGCAGTCTCGAGCAGATGTGCGCACCGATCGAGGTGGTGCACTCCAGTACAGATCAGGTTCCGATGATCGCGGCCGATGTGGGACAGGTCGAGCAGCTGCTGGTGAACCTCGTGAAGAACGCGCGCGACGCCCGCCCTCGCGACCAGAAGATCCTCGTGGTCCTCGAGGAGATGGAGCTGGACGCGGCGAGAGCAGTGGGCGAGCAGGTGCTCCCCGCCGGTCGCTACGCGGTGCTGTCCGTTCGGGACCGCGGCACCGGCATCAGTCAGGAAGCACTCACGCACCTCTTCGAGCCCTTCTTCACCACCAAGGACGCGAATGAAGGGAGCGGCCTCGGTCTGGCCGTAGTTCAGGGCATCGTGGGGCGCCACGGTGGCGCGATCGACGTGCACAGCGCCGTCGGTGAGGGGACCACGTTCAGCGTGTGGTTCCCGGCACTGGCGTCGCCGGCAACGGCGAACGGCCTCGAGACCGACACTCCTCGCGGTACCGAAACGGTCCTCCTGGTCGAAGATGACGCCAGTATCCGCAGCTTCGCCGTGCGCATGCTGGCCGACCACGGGTATCGCGTACTCGACGCGGAAGACGGAGCCGCGGCCCTCGCGCTGGTGGGTAAGTCGATCGAGAGTATCGATCTCTTGGTGACCGACGTGATGATGCCCATCACCAACGGTGTGGAGCTTGCCCGCCTGCTGCGCGCAGCACGCCCGGAGTTGCCGATTCTCTTCATGACCGGCTACGCCGGACTTGCCGATGACGCGCTCGATGAACTGCGCGCCACGGGGCCTGTCCTGCCCAAGCCATTCACGCAGGAAGCACTGCTTCAGGCGGTACGCCGCACGCTCGATGTGCGCCGCGCGTCGAGCACCACCGCATCCCCCGTCAGCGACGAACGTGACACCCTGGTCTGAGCGCACCATGCGCGTCGACCGTGGTGATCATGCGCTTTGGGTGCGTGAGCTTGTCCCGCCCACCGGCGTCGACGCGCAGACGCCGTGGCTCGTGTTTCTGCACGACTCCTTGGGGGCGACCAGCGCGTGGCGCGACTTTCCCGATCGGCTGGCGGCGGCGGTCGGCCTGCCCGCCCTGATCTACGACCGGCGTGGCTACGGGCGCTCGTCGCCGTTCGGCGCCGCGCCACGTACGCCGTCGTACCTCGCCGAGGAGGCCGATGCGCTGGCCGAGTTGCTCACGGCTCGCAGCATGACGCGCGCGGTGCTCTTCGGCCACAGCGACGGGGGGTCGATTGCGCTGCTGGCGGCGGCGCGCCATCCACGGGGGGTGACCGCGGCGATCGTCGAAGCGGCGCACGTGTTCGTGGAGGAGATCACGCTGGCCGGCATTCGCGATGCGCGTGAAGAGTTGCGCACCACCGACCTCCGCGAGCGATTGCAGCGTCATCACGGTCCCAACACCGATGCCATCACGTCGGCGTGGATCGACACGTGGCTGTCTCCGGAGTTCCGCGACTGGAACATCGAGAGCGACTTGGCGGCCGTTACCTGCCCGCTGCTGGTGCTGCAGGGCGAGCACGATGAGTACGGGTCGCCGTCGCAGGTCGAGGCCATCGTCCGCGGCGTGCGCGGTCCGGTGGACGCCCAGCTGCTGCCGGACATGATGCACACGCCGCACCGCAGCCATCCATCGGTGGTGATCGCGCATGTCCGGTCGTTCCTCGCCACGCACGGGGTGTGCTGATGCCCTACCTCACCGTAAACGGGGCGAAGCTGCACTACACCGATGAGGGGCACGGGGCGAGCACGGTCGTGTTTTCCCACGGGCTCCTCTGGAGCGGCCGGATGTTCGACGCGCAGGTGCAGGCGCTGCGCAACGGCTTCCGGTGCATCACCTACGACCACCGCGGTCAGGGGCAGAGCGAGGTGACCGCCGATGGGTACGACATGGATACCCTCACCGCCGATGCCGCGGCGCTGATCGAGGCGCTCGACGCCGGCCCATGTCACTTCGTGGGGCTCTCCATGGGCGGGTTCGTGGGGATGCGCCTGGCGTTGCGGCACCCGGCACTGCTGCGGTCCCTCACGTTGCTCGACACATCGGCCGACGCGGAGCCCCCGGAGAACGTGCCGCGCTATCGCCTGTTGGGATGGGTGGCGCACCGGTTGTCATTGCGGCTCGTGACCCGCCAGGTGATGCCCATCATGTTCGGCCGCAGTTTTCTCGCTGACCCCGCGCGCGCCGCCGAGCGTGCGCTGTGGCGTGACCGGCTGGTGGCCAACGACCGGCGCGGTGTCCATCGCGCGCTCACCGGTGTGATCCGGCGCGACAGCGTGTTCGCCTTGCTCGGGGCGATCCGTACCCCCACCCTTGTGATGGTGGGCAGCGACGACATGGCGACGGTGCCAGCCAAGGCGGAACGTATCGCGGCGGCCATTCCCGGCGCGCAGTTTACGGTGATTCCACGAGCCGGCCACACGAGCACGGTGGAGGAGCCCGCCTTCGTCACGTCACGACTGCGGGAGTTTCTCGCTGGATGATGACATGCGACCGCTGCGTGTCTCCTCGACCCTTCTTTCGCGAGCGGCAAGAGCCATGACCCGATCCGCCTCGATTTCCCTGCTGGTTGTCCTCGCCGCCTGTGGTGGGAGCGACCGGCAGGTGGGTGTACCTGCCGTGCCGGATGGTACGTACGCACGCATCCAGCGGACGATCTTCGAGCCGCAGTGCGCCAGCTGTCACCGCTCCGGCGCGAGCGATGCCCGGTCGTCGCAGCTGGTCCTTACCGCCGACTCGGCCTACCAGCAGTTGGTCGGCATACCGTCCACGCAGTCCCTCGCCCGCGCCGACGGCCTGCTGCGCGTGAAGCCGAATCGCGCCGACAGCTCGCTGCTCTACCACAAGCTCGCGTGGATTCCCGGGCACCACAGTCGCGACTACGGCACGCTGATGCCGATGGGTACCACCCGCGGCCTCTCGATCGGGCAGCTGGAGTACGTGCGTCGCTGGATCGAGGCGGGGGCGCCGCGCACCGGACACGTCGTGGACACGACGGTGCTGGCCGATGCCCGGGTGCAGTCGGCCACGTTCACGCCCCTGGCTGCGCCACCCGCTGGTGCGGGCATACAGATCGGGGTGGACAGCTTCGCCGTGGCCCCCACGTCCGAGCGCGAGCTGTTCGTGTATCGCGGGCTTCGCAATGGCGGGGCGATCTACGTGAACCGCATCGAAACGCGGATGCGCCCGGGCAGTCATCACCTGCTGCTGTACACCTTCGACGAGACCAAGTCCGCCTTCCCGTGCAACCTGCGTCCGCCGCTCAATGCAGTGCGCGACCTCCGCAACAACGACGGGTCGCTCAATCTGGTGAACATGCTGCCCATGGCCTGCCACGTGTTCTTTGCGGGGGCCATGACCCCGGAGCTCGACTTCCGCTTCCCTCCGGGCGTGGCGCTGCGACTTCCGCCCAATGCCGCGCTCGACTTCAACGTGCATTACGTGAACCGGTCACCGGCGCCACTGGCCGGACAGGCGACGGCCAATCTGTACACCGTGGATTCCGCGCAGGTCATGCGGACGGCGCGCACGCTGAACCTCGCCAACACCAGCTTCTCGCTCCCCGCCAAGCAGCGCAGTACCGTGCGCACGGTGTTCACGATGGCGGTACGCACCACGGTGCTCGCGCTGACCTCGCACATGCACAGTCTGGGCGAGCGCTATGAAATCCGTGTACGGCGGGCCAATGGCACCGAGAGTTCGGTGTACATGAACACCGACTGGGAGCATCCGGCGTTCACCACATTCGACACGCCGCTGGTGCTCGAGCCCGGCGATGCGCTGGTGTCCGTGGTGACGTGGAACAACGTGACCGATCGAACCGTCGCGTTCGGGCTGTCGGCCAACGACGAGATGAACATCATCTTCGGGTACGCGTACTGAGGGCTCGCCGACCGGCC
>CAZNZG010000087.1:5165-12975 GCA_964577455.1 uncultured Gemmatimonas sp. | reverse complement strand
CTGCGGTTGCTCAACGTGATGCCGCAGGACATCGGTCGCCCGCTCGAGCACATCGCGGCCAAGATCGCCGGGGTGGACCTCGTGAGCATGTGCCGTCGTGTGATGTCGGGGAAGGGTCCCGAGTCGCATGAGGTGCAGGCGCCGGATGGTTCGCACCTGCACATCAAGGTGCTCCCCTATCTCACCGGGGAAGCCGGCGTGCACGGCGTGATCGTGAGCGTGATCGACGTCACGGAGGTGAAGCGCGGCGAGGAACGGCTGCAGCACATCCTCGATTCCATCCCCTCGTCGATCGCCGTACTCGGCCCCGATGGCACCATTCTGCAGACCAACGCCGAGTGGATACGCTTTGCGCAGGCCAACGATGCGCCCCCCGCGCTCGTGTCGGGGATCGGGCTCAACTACGTGGCCACCTGCATGTCGGCGCCGGAAGACCCCATGGCGCAGGCGGTGGGACGCGGGCTGCGTGAGCTGCTGGCCGGTAAGCGGGACCGCTTCGAGTTGCAGTACCCCTGCCACTCCCCCGACAAGCGGCGCTTCTTCCTGCTGCAGGCCACGGCCCTCACGGAAACCATTCCGCGCGGTGCACTCGTGCAGCACTTCGACATCTCGGCGCAGGCGCTCCGTCTGGAGCGGCTCACGGCCTGGGTGGAAAGCGTACAGGCGCTGCAGCTTGCCGGGGTCCCCGAAATCCCCGAGTAATCATTCGAGGTCGGGCGGGTGCGCGAGGGCAGGCGTGCGATGGCACGCCTGCCCTCGCGCTCGTTCCGAACGTCAGGACGAGTAGTACGCCGCGTTCTCGTCCACGTAGCCCGTCGTGAGGTCGCACCCGTACGCGACGGCGTCGCCGTTCCCCACGCCGAGGCTCACCTCGATGTCCACCACTTCGCGCGACAGTGTTTCACGCACCACCGCGTCGTCGAACGCCAGGCGCTCGCCGCGTCCGACCACCTGGTAGCCATTGATCCACGCATCCGTGGTGAGCGGCTGAATCGTGCAGTCGAAGCACTTGCCGATCGCCATGAGCAGGCGCCCGACGTTGGGATCCGCGCCGTGCACCATGGTCTTCACGAGCGGTGAGTTCACGATCGACTTGGCCACCACATGCGCTTCGCGGGCAGTGAGCCCACCGCGCACCGACACCCGGAGCAGATGCTCCGCCCCTTCGCCATCACGGGCGAGGATCTCCGTCATCCGGGTGCAGCCGGCCTGCAGCACCGCCAGGAACTCCGCCTCGTCGACCGGACCGGCAAGACCATTGGCCAGGATCGCGCACGTGTCGGAGGTGCTCGTGTCGGTGTCGACCGAGAGCATGTTGAACGAGGAGGCCACGGCAGCACGCAGCAGACGATCGAGCGTGGCCGCATCGAATGCCGCGTCGGTGAAGATGTACGACAGCATCGTGGCCATGTTGGGCTCGATCATCCCTGAGCCCTTCGCCACCCACGTGATGGTCGCAGCGCCCACCGAGGCCGAGAGCGCCTTGGGGTGCGTGTCGGTGGTCATGATCCCTTCGGCGCCAACTATCGGGTTGTCCTGCAGCTCCGCGGTCATGCCCACGACACCGGCCTCGATCTTCTCGACCGGCAGTTGCACACCGATCACCCCGGTCGAACTCACCAGGACACGATCGGCCGTCGTGCCGACCTCGGCGGCAGCCGCGGCTGCCATGCGTCGTGCATTCTCGATACCGCGAGCGCCGGTGGCCACGTTGCTCACCTTGCTGTTGGCGATCACGGCGCGGAGTACGCCACCCTTGACCGTTTCCCGCCCCAGCACGATCGGTGCGCCCGGGAAGTGGTTGCGGGTGAATACCGCCGCTGCCGCCGCGTCCACCTCACTTACGAACAGCGTGAGATCACGGGCCGTGGGCTTGAGCCCCACGTTGCGGCTGGCGCAGCGAAAGCCCCGAGGGAAGACCGGGGTCGCGTGGAAGGTCTGGCGGTTGTCGGACATCTCCCTAAGCTGGAACACACGGGTCGGTCGCGCCAGCGGTCGCCATGCTCGCGGGGACGCGCAGCGAAGCGCTCCCCAGCGCAAAAATGGCTGTATTAAGAAGTCTTTAACTGATCTGATGTAAGCCGTTGTTTTTTGTATGTGAGCTGTTCTTGCGCATCTCGGAGCGACGCCAGAATGGGACGAAAGTCGGGATGAACAACGGGCGTTTTCAGGAAAAGCGCAGTACACTGACCCGTCCGTCGTTTTTGGTACCCCTCAACCCGCTTCCGTGCCTTCCCAGCCCTCTCTCCGTCCGTTCGATATCGCGGTCGCGCTGCGCCTGGTCCTGGTGCCGGAGGACCGGTACGAGCCGCTCGCGATCGCGCTCGCCACGAGCACGAGCGCCGTGCACCGTTCGGTCGCCCGTCTGCAGCACGCCAGCATTTGTGGCCCGGGCAGTCGAACGGTCATCGAACCCTCCTTGCACGAGTTCCTCGTGTACGGCGCGCGGTACTCGTTTCCCCCCGTGCACGGTCCCGAACGGGCCGGCCTCCCGACGGCAGCCGCGCACCCTGAACTGGCTGAGGCGCTGGGGAGCGGGGAGCCGGTGCGCTCCCTGGTATGGCCCATGGAAGGCGGTCCCGCACGTGGTGACACGCTCGTGCCCCTTTTCAACGGCCTCACCAAGGTGGCGGCGCGTGACCCCCGCCTCCACAAGATGCTCGCGTGCGTTGATGCGCTCCGCGTGGGCACCACGAAGCAGCGGGCGACGGCCGCCGATCTGCTCAAGCATCAACTCGCCACGGCGCGCACCCAGTGATTGCCGTGCGCATGACGCCGGTACGTTGAAGATCCGATCGGGCCGGTCTTGTACCGGCCCGATTCATTTCAAGCCATTGGCACTCAGTCGCAGACCATGATTCGGCGATCGGGATATCGTCCGGCCGGGATTTCCGGCGGGGTGAACATGCGATGGTTGCGTCATCTCACCGTCATTCGGCATTCGTCGTCCCGGCAGGCAGCCCGCTGGTAACACAAAAGGGTGATGCCGAGCCGTTCAGCACGGAAATGTTAGGAACAATGCCCCGGCTGTAATGGTCATGCCGATGCGGCTATGCCGGCCAGATCGTCTGGCAGGTACCATGTCCTCATGCCAAGTCCGTCGCCCCGTCGTCCGTCCACGCTCGCCGCGGAGAAGTTCCGCGACGCTGGCCGACCGTTGGGAGCGAAACCGGACATCCGGCCCGCGGCAGCGGCCGGGAGGCCGCCGATGAACATGGAGCGTGTGCTGAACGCCGCGACCACCAGCAGCCGGCCCACACCGCGCGTGGAGGCGTCCAGCCGGGTCAGCACAACCGCGGTCCGCGCACGGCGCGACAGCGTGCTGGTCAGCAGCGTCGTCATCGCCTTCGTGCTCCTCACGATCGGCGTGGCCGGCGTGAAGCTCCGGCAGAGCATGCGGGTCGACAGCAGTCGATCTGCCGTGGCCGGCACGCTGGCCACCGTGCACGAGCAGCAGTCTGCCTTTCGCATCCTCAACCAGCGTTTCGCCACCTGGCCCGAACTCCGCGCGCGCGGCATGCGGCTCCCCGAGGAGCAGCGGGTGATCAAGTCCAATGCATCGCGGTCGCACTGGTTCATGCAGGTCCGCGATACCGGGACCGGGGTGACCTGCTCGCGAACCGGGGAGCTGTTCGACGATAGCGCGTTCGACCGGACACCCAGCTGCACGGTGGCGCCGCAGGGCAGGTTCTAGGCCCACCGCGGGCCGTCCCCCGCCGAGGGATTCCCTGCGCCAGCGCGTCGCTGTAGATCGCAGGGTGATCAATACACACGTTTCTCCGCGTACCGCCAGCACCATGGCCCGGATGCTGACGTTCGTCCTCCCCGCCGTTGGCAGCACGCTGCTCGCGCCCCTCACGCTCGCGGCCCAACATCGCCCGGACTCCGCGCGCGCGGCCCTGCGCCAGGATAGCACGGCGCAGTCGATGCGGTCGGTCCGCGTGACGGTCACTCGTGATGCGGCCCGGACTCCGTTCGAACTTCCGTTTGCGATCTCCAACGCGGCCATCACGCAGCGGCCTGCGCTGCGTCGGACCGGCGTGAGCGAGCTGCTGCTCGCGGTACCGGGAGTGCAAGTGCAGGATCGCGCCAACCCATCGCAGGATCAGCGCATCGCGATGCGTGGGTTCGGTGCCCGGTCGGCGTTCGGCGTGCGCGGCGTGCGCCTGTTGCGCGATGGCGTCCCGCTGTCGCTCCCCGACGGGCAGACACCGACCGACTGGCTCGATCTCGAAACGATCGATCGGGTGGACATCGTACGCGGAACGGCGGCTGCGCTGTATGGCAATGCCGCCGGCGGCGTGATCGACATGAAGTCGCGAGCGCCGAGTGCGCTCCCGTTCGCCGCCGAGGCACGCATGTGGGACGGTGGCGGTGTGCGGCGCACCAACGTGCAAGCTTCCGGGAGCAGCAGCGACAGCAGTGGCCGGTGGCAACGCGCTGCCTGGCTCGGTTCCGTCACCCGCACCAACGGCGACGGGCCGCGTACCTGGTCACGGCTCGACGCCACCAGTCTGTTCGTGCGCGGGCTGGCCACGGTGGCCGGCACACGCCTCGAGCTGCAGGGCACCCGCTACGATGCGCCGCGCGCCGAAAACACCGGTGCGCTGACCGCGGTGGAACTCGCACGTGATCCACGGCTCCCCGATTCACTCAACATCACGCGCCGTTCGCGGAAGGCGGTGCTGCAGTCGCAGGTGGCGCTGCTGGCCGAGCGCGACGTGGGGGGAGGCACCGTGCGGGCCTCGCTGTTCACCGGTGCGCGCGATCTCGACAACCCGCTCCCGTTCGCGATTGTCGCGGTCGACCGACGCGTGCTCGGGGGCGGTCTGCACGGGGCATGGCGACTCTCGCGCACGGCGTGGCCGCTCCGCTTCGGAGCCGGGGTGGATGCACAGCGGCAGGTGGATGAGCGCTACAACTTCGAGAACTGCGCCGCGGTGCTGCCCACGGCGCCTGCGACGGCGACCTGCCCGCGTCCCGGCACGGAGCGCGGGAGCACCCGTCTCGAACAGCAGGAGCGTGCGGTGAACGTGGGCGGATATGGGCGGGTCGAACTCGAAGCCCCCCATGGATTGTTCGCCAGTGCCGCCCTGCGCTACGATCAAGTGCAGTTCCGGGTGCGCGACCGTTTCGTGACGGCCACCAACGCCAACGACTCCGGGGATCGTACCCTTGGTGCGGTGAGCCCCATGCTGGGGCTCGCATGGCGTGCCACACCGCTTTGGTCCATCTACGCCAATGCCTCGACGGCCTTCGAAACGCCCACCATCACGGAGCTCACCAATCAGGTGACAGGCGCCGCAGGGCTCAACACACAGCTCGAGCCACAGCGCACGCGGACCGTGGAGCTGGGAACACAGGCGCTGCTTTGGCAGCGGGTGCGCGCCGACGTGGCGCTCTTCCGCGCCACTGTTCTGGATGAACTGGTGCCCTTCGATGTGCCCAACCAGCCAGGGCGCCGTGCGTTCCGCAACGCCGGGCGTACCTCGCGCACCGGTGCCGAAACAAGTGTGCGCGCGCAGCTGGGGACGTTCGAAATGGGCAGTGCGTATACGTGGTCGCGGTTCCGCTTCGACCGGTACGACGTGGGGGCCAGCTCATTTGCCGGCAAGCCCATTCCCGGGGTGCCCGAGCACTACCTGCAAGGCTTCGTCACCGCCCGCGCGCGTACCCTCTTCAGCACCGTGGAGTGGACCGGAGCCTCGCGCGCGAGTGCCAATGATGCCGCCACGGTGCACGGCGCCGGCTACGCTGTCTGGAACTGGCGCGCCGGCCTCGCCAGCCCACGCGTCGGCGGCTTGCGCGTGGAGCCGGTCCTCTCGGTCGAGAACGTCTTCGATCGTCGCTTCGCTTCGAGCCTGGTGATCAACGCCACCCGCAACCGCTTCTTCGAGCCCGGGCTACCGCGGCGGTTGTCGCTGGTGGTGCAGCTGGGGTGGGAATAGCCCACTGGTCACTGACCACTCTCACTGACCACTGAACACTTTCACTGACCACTGACCACTGACCACTGAACACTTTCACTGACCACTGAAAACTCCCCGCCGTCCACGCGATCCCGTGCACGGCGGGGAGTTTTCAGTTGTCAGTTTTCAGTTGTCAGTTGTCAGTGTTCAGTCGTCACTCGTCACTCGTCTGTCTTCCGTTCACTGATACTGGATATACAGCGGCTTGGGCGTGAGCTCGAGCAGCTGCTTCGGCGTCATGAGGGGCCCGCCGTACTTGCGGTCGTTCTTGTAGAACAGTTTGAAGCCTGCGAACTGTACCGGCTCGGCGTAGACGTAGGCGGCATAGGAGTCACGCTTGAGGCTCGGGGGCCCCCAGCCGTCCATGTGGATCACCACCTGGACACGCGGGTCACGCTTGATCTTGTGCGCGTTGGTGAGCATCGGCCGCGTGAAGCGGTGCACCACGAGCACCTTGGGCGGCAGCTTGTGGGCGGTCACGATGCGTGCGAGCTGATCGATCACCCAGTTCACATCGGCCGCGTCGTAGCTGCCGATCTTCCGCCCCGGCTTGGTCCCGTCCTTCATCGAGAACTCCGGGTCCATGCCGAAATGGACATCGGGCCGGGCAAGCCACGGTTCGAGGCGCGGCAACTCCTGCTGGATCGTGCTGAGCCCCACCTGCACATCGAGGAAGAGCAGGGCATTCCGCTCCTTCGCCCAGCCATAGACCTTCTCGGTGAGCTTGTCGCCGTGCCGCATGCGGTACAGGCCATCCTTGCCGGCATCGCCCTGTGCCACGGTAGTGATCAGGTGGAGCGCTGGCTGCACCGGCGTGGCGGGATCGGCCTTGCGCCACGCGGCCACCTCGCGGTCCAGCATGCGCAGCATCTCGTCCTTGGGGTACTCCCCCAGGACGCCCATGCGCTTCGAAAACGGATTGCCGTAGTACGCCACGATGCGCTTGGCGGGCAGCATGCTGCCTTCCAGCGGTGCCGGGCCCGGCACCGGCCACACCGGCGCTGGCCTGCCGGCGAGCGCCCGTGCCGCCGCCGACGTGCCGCCGGTACGGTACGGTCCGCTGGACGCGCGCCCTTCAGTCGCCGCGGCCTTGCGTGCACTGTCACCGGACGGTTGTGCGGTTGCGCTCGTTCCGGGGGTCGGGCGTGGCTGTGCGTGGCCTGTCCGGGCCGCTAGCAGGACCGCCAGCAGGACCGCCAGCAGCGTGATGCCACCGACGATCACGACGCCACGGACGGTGCGAGTGGCCATGGGCCTGTGAACAAGATGAATGTGCATGGCGCAATGTAGACAGCGCGGGAACTCCCATGGGTCCGTCGCCCCTTGAGCTAGGGTCCGGCCGTACGATGTTTTCGGGTACGGTGCGGACGGCGTTTCACTCACCCTTCTGGTCTCTCCCCATGAGCCTGCACAGTTCGGAAGCCGCGCACAGCATCCCCGAAGACATCGACGGCTTCCTCGTCGATTTCATCCCCACCACGGACGGCATCTGGTCGCTGTACGGCATCGACGACGATCGCCCCGTGGCCGCATGGAGCAGCTACCACGCCACACGCTGCGTGGAACAGTTGCCGATCGCGCGTGCGCGGGTGCGTGCCGCCGAGTGGGCGCTGGCCGATGTGCAGGCGCGTGGACTCGCGGCCTGCATCGCCAAGGCGGGGGCGCATCTTGCCCGCGTGCGCGCGGAGCTCGCCGATTGGGAAGCGCAGGCGCATCGCCTCGAGGCTGCCCGCAAGGTCACGTACGGTGCGTGGGCCACGCCGGTCATCGACGCCTGACGGCATCACGCGAGCCGGCCCGGTCGTTCACGGCGCCTGATACACACGAGGGGCGGCCGCTCC
>CAZNZG010000087.1:0-5155 GCA_964577455.1 uncultured Gemmatimonas sp. | reverse complement strand
CGGGGCGGACGGATCTGGCGGCCGTTTAACGCCGCCGCCAACCCCCGCGCCGCCCGGGACGTACACGGCGCCTGATCCCCACTTGGGGGGGCCGATCCGTGTGCGGCCGCCCCTCGCGTATTCGACGCGTCGGATCAGCGGACTCGCAGAATGTACGGCATGCGCGCGTACACGCCGCGTGGATCGTTGTAGGTCAGCAGCACACCGAGTTCGCGCGCGACATCGCGCGTGAGCTCCGCGGCCGCGCCGCGGGCGCCGAGCTGCTGCAGCGCGGCGTCGGTACGCGCGGCAACCGGCACGGGCTTGTCCTCCAGCAGTTCGGTGATCATCTCCGTGGTCGACTTCACGTGCGGATACTCACGCACCTCGTAGTCACCGGTGAGCTTGGCCAGCGACGCGGCACTCTTCACCGCCATATCAAGCCCGCCCAGCGAGTCCACCAGGCCGATGCGCCGCGCCTGCACCCCCGACCACACGCGCCCCTCGGCGATCTGTCGGACCGAATCGGGGGAGAGCGTGCGCGCCTTCGCGACGCGGGCGATGAAGGCGTCGTACACGGCATCGGTGCCGCGCTGCAGTACCGCCAGCTCGACCGCGGTGCGCGGGCGTGCAAGCGAGAACAGGTCCGCGTAGCGCCCCGTCTTCACCGTGTCGAAGGTCACCCCCTGGCGGGCCGCGAGCTCCTTGATATTGGGCACGAGCGCAAACACCCCGATCGACCCGGTGATGGTGTTGGGCTCGGCGAAAATCCGGCGGCCAGCGGTGCTGATCCAGTAGCCACCGCTCGCCGCCACGGTCCCCATCGACACCACCAGCGGCTTCTTCGCGGCAATCAACGTGAGCTCGCGCTGGATCTGCTCGGACGCGATGGCGCTGCCGCCCGGGCTGTTCACGCGGAGCACGACCGCCTTGATCGACGCATTGCCGCGCAGTTTGCGCAACTCACGGGACAGCGACGTGCCGCCTATCTGGCCGTCGCCGCCTTCTCCGTCCACGATGTCACCTTCGGCGTACACGACGGCGATCGCCTGACTGCCGCCGATGATGCGCTCCTTCGCACCGGCAATCGGGGCATAGGCATCGAGCGTGATCTGCGGCAGTGAGGGTTGCTCGATGATGGCCGCGAGTTCCGCCGCACGGGCGCTGTCCTTGGCCGACTTCGTACCGCCACTCTTGCCGGCCAGCTTTTCGAGGTCGCCGAGCACCACGTCGAAGTACGCCACGCGATCCACCAGCTTCGCCGTGCGGGCCGCGTCGGGGAGGAGAATCCCCTCGGCGTCCACGAGCGTCTGCAGTGCCACCGTGTCCACGCCGCGTGATTCGGCGATGCCGCGCTTCACCTCGCTCCACAGGTCGCCCACGTAGCTCGCCACCTGCTGGCGGTTCTCGGGGCTCATGTTGCTTCGCGTAAACGGTTCGACCGCGGCCTTGAAGCGGCCCACGCGGCTCACCTGCACGCCGATTCCGTACTTCTCGAACAGGCCGGCGAGGAAGATCTGCTCGCTGGCGAGCCCCGGAATGAGCAGCGAGCCAAACGGATCGAGCGTGATCGTGTTGGCCACCGAGGCCACGTAGTAGGTGGAAACATCGGGGTTCACGAGCCATGCATGCACCGGCTTCTTCGACGCCTTGAACGCCACCAGCGCCTGACGCAGCTCGCGGAGTGCGGCATATCCCGAGCGCACGCCGTCTCCCACCACGCTACCGCGCAGCAGCACGCTGCTGATGCGATCGTCGTCGGCGGCGGCGCGGATCGCGACCAGCGCCGAGCGCAGCGGGAGGGCATCGCCGCTGGGCGCGAGGGCGCGGTCGAAGAACGACCGTTCGTCCTCGCGCGCGGGGCGGTCGGAAAGCGGACGGTCGAGGTCGATCACGAGAATCGAGCCGGCGCGGACCTCAGTCACGGGCTTGCTGCCGGCCGACGCGATCACCCCGACGACGAACAGTACGGCCACGACCACGCAGACGGCGATCGTCACCAGATTCGCCGCGACGGCGGTAAAGAACTGCTTCATCGAACGCACACTCCATTGAGGACGAAGGACAATAATCGATACGTCGGATGCCTGTGTCCGGTTCCGGCCCGGGGGCGCTGTCCCGTTCCCGGAACGCGCCCCATGGCGGCGTGCGGAAAAACATGACGCGACCGTCGCAATTTACTCTTGCCGCTCCACGGTCCGGGCCACAGGTTGAGGGAACCTTCACCCGAGCCCACGCCCATGCCTGCCTATCACGCCCCGCTCGAAGACATCCAGTACCTCCTCAACGACGTACACGACATCGGGCAGCTGTCCCTGCTGCCGGGCTTCGAAGACGCCACGCCTGAGATGATCGCGGAAGTGCTGGCCGGTGGCGCGACGTTCTGTGAGGAGGTGCTGTTCCCCATCAATCAGAGCGGCGATGCCGAGGGCATCACCCTGGTCGACGGTGCCGTGAAGACGCCGGCCGGCTTCAAGGAGGCGTATCAGCGCTATACGGCCGACGGATGGACGGCGATCAGCGCAACCCCCGAGTACGGCGGCAGCGGCCTGCCCGAGATGGTGCGCTTCGTGATGGAGGAGATGCTCTGCTCGGCCAACCTCTCCTTCTCCATGTATCCGGGGCTGTCGCACGGCGCCTACAGCGCGCTCATGAGTCACGGGTCCGACGAACTGAAGCAGCGCTTTCTTCCCAAGCTGATCGACGGCACCTGGGGAGGCACCATGTGCCTCACCGAGGCGCATGCCGGCACCGACCTCGGCATCATCACCACGAAGGCCGTCCCCGCGGGTGACGGTGCGTACGCCATTACGGGGCAGAAGATCTTCATCTCCGCCGGCGAGCACGACCTCACCGAGAACATCGTGCATCTGGTGCTGGCCAAGCTGCCGGATGCGCCGAGCGGCACGAAAGGGATCTCGCTGTTCCTGGTGCCCAAGTACCTGCCCACCGACAGCGGTGGGGTGGGCGCGCGCAACGGCGTGACGTGCGGCAGCGTGGAGCACAAGATGGGGATCAAGGCGAGCGCCACCTGCGTGCTCAACTTCGACAACGCCACCGGCTGGCTGGTGGGGGAGCCGCACAAGGGGATGCGCGCGATGTTCGTGATGATGAACGGCGCGCGCCTCGCGGTGGGGCTGCAGGGGCTGGGGTTGTCGGAGGTGGCCTACCAGAACGCGCTGGCGTATGCGAAGGACCGGCTGCAGGGGCGATCGCTGACGGGCCCCAAGAACCCGGGCGGGCCGGCCGATTCGATCCTCGTGCATCCCGATGTGCGCAAGGGACTGCTGCGCATCAAGGCGCTCAACGAGGGGATGCGGGCGCTGGCCTACTGGGTGGGGATCCGCATCGACGTGGAGCACCGGCACCCCGACCCGGCGGTGCGTCAGGAGGCGGAGGACATGGTGGCGCTGATGACGCCGGTCATCAAGGCGTTCCTCACCGACAAGGGATTCGAGAACGCCAACATCGCGCTGCAGACCTTGGGCGGGCACGGGTACATCAAGGAGTACGGGATCGAGCAGTATGTGCGCGACGCGCGCATCGCGCAGATCTACGAGGGCACCAACGCCGTGCAGGCGCTCGACCTCGTGGGGCGCAAGCTGCCCATGGAGGGCGGGCGTCTCGTGCGCCGCTTCTTCGAGATCGTGAAGCGCGACGTGGACGCGGCGTCGCAGCTGGAGGGGCTGGAGGATTTCGCGAAGGCGCTCGGCGGCAGCCTCTACCAGCTGCAGAAGGCCACGATGATGCTGGCGGAGAAGGGCTTTGCCAATCCTGACGAAGTGGGCGCGGCGGCGACCGAATACCTGCAGCTGATGGGGTATGTGGCGGTGGGCTGGCAGTGGCTGCGCATGGCCACCGTGTCCAGCGGGAAGCTGGCGGCGGGGGCGGGAGATCGCCGCTTCCACGAGGCCAAGCTCAAGACGGCGCGATTCTACTTCGGCCGCATGCTGCCGGAAACGGCTACCCTGCTGGCGGCGATCCAGGCGGGGAGCGGGGCCATCATGGCCTTCGCCGACGACGAATTCTGACCGGCTGGAGAACAGCGAGGCGCAGACAGCGCGGAGGGTCGTCAGCCCTTCGTGCCCGGGGTGTGACGATCGTGCCGGGCAAGTGTGGAAGGCTAAACTCCGATTAGGGATGTGCCGAAGAAGATACGGAACCCTCTTCTCTCCCAATGTTCTTCAAAAAGCTGACTGAGCCCCGCCCTTCGTCCGAACGAGGCAGTTCGAACGGCGCGACTGGCTCCCCGATTCTGAAGGCCATCCCTGGCGGTGCCGGTGCGGCATCGCCTGCCTCGGCTCCTGCGCTCAAGTCGGCCGACGAGAGCCTCGGGCTGGTGCTCGATGCGCTGGGAGGGGTGCTCACGGCGCTGTCGCGCTATCCGATCGATCTCCCCGACCGCTCGGGTGAGGACATTTCGCGCGAGCTGTCGAAGTGGCATCGGCACGCCACCCTCGGGTATGCGCTCGATGAAGCGCAGGGGTCGGTGGGGGTGCACGAGCGTGATTGGGACGGTGTGGTGCGCACCGTGACCGAGCAGCGGCGCGAGGAGCACCGCTATGTGGAATCGTCGATCAGCGAGCTGCGCGACGCGCTCTGGGCGTGCGTGGAGACCGTGCACAACGCGGTGAAGGTGGACCACGTGGCCGACTCCACCACCGAGCAGCAGATGGAGCGGGCCAAGACGGCGCTCAAGCGCATGCAGACCGGCTCGATCAAGTCGGAAGTGTTGGGGGCGGTGCTGGCGATCGAGGGGGCGTTGCAGACGCGCCGTGAGCAGCAGCAGGAGCAGTACGTCTGTCTCGCCACCAAGCTCGACCGCCTCGGCAAGCAGCTCGAGGAGGCGCGCCGGGAGAGCACGACCGACCCGCTCACGGGGCTGGGCAACCGCAAGCTGTTCGACGTGATGGCGGCGCGGGCGCTGCAGCTGTTCTCACTGGGGCGTCAGCCGGTGGTGCTGCTCATGGTCGACATGGACAAGCTGAAGCTCGTGAACGACATGTACGGGCATCAGTCGGGTGATGTGGCGATCCAGAACCTCGGGAAGGCGCTGTCGAAGACGTTCCTGCGCCAGAGCGACGTGCTCTGCCGGTTGGGGGGCGACGAGTTTGCGGCGATCCTGCACAACACCGACTGGAAGATGGCGCAGACCCTGGCGCGGCGGCTGCATCAT
>CAZNZG010000086.1:3077-12981 GCA_964577455.1 uncultured Gemmatimonas sp. | reverse complement strand
GAGCGAGGCCATGATCTTGAAGCGCGAGATGAGCGCCGCGCGCATCTTCATGGGCGGCTTCATCACTTCCTGCAGGGCACCGTCCACGCGGTAACGCACACGCAGTTCGTGTTCGAAGCACTCGAAGTGAATGTCGGAGGCGCCCTTGTTGACGGCGTCCACGAGGATGGCGTTGATCAGCTTGACGACTGGCGCTTCATCGACCTGCGCCGCCAGCACGCTGGCATCGACGGTGTCTTCCCCGTTCTCCAGCACCTCCACCTCGTCGTCGTCCTCGGCTGCGATGTCCTGCAGCAGCGACTGCATGTGGATTTCGTTGGCCTCGTAGTGCTTCTCGATGGCCGCGCGCATGGAGTACTCGCCCGCCAGCACGGGGACGATGTCGTAGCGCGTGATGAACTTGAGATCGTCGACCACCGACATGGCGGTGGGGTCGGCGATGGCCACGGTGAGCTGCCGCCCGTCACGCTTGAGGGGCAGCACGGTGTGCTTGGAGGCCAGCTCCGCGGGGATGAGCTTGAGCAGGCGGGTGTCGACTTCGAAGCGCGAGAGGTCCACGGCCGGCATGCGGAACTGCCGCGCCAGCATACGCACCACTTCCGTCTCGGGGACGAGGCCCATTTTGACCACGGTCAGGCCGAGGCGCTGTCCGGGGTTATTGGACTGCTCCTGAAGTGCCTTCGCCAGATTTTCCTTCGACAACAACCCCTCGCGAACGAGGAGATCACCGATGCGTTCGGCAGCGCGACCGGACAGTGGAGCGGCAGGTGCAGCCATAGGACTCTGATTTCCGTCAGGAAACGGATGGAACGTGGTATGCGGGCGAGGGCCTCCCCTCACTGTCTAATGGACGGTGCCGCCGGGAAAACGTCACCAGCGAATCCAGCAAGCGAACAGTGGACGGGCCGATGCCACGCACGTGACGGAGGTCCTCGGCCTGCCGGAAGGGGCCGTGGCGCTGCCGCCACTCCACAATGCGCCGGGCCAACGCCGGGCCCACCCGTGGGAGGCGTTCGAGCTCCTCGGCGGTGGCCTCGTTCACATTGACCGGCTGCCGCACGGGTGCCTCGATGCCTGAGAGTGTCGGCGCGGCCCGCTTCCGGCTTAAAGAAGCGCCCTTTTGTCTGGTTTTCCTCTTCCTGGGCGCCCGTTTGGCGGAATCGACCGCCGCGATCTGGGCGGCAAGGGCCCGGGCGGACACATCGGGCGGCGGGGCCCCGCCGGCGGCAGCCCGGACGTCACGCTCGAACCGCTGGACGCCCACGTACCGCACACCCCCCGCCACGAGGGCGAGGGTCAGGAGAAAGGCAAAGGCGCGGCGTTCGTCGGCGGTGGCCATGGGGCCACGCTAGCTCACCATGGCCGTCGGTGTGTCATCGAAAACACGGGCGTTGGGTCCATTTTACGGCCCTCGAACGTCCATGAATGCAGGGAGGCAGCATGGGCAGCGGAGGCAGCGGAGAACACCTCCGCTATCTCTGCCGCCTCCGGGGCCTCCGCTGTGATCCTGGACGTTTACCCACCGCGGATCAGCGCATCTCCCCCGCGAAGAAGCGCAGTTGCAGCACCGCCGAGAAGATGATGTTGGACGTCTGGCGGTTGAAGTTGCGATCGAAGTTGATCACGCGGCTGCCGGTAAGGGTGAAACTCACCAGTTCCGAGAGATCGGTATTCGCATTGAGGTTGAAGGCGCGGCGGCCGTTGTTGGTCAGCACGCTCGACCCGGTGGTGGAGGCCCCCGCCCCGAGGCCGGCCGCCACGCTCGTGCCGTTCACGATGCTCGACGTTTCTTCGCTCTGATACGAGACCGAGGTGCGCATCATGCCGTTCCGCGTGTTCCACTTCTTGGGCAGGCGGAAGGAGCGGGCCACGTCGAAGGAGAGGCGACGGGTATCGCCATTGGTGACCGCACCGGGACGCAGGTCCTCACGCCGCTGCCGGTCGTAGGAGCCGTTGGTGCTGAGGTTTCCGAGGAACGTCCAGGTGATGGTGCCCGAGAGCGGCTGGCTGCGCGCGACGGTCCGACTGCGGTCGGCCAACCCGCCGGACTCGTTGGGGATGGTGGTCTCCTGTTCGGAGATCACATAGCGGCCGTTCACACTGAGCAGCGAGATGACCCGGCGCAGACGCTGCGGGCGCCAGCTCCAGCGCACGGTCAGATCGGGACGAGTGATCTGGGTACTGGTGATGACCGCCTGGAAGCCGTCGAGGGTGCGGCGCGTCCATGTGTCGGTGGTGCCGCTCTCCACGCGTGACTGCAGCGTGAGCGAGAACGGCAGGTTGAGCGACCCCGCAATGGTGCCGCGCCGCAGCCGTCCCGCCGTGGTGGCGAGACGCGACGAGAGCCCGCGATAGAGGTCCACTCCGCCCAGGCCGAACTGATACCCGAAGCCCGGAATGAACGCGGTGTTGTCGTAGTTCGAGGTGAGGCTCTGCTGCCACTGGAAATCGACCGGCGCGAACAGGCTCCCCACGCGGCGCATCAGCGTGCGCTCGGCGGTCCGCGCCGTGATGAAGCGCCCCAGATCGACCGTGGTCCCGAGATTGAGCGACTGCGCGGCCCCCAACCGCTTGGGGAGGCGGAAGGCACCCGTCGTATCCTGTTCACGCAGCAGGGCGCGCGCGTTGGGATCCTTGTTGAGCGTGAAGTTGCTGGTGAAGTCCACGCGCGGGCGCAGCCACGCCGAAATGGTCGGCGAAAAGTTGAGCGACGAGGTGAGCGACCGCTCGCGCTCGAGCCCGAGGTTGCTGCCCAGCAGCGAGAGACGCTCGGCGAACGCCGCCTGCCCGCGATCGGTGCTGTCGGGCTGACCGGGGAGGCCACGATAGTCACGTAGATCGAGCAGCTGCCGCGCGTTCACCGTGGCGTTGAGCGTGGTGATCGGGCGGAACTCGAGCGAGGCGTTGTTCTGCCAGAAATGCGTGAGCCCGTTGGTCACCTGTCCCGTATCGGTGAGCGATACCGCCGACTTGGTGAACGACGTGGTGGAGTTGGCGTTGCGCGCGAGCGAGCTGCCGAGACGGAAGGCGGTTGGTGCCCAACGGATGCGCTGTTCGCGGAAGGTGCGGATGCCCTGCGACTCCCGCAGTCGCCGCGGCAGGAGACGGAAGAAGGCGTCGACGAATCCGGGCAACCGGCTGTCGCGCGATTCCCCCGACAGATTGAGCCCACCGGACAGCGCATAATTGCTGGTACTGAGCTCCTGAAAGGCGCTCTGCGAGCCCGACGTACTCCATGTGCCATTGAGCGCGAGACCGTTCACGACCGGGGCGTACCACCCCTTTTCGAGCGGCGCGGCACGCCGGAGCGACAGGCTGTAGTTCACGCGCCGGTCGCGCGGATTGCGCAACCCCTCGATGCCCTCGGCGCGCACGTCGGAGCGGTTGATGAACAGCTGCTGCACCCCGCTCGAGGCATAGTCCACGGTGAACGGCATGGAGATGCCGAGTCGGGCCGGCAGCATGCGATCGAGATGCAGCGTGGTGCCCACGCTCATGCCGCTGGTGGTGAGGAACGACGGCGTTTCGTTGAGCTGGCGGAAGTTGGGATCGCGTCGACTGAGGTTCACGCGGAAGTCGGCCAGATCTCCGGCATTCATGCTCACGCCCAGCTCCCCCGCGAACCCGACGTCATCCACCACATCGGTGAGCCGGATGTCGTTGACCCACAGTTCGAGCGTGTCGCCATTCATGATCCCCGACCCGCCACGCGCGATGCTGTCCACGCGCACCATACCCACCGACAGCTCCTGCACACCGGCGAGATTGGGCGGCGTGACCGCGGGGTCGGCGCTGTAGACGATGTAGCCGTCTTCGCAGACGGCGTAGCGCCGCACCTGCAGCCCACGCGGCTTGCCGGAGCGCTGAATGAGCTCGAGATCGGCCCCACTGCACTGCACCGAGTCGGCACTGCCCGAGAGGAACGCGTTCTCGAGCCGCGCACGCAGCATCTGGAAGCGCGTGAGATCTACGCGCACTTCGGGAAGCCATGAACTCTGACTGGGACCGGAGTTCACCGGCGTGCGGTACATATAAAAGTTGTGCTCGTCGCGACCGATCTTCACATAGCCGTTGAGCTCCCCCTGCTCTCCCCAGCCGTTGCCGCGACCACGCATCCAGAGGCGCAGCGTACGGTACCCCATGAAGGTCTTGGTGCCTTCGGGGAAGCGGAAGAACGCTTCGGCGCGATCGAACGGGCGGAACTGCCGGCCGGGCAACCCCGCCTGCAAGCGCAGGGCGCGTTCGTTGACCTGGATGCGCTGGTTCTCGTAGCCGGACTGCCGGTTTTCCGGCGCTTCCACCACCCCTGGTGGGGCGGTATACGGAAGGGCTGCGGTGGAGTCGAGCGTCCCCACCACGCTGGCAATCACGTAGCCGCCAAGGGTCCCGGTGGAATCGCCCGCCATGCCGGTGAGCGGCTCGGGGCCACGCTTGAGCCACGGGGCGCCCACGAGGCGCAGCCGCGCCAGCGCAATACGGCTGAACTCATCGTCGCCCGCCGCGGCACTCGATACCATCGTCAGACGCATGGCGCGCATGCGTCGATCATTCGGGTTGTTGATGTCTTCAGTGGACGCGCGCCAATTGAGGCGCACCTGGACCCAGCACAGGGAATCGCTGGTGACGCCCGCCGACGAGGAGTCGCGCTGCTGATAGCAGCGCCCCACGCGCGTCCAGTTCTTCTTGTCACCGAGGTCCACCACGAAGCGCTTGAGCTGCTCTTCGCCCCCGCCGAGGTCATCGAAGTTGAGCTGACCGTCGAGGTCGATGTCTTCCTCGTCTAGACGATTGTTGCGCGCCGTGCAATTGGCACGGCTGTCACCGAGCACCTGCACCACCTGCAGCGACTGCGTACAGATCGGCACGCGATTCTCGACCGTGACCACCGGCGTGGGGCCGGTGCGGTTCACGACCACCAGCGTATCGGCGATGTCACCGGCGATGCCGCGATCGCCCTCCACCGCGTTGAAGGCGCGCGACAGCGGATCGCGCTCGGAGTCGAGCCGATTGTACCCCACGAGCCGCTTGCCACGATAAGTGGTATCAACGGGCAGGCCGGCTCGCGCCGGGGCATTGACGGTGAGCGTTTCCGGCGCGAACGACACGCTGTTTTCGCTCAGATCCCCGAAGTCGAAGATGAGCGTGGGATTGCGGCGCACCTTCGACTCTTCCGAGCGCACGAGCACGAAGAATTCGATGTTCTCGATGCGCGAGAGATCGGCACCGCTCGGGCTGAGCACGGTCCGCAACGACCGCCAGCGACGCCCCGAAGGCGTGGCCCCCATGAAACTGTTGTCCCCGATCGTCCAGGCGAAACGGCGCGTGCCGGTGCCTGGCGTGAAATCGAAGATGCCGCCGGTCTTGAGCGGGTAGAGCGTCATCCACAACAGCTGCTCCGAGGGCTGCACGCCACTGCCCACGATGCGCACCGCCGGATCGATCTGCTGGATGTTGAACTGCACGAAGTTGCCGCCCACATCCACGCCGTTGTTCTGGAACGCCAGCGTGGAGGCGCGATTGAGCGAGAAGACGCTGTTGCCCACCGATGCCAGCGAGTTACCCAAGGCGGGGCGTGAGCCGAAGTACCACGCGCCTTCGGCGAGTGGGATCTGCCGCTCGGCTTCCCCCTCGAAGCTCTCCACGTACGCCTGTCCCGCCGCATTGGGTTGCGGCTTGCTCATGGCGAACTCGCCCTGAAACGCGATGCGCGAGCGTGTGGTGCTCTGCGGGAATGGCAGCTTGGAGACCAGCGACGACAGCGCGGTGGCGTCCCACTGCATGTTGGCGGTGAGCCCGGCCACGAGAGAGCCCACCGGTTCGAAGCCCAGCGGCGGCCGGTTGAGGCTCGAGCGCTGCTGCTGCGAAATGGCCGTGAAGGAGATCTGACCGTTCTCGAGCGGAAACTGCGACGCAAACCCCAGAATGGTGGTGGGCGCAGCCGCAAAGAGCGGGTTTTCCTCGTAGCGCACGCCGACCTGTCGCGGCCGTGAAAAGAGCGTATCAGGACGCGAGAAGTTGATGATGCCGAGGTCGTAATCGATCGTGTAGTCCTTGTCCTTCTCGAGGACGCGTCCCTCGATGGATACCCGTTCGGAGTTGGGGCGAACCTGGATCGTGGACAGCTTGATGGACTGGCTCTCGCCTCCTCCCTCGGAGAGGAAGCTCACGGCCATGCGGTAAATGGCCTGCGGTCGCTGCGCCGAGTAGATGTATTCGTTGGGATAGCGATAGAGCGTATCGTTGGCGGGATTGGCCGCCGGTTGTGCGAGCCCCGCGCGTGCGAACGGCTGCAGCGACGGGTAGAACACGAAGTAGTCGGGGATGAGTTTCTGCTGGCCCGTGCCGGAGAAGTTGGCGCGGAAGTTGGGATCGTTGGGGCGCGGCCAGACGCGGTTCTCCACGTCGAAGGTGGCCGAGTTGGTGGCCTGCGACAGCCCGAAGAGCTGCAGATACGTTTCGCCCCGCGACGCATCGAGCGGCTTTTCCTGGTCGCCCGACGTGCCCGTGACGAGCTTCATGGCGATCGAGTTGCGCAGCAGGTCTTCCCCGCCGAGGCGATAGACCGACTTGATCTCGCGGAAGAAGTACGCCGGATTGTTGGGCTGCAGTTCCGGCTCCCAGAGCAGATTGGCGAACTGCGGGGCGGTGGTGAACTCGATGTCGGGAGTACCGCCGGTGGCGATGTTGCGCCCGGGCTGCCCGTTCACGCTCACCTCGTAGGCCACCGCGAGGCGCTCGTTGTTGATGTTGAGCGGGCGCACGAGGGCGATCCACAGCATGGACGGATCCACGTAGTAGTCCACGTTCTCGCGGAGCACCTCGTAGATCTGGCGTGACGGGTTGCGCGCGCCGCGCACGGAGAACTGTGGCCCGCGCGGGTTCTGATTGGCGGCACCGAGCAGTTGCCGGTACACGTAGAGGCGCACCGGCCGCACGGAATCGGGGAGCGCCGATGCGAGCTGCTGCATCTGCTGTCGATTCAGCAGATCCACGTTGGGATACCCCGGGAGCTGCCGGGGATCGATCGTGAAGAAGAAGCGGCGCGTTTCGATCTGGATGTCCTCGATCACGCGATCGACCTGCTGCTGCGTGCGCTCACCGACGGTGAAGACATTGTCCTTCGACACATTGCCCTTCTGCTGCGCCACGATCGACGTGAAGCGCATGGGGCCGAACTGCCCGGTGGCCTGCACCCCGTAGTTGCCCGAGGGGATACCCGACGTGAGAAAGCGCGAGGGGGGTGGCTGGAAGGTGACGTTGCCCACTTCCAGCGTCTGCAGGATCTCGTCGGTCTTGCCCTGGTAGCGGACGGAAATGTTGTTGGAGGCGTCGAACTCGCGCTGCGAGTCGTAGTCCACGTTCACGAACACGCGGTCGGCCACCACGCCGCCGGAGCGCACGTTGAACTGGAAGTCGAAGGCCGGCTGGAAGATGCCGGCGCAGTTGTTGCCCACGATGGTGAGCTGCGCCGTGGTGCACCGCTCGTTGCGGCTGCGCTGCACCTTGGACTCGAGGCGCGAGTTGAGGGAGATGCCGAGGTCTCCCAGATCGTCGAGGAATTCGGCACCGAGGGCAGCGCCGAGGGTGTTGGCGTCGGTGCGGCGGGCGGGGGCCAGCGGGACCAGCGCGCCGGGGGTGGGGCCGCTGTCGGGGCGGGCACGGAGGGCGGCCCCGGCGGAATCCGGGGCCATGGCGGTGGCCGCGGCGGCGGAGGCGCCTCCATCTGTGTTGCCGCGCACGACGGTCCGGGTCCAGGCGGCATCGAGGCGCTGCTGGCGAATGCGGGCGGCCGCCAGGGCCGCGCGCTCGGCGACCCCCTGCGGATCGGGGCGGACGGCAGGGGAGCGGTCGATCGCTCCCGGCCGGGCACGGGTCCGCAGCACGAGCGAGTCGCGCAGGAGCCTGGCGGCAGGCGGCAGGGGAACGGGGGGCCGGGCAGGCGCCTCCTGGGCCGCCAGGGACCTCGGGCCCCCGACGAGCGCCGCGGCCAAAACGACCGCCTGAAACAGCCTGCGCACCGAACTCCGATCGTGGGGTACCAGCGGCTTCCCGCCGGGCGTTTGCCCGTGGGACCGCGGTACGGTCTCGAACAACGGGCGCGTCATGCCAACATCCGAGGCGACGCGCCCTTGATTATGCGGGTGGTCTCCGGGGAATTTACGTCGTGAAGCTCCTTACCCGCTATGTCATCCGCGAGCACGCGGGCCCCCTCGTGTTCGCCCTCTCGGCGCTGACGTCGCTGCTCATGCTGCAGTACGTGGCGCGCCAGCTGGCCAATCTGGCCGGGAAGGGGCTGCCCTGGTCGGCGATCGGCAAGTTCTTCGTGCTGTCCCTGCCCTTCACCATCGCCATGACGTTGCCCATGGCGGTGCTGGTGGCCACGCTCTACGCCTTCGGCCGCATGGCCGCGGAACACGAGATCACCGCCTTCAAGGCCAGCGGCGTGCGGGTACGCTCGCTCATGGCGCCGGTGCTCTTCTGCGCGTTCCTGCTGTCGCTGTTCATGGTCTGGTTCAACGACCAGCTGCTGCCCCGCACCAACCATGCGCTGCGCATCCTGAACAACGACATCGCGAAGACCAAGCCCACCCTCGCGCTGCGCGAACAGGTGATGAATCCCATCACCGAACAGTTCTTCCTGCGGGTCGCGCGGACGGATGCGCGGACGAACCGCATGTACGACGTGACGATCTACGACCTCCGCAAGGGTCCGGAGCGGCAGACGATCTACGCCGACAGCGGCATCTTCCTGCTGGACACCGACGGCGAGGACCTGCAGCTCAAGCTCGACGACGGCTACGCGCAGGAGTTCGTGCGCGGCGACTCGAAGAAGCTGCAGCGGAGCTTCTTCCGCACGCAGACGGTGCAGCTGCGAGGCATCGTGCGGCAGTTCGAGGCCACCGCCGAGGACACCTACCGGGGCGACCGTGAACAGTCGGTCTGTCAGATGCACCGGGAGTACATTCGGCAGTCGCAGGAATTCGAGCGGTTGCGTCAGGAGTACATCAGCTACGCGGGACGACTCGTTGGCCCCGGCCAGCCGGTGAAGGTGAGCCGCCCGCGCCCGAAGAAAGAGGTGCTGGCCACCTTCTACTGCGAGACCCTGCTGGGCGGCGTGACGTCACTGGTGCTGCCCAAGAAGGCCAAGGCCCAGAGTGCGGTGTCATCATCGGCGCAGCCACCTGCGCAGCCACCGGTGATCGCGCCTCCGGTTACCCCGCCGGTCCCCGGGTCCGTCACCGGCACGGCGATGCAGGGAACACCGGTCCTTCCCGATTCGCAGCGCCGCGCCGACAGCGTGGTCGTCGGCGGCGGATTGACCACACCCGTGCCGGGCGACTCGGTGAAGACCGACACCGTGAAGACCGACACGGTACCGGCGTCGGTCCCCACCAGTGCGCTCGTGGATACCACCACGGTGTACCAGGGGGCGATGCAGTCGGCCAACCTGCAGCTGCTGGCGCAGCGCGAGATCCTCGACGGGCTCGCGGTGGAGATCCACAAGAAATTCGCGCTGTCGTTCGCCTGTCTCGTGTTCGTGCTGTTCGGCCCACCGATCGCGCTGCGCTTTCCGCGCGGCGGGGTGGGCGTGACGATCGGCGTGAGCATCGTGGTCTTCGGCCTGTACTACGTGTGCCTCATGGGTGGCGAGGCCCTTGCCGACAAGGGGCGGCTCCCCGCCTACGTGGCGATGTGGATCGCCAACGTGATCTTCGCCGTGGCCGGCATCGCGCTGCTGTGGCGGGTGGAGAGCACGACCGACACCTCGCGTGGCGGCGGGCTCCGTGACTGGTGGGCGGACCGCAAGGCCCGCCAGCAGCTCATGCAGGAGCGCCGCAACGGCCGCGCCGCGGTGACCTCATGACGGGGACCGACATGACGGAGACCGACGTGACGGAGACCG
>CAZNZG010000086.1:0-2977 GCA_964577455.1 uncultured Gemmatimonas sp. | reverse complement strand
TGACGGAGACCGACGTGACGGAGACCGCATGAGCCACCGCTTCATCACGCCGCTCGATCGCTATATCGCCACGGAGTTCACGCGAATCTTCGGCGTGACGCTCATGGGCTTTCCCGTGCTCGTGTTCGTGATCGATCTCGTGGACAACCTGCGCAAGTACCAGGAGAAGAAGCTCACGGTGCAGGCGCTGGCGCTGAGCTACCTGTACTGGATCCCCGATACGCTCTTCATGATCATGCCGGCGGCGGTACTGTTCGCCACGGTGTTCTCGATCGGGACCTTCACGCGGTACTCGGAGATCACCGCCGCCAAGGCGTCGGGGATCAGCTTCTACCGCTTCATTGCGCCGATTCTGGTGATGGCCACCTTCGCGATGGGGCTGGACCTGGTGTTCAGCGAAGTCGCGCCGCCGGCCAACGCCGAGCGTCTCAAGCTGCTCGCCGGCACGCAGATCAACGCCGATGACGACCGCTACAATTTCGCCTTCGCGGGCGACGAGGGGCGGGTGTACCGCATCTACACGCTCAACGTGCGCGGCAAATCGGTGGACAACATCGAGATCGAGGAGCGCGGCAGCGAGAAGCGCCCGGGGGTGCTCATCGCGGCCAAGCGCGGCGACTGGTCGCCCAAGAAGGGGTGGACGCTGCAGTCGGGGGTGATGCACGTGATCCCCAACGAGACGGCCGACCTGGCGTTCGCCTTCGACTCGCTGATCGACCGGAAGCTCAAGGAAACGCCGCAGGAGCTGCGGGCCACCGATCGCGACCCGAGCGAGATGCGCTTCGCCGAGCTGACCCGCTTCATCCGCGCCATGGAACGCTCCGGGGCCGACGTGAACACGCTCCGGGTGGAGCGGATGCTCAAGATCGCCATTCCGGTCACCTGTCTCATCATTGCGCTCTTCGGTGCGCCGCTGGCCACCAGCTCCCAGCGCGGTGGGGCGGCGTACGGCATTGCCGTGAGCCTGGCCACCACGGTCTTCTTTCTGGTGATGATCCAGCTGACCAAGGCGATCGGCGGCAAGGGGCTGATGCCGCCGGAGGCCGCGGCATGGATTCCCAATCTCCTTGTGGGCATCTTTGGTATCGTGATGTTGGCCCGAGTCCGAACCTGACCCCCTGATGCTCATTTTGCCGCGCGCCATCCCGCGCTGTTTCCTCTCATCCCACGCGACCTGATGCCGCTGGCGTATACCGTTGGGCTGGCGCAGCGTCGCGTGGGTGGCATCCTGCGGGCGTTCGGCAAACGTGCCTATTTCGCGCGCGACATCATGCGCGGGGTACGCGACCCGGGTACCTGGCTGCCCGAAACGATCCGCCAGATGAAGAACATCGGCGTGGATTCCGTCCCCCTGGCCGTGATCGTGGCCGCCTTCCTCGGGGGCGTGACGGCGTTCCAGACGCGCTACCAGCTCTTCCCCGGCGTGCAGATGTCGGTGGTGGGGCTGATCGTGCGTCAGTCGATCGTGCTGGAGCTGGGCCCGCTGCTCACCGCGCTCGTGCTCACGGGTCGCGTGGGCGCGCGCATGACCGCCGAGATCGGCACGATGCGCGTGACCGAGCAGATCGACGCGCTCGAAACGCTGAGCTTCGATCCGGTGGCGTACCTCGCCCTGCCCCGCATCATCGCCGGGCTGGTGATGTTGCCGGTCCTCACGGTGCTGGCCAACGCGACCGCCATCTTCAGCGCATGGGCCACGCTCGTCATTGCGACCGATGTGCGCACCGACGACTTCGTGGCCGGCCTGCGACTGGCCTTCACCGCCTTTCAGGTGGTGTATTCGCTTATCAAGGCGGTCTGCTTCGGTGGCGCGATCGCGTTCGTGTGCTCCTACCAGGGCTATGTGACGGAAGCCGGCGCCGAAGGGGTGGGCCGGTCGACGGCGCTGGCCGTGGTGATTGCCTCCGTTTCCATTCTCGTGCTCGACGCCATCGTCGCGGCCGTGCTGGCTCCGTTCATCCAGGCGTGAGCCTGTCTTCCTCTCCGATATGACCACGAAACGACGCGACGAACTGCTGGTGGGGCTGCTGCTGATGGTGGCCATCGCCCTGGCCCTCGGCGGGACGATCTGGATTGCCCGCGGGGGCCTTTCCAAGGGCTACACGATGCATGCCCGCTTCCCATGGGGCGCCGGGCTCAAGCAGGGGCAGCCGGTGCTGTTGGCCGGTGTGCAGGTGGGCTTCGTGGAGAAAGTGGAGCTCATCCCCGACGGCACGCTCGATGTGACCATGCAGGTGCAGGATCAGTATCGCATTCCCAGCGGCACCACCGCCTCGGTGGAAGCGAACGGCATCTTCGGCGACATGCTGATCGCCCTCACGCCCGTGAAGGGCGTGGAAGGGAAGCTGCCGCCGGGCGACACGATCCCCACCGGTGTGGGATCGCCGGGCGTGGGGCAGTTGCTGGAGAAGGGCGACTCGATTGCCCTCAACGTGCGCGCCCTCACGGACGAGGCGCGTGGGCAGTTCGTGGACGGCGGCGGCCTCAAGGACGTGCGCCAGACGGTGGCCGACCTCACGAAGCTGGTGGCGCAGCTGAGCCAGATCAGCACGGAGCAGTCGCGTCAGCTCACGCTCACGCAGGCGCAGCTGCGGAAGACGCTCTCGTCGGTGGACAGCGCCAAGGTGGACTCAACGCTCGTGAACCTGCGGGCCACGAGCGCGAGCTTCGAGCAGCTCTCGCGCGATTTCAAGGAAACCAACACGCAGGTGCAGTCGCTGATGGCCAAGGTGAACAACGGCCCCGGCACGGCAGGGAAGCTGATGAACGACCCGTCGGTATACGCACGGGTGGATACGCTGCTGGCACGCCTCGATTCGCTGGCGATCGATCTGAAGGCGAACCCGAGGAAGTACATCAACCTCAAGATCTTTTGATGGTGAGGATGGGGCGCGCCTGACGGCGCGCCCTTCTGGTTTACAAGGGAGGGGGCAGGGGGCAGGGGGCAGGGGGCAGGCTGTCAGGGGGAAGGGGGAAG
>CAZNZG010000085.1:0-13105 GCA_964577455.1 uncultured Gemmatimonas sp. | reverse complement strand
TGGCCAACGCGTTGTCGCCGACGCGTCCGTGCCCTGCTCGTGGTTGCCCCCGCGTCCGCGCCCGCTCGCCGTACCGACCGGGCCGAACACGCCCTAGCGCCTCCTCGTCCCACGCGTAGCTTGCGGGCATGTCCCGCTTCTTTCCGCGCGACGTGGTGCACTGGGGTGAGGAAACGCTCCATCCGCTGCGCGCCTTCGCCATCCGCACCGTCGAACCTGCCGGGATCACGGGCCTCGTGCTGCGCGTCTGGCGGGCCATCGTGCTGGGAAGCGGCAACTGGCTGTTTTTCGTGTCGGGGCTGACCCTCGGGGTGCTTTTCCTTTGCGGCATGCTCACCTGGCACCTGGGCAACTTCCCGGTCCGGCGCTGGCCGCTGCGTGCACTGGCCTTCCTGGTCATCGAAGTCGCCGTCGAAATGGGTATGAGCTCCGTGCTCATTGTCTTCGGGCGGGAGCGCTACGGCTCCCAGCTTGCCAGCTGGAGCGACTGGTGGGCGATGGCCGGGCAGACCCTCTGGCAGCGCGGCGTGACCGTCGCGATCTTCGCACTCACGCTCGCCTTCGTGGTGCAGATGGTCCGTCGCGCAGTCGATCAGCGCACGGTGCCCTCTCAGGGCTGATCTCGCCCCTCTCGTTCATTTCCTTCATCCTGCCCATGCGCACCGTCATGCGTACCACTCCGCGTACCGTCACATTGGCGAGCGCAGTTGCGACCGCGCTCGTGTCTGCGACGATGGTTCCCGCCGCCACGCTCGTCGCCCAGCCGATCGCGTTCCCCGCGACGCCTGGCACCCGGACCTCGGGGAGTGTGGCCGCCGATACGTTGCGCCCCTTCGGGCTGCTGCGCGATCAGGCCATGCAGATGCAGCGGTGGTTCGAGCTGCGCATGGAGCGCACACTCCCCATGCTGATGCGCCGTGAGGGCGTCGACATGTGGGTGGTGCCCATGCGCGAGTACAACGAAGACCCGCTCTTCAAGGCGATCACCTCGCCCACCACCTTCGCGGCGCGGCGCCGCACGATCTACGTCTTCTTCGATCGTGGCCCGCAGCAGGGCGTGGAGCGCATTGCCCTCGGCGGAACATCACAGGGCAACGTCTTCAAGGCCGTCCGCAGCATGAAGCCCGTGGCGCAGCCCGCCGCCGGCGGTCGCGACAACTCGCGGCAGGCCGAGCTCTGGGGTGACGAACAGTGGAGCATCCTCAAGCAGGTGATCGAAGAGCGTCAACCGAAGAAGATCGCCCTCAACACGTCGCGCACCTTCGCCTTCGCCGACGGACTCGCGAGTGGCGAGAAGGAAGGGATGCTCGAGGCACTCGGCCCGGCGTGGGCATCGAAGGTGGTCAACGCGGAAGCGCTCGCCGTGGACATGATCGCGGCTCGTCAGCCCGAGGAGGAAGCGGCGTTCCGTGAACTCAATCGCGTGGCGTGGGAGATCATCACCGAAGCGTTCTCCAACAAAGTCATCACGCCCGGTGTGACGAAGACCGACGATGTGGTGTGGTGGATGCGCCAGCGCCTCGCCGATCTCGGGCTGTCCACCTGGTTCCAGCCCAGCGTGGAGGTGCAGCGCGCCTTCGGCAGCTCCGAGCTCGTGGGCGTCAATCCCACCATTCAGCGCGGCGATCTGCTGCACTGCGACTTCGGTGTGACCGCGCTGGGGCTCAACACCGACACGCAGCACAACGGCTACGTGCTGCGCGAAGGAGAGACCGACGTCCCCGCCGGTCTCAAGCAGGCGCTCGCCAACTCCAATCGGCTGCAGGATCTGACTGTCGAGGAGCTCAAGCCCGGCCGGACCGGCAACGAGGTGCTCAAGGCGGTGCTCACGCGCATGAAGGCCGAGGGGATCGACGGGACGGAGTACTCGCACCCGATCGGTCTGCATGGACACGGCGCCGGCGCGCTGATCGGGCTCTGGGATTACCAGGACGGTGTGCCCGGGCGCGGCGATCACAAGATCATCCCGGGCATGTGGTACTCCATCGAGCTGCAGGCCATGACCCGTGTGCCCGAGTGGAACAACCAGCTCGTGCGATCGGCACAGGAAGAAGACGTGATCATCGACGCGAACGGCAAGGTGCGCTGGGCCTTCGGTCGCCAGTCCACGTATCACATCGTGCGGTAAGCCGCGCGAGTCTGCGGCCTGAGCCTCATGCTTTTCGACGTGTCCGGCCTGGTATGGCGTGAGCGCCTGCGTAGTGCGCCGTTCCTGCTGCTGGTCGGGATCACGCTGGTGTTGCTGTTGTTGCGCATCCACCTGTTCGTGTGGGGCGACACCTGGTTCAATCTCGTGCTCGGGCGTCAGGTGGCCGAGTCGGGGGTACTCACCCACGATCGCACGACCGCCGTGGGGTGGGGCACGCCGGTGCTCGACGTGCAATGGTTGGCACACTACGCCTTCTACCGCCTCGCCGATGTCATCGGCATCGCGGGGCTCGTGTTGGCCGGGGCCACGGTGGTCGCCTGTACGGTGGTGGGGGGCGCAGCACTCGCACTGCGCTCGGGGGCAAGCACGGGGCGCACCCTGCTGGCCACCCTGCTCGCCTTCATGGCTCTCGGCGCGCAGCTGGTACTGCGCGCCCAGACCTTGGCGTATCCCTTCTTCGTGCTCTTCCCGGCGATGCTCTGGTGGGACGCCCGCGCGCCAAGGCGGCAGACGTGGGTGTTGGTGCCGGCGGCGATGGTGTGGGCCAATCTGCACGGGTCGGTGTTGCTCGCCCCCGTTTTCGGAGGGGCGCTGCTGGTGGCTCGGGTGCTCGATGCTCTGCGCGTCGGTCAGCCGGTCCCGTGGCGTGTAGCGGCCCGCGACGCGGCCCTCACAGCATCGCTGGCGGTATCGATCCTGGTTACGCCGTATGGCCTGTCCGTGTGGCGCTACTACGCGGCGACGGCGGGTAATCCTGTGTTCCGCGAGTACATCACCGAGTGGTTCCCGATCTGGGCCAACACCGACATCGGTCCGATCGCGTTGCTGCTGATCGTGCTGTTGACCCTCGCGCGCGGCTGGCGCGCGAGCGACAGCTTCCCGCTGCTGGTGCTCGGCGGCCTGTGCATCATGCTCGTCTCGTCGGTGCGTCACGCCACGCCGCTGGCTCTGGCCTGCCTGGTGTTGTTGCCGCGGCTGCTGGACGCCGCGCTCGGATCCATGTATCCCCTCGACTTCGGTGGGATATCGCCACGCGTGGGGCGGGCCGTGGTGATGGTGACCGCGGTCGGCTTTTTCGTTGGGGTACCCTGGGTGGCGGGGCGGGACAACCCCCGCCCCGGTGTGAAGTCGCTGGAGGCGCGGGTGGCGGCGTTCTCCGCCCGCCAATGCCTGCTGGTGGACGAGCAGCAGGCGGATCGGCTGATCTGGCATTTCCCGCAGCTCACCGGCCGCATTTCGCATTCGGTGCGGGTGGAGACCATTCCACTCGAACTGCTCAAGACGCTCGGTGCGGCCTACGCCCATCCCGATACGCCGGCCGCGTACGCGCTCTGGCGCAGCTATCCACTCGTGGTGCTGGACCATCGGATGCACGCGTCGGTGATCGAGGTGCTTTCGCGGGATATGCAGTTCGAGTTGCTGGGCCAAGAGGGGCCGCTGTTCGTGTTCAGGAACCGCCTCGGCGACACGTTGCCGGACGTCTGCGCGCGCTATTCGGCGGCGTCGCGCGGATGAAACTGGCTTTCCCGGTTTGCCGTAGGGATTAATACCCCTTAACGTCTCCTGATGCGCGGCACGCCCGCGTCCTCGAGAGCGCGTGCGGTTCCGATGTTCGTTGCAGGCTCACGATTGCGTTCTGCGGAGCGATTTCATGGCTTTGGGCGATTTCCTGCGCAAGCAGTTCATCGACGTCATTCAATGGACCGAGTCGGGGCCTGGGGTCCTCATGGCGCGCCATCCCATGCGCGACATGGAGATTCAGAGTGGCGCGCAGCTCACCGTGCGTGAGTCGCAGCTGGCGCTGTTCGTGAACGAAGGGCGGGCGGCCGATGCGTTCGGGCCGGGATTGCACACGCTGGTCACGCAGAATCTGCCGCTGCTCACGAACCTGATGAATTGGGACAAGCTGTTCGCGTCCCCGTTCAAGTCCGACGTGTACTTCTTCTCCACGCGCGTTCAGACGGGACAGCGATGGGGCACGCAGCAGCCGATCACCATTCGTGACCGGGAATTCGGCGCCGTGCGTCTCCGCGCCTTCGGCATGTATGCGTTTCGTGTGGCCAATCCGGCGGTGTTTCAGCAGACGGTGGGGGCCACCGACGCCGAGTACACCGTGGCGCAGATCGAGCCGCAGCTGCGCAACGCGATCATCGCGGGGTTCACCAGCGCGTTTGCCAATGCGAACGTGCCGTTCCTCGACATGGCGGCCAATCAGGCGCAGCTTGCCACGCAGATCGCCGCGGGCGTTGGCCCGGCCTTCGAACAGCTGGGGCTCAAGCTCGAGTCGTTCACCGTGGAGAATCTGTCGCTCCCCGAGGAGCTGCAGAAGCGGCTCGACGAGCGCATCTCGATGAACATGATCGGCGACATGCGCACCTACGCGGCCTTTCAGGCAGCGCAGAGCATCCCCATCGCGGCGGCCAACGAAGGCGGTATCGCGGGGCTGGCCGCAGGGATGGGTGCCGGGATGGGGCTCGGTGGGGCGATTGCCGGTGCCATTGCCGGTGGCATGCAGGCCCCCGGTGCGCCGGGTGGGGCCGTGCCGCCCACACGCATGGCCATGCCAGCCGAACCGTCGGCCGACGGCAAGTTCTGCATCAATTGCGGCACGAAGCTGCCGTCGATTGCGAAGTTCTGCTCCGCCTGCGGCACGGCCCAAGCGGCCCCGCAGGGCTGAGCGTCGGCGCGTCGCCACCCTTCATGGCCACTGGCCCATCGGGACACGAGTGGATCGTCGAGGCGTACGGGTGTGACCCCGTACGTCTCGCCGATCTGTCCTCGCTGCGCGCACTCTTCGGCGCGATGATCGCCGAGCTGTCGCTGCACCCGGTGGGTGATCCGCTGTGGCATCAGTTCCCGTCGCCGGGCGGCATCACCGGCATGGTGATGCTGTCGGAGTCACACCTCACGATTCACACCTTCCCCGAGCACGCCTCGGCGTGCCTCAACCTGTTCTGCTGCACGCCCCGCGCGGCGTGGGCCTGGCAGGAGCGCCTGATGGTGCTACTCGGCGCCGAGCGTGTCGCGGTGCGTGGTGTGTCGCGGGAGTATGCGTCGAATGCTGTGTTCGTACCGTCGCACGAGGATGGTCTCGCGTGACCGCTCCCGCTCCACACGCGAGTGGCTGTCCCAACTGCGGCGCACCGGTACGATTCCGCTGGGCGCAGGCCGTGCAAACCACCTGCGCGTATTGCCGCTCGGTGCTTGTGCGCCACGACCTCGATCTCGAGCGCGTGGGACTGCAGGCCGACTTCCCCGCTACGGGCTCGCCGATTCAGATCGGTACCGAGGGGCGCTGGCGTCAGCGCCGCTTCGTGGTGGTGGGGCGCATCACCTACGCGTGGGCGCGTGGCCGCTGGAACGAGTGGCACTGCGTACTCGACGATGGCACCAGCGCCTGGCTTTCCGATGCGCAGCTCGAGTACGCGATGACGGTCCAGGTGGATCCGCGGGGCAAGATGCCCGAGCTTCGCAATGTGCTCGTGGGCGACCGCTTCTACTGGTACGATGTCGCGTACGATGTCGCCAACATCGTGGAGGCCCGCTACGTGGGGACCGAGGGGGAGCTGCCCTTCACCACGTGGGATCAGCGGCAGTGCACCTTCGTGGATCTGCAGAATGCGCAGGGCGGGTTCGCCACGGTCGATGGGACCGACGATCCGCCGACGCTGTTCATCGGCGAGTATCTCGCGTTCGACGATCTGGCGCTCACGCAGCTACGGGACTTCGAAGGGTGGTGACGGCATGAGCCACCCCCTATCGCCCGGCCTCAATCCCGTGGCTGGCCAACCCGTACCACGCGTGGCCGCCCTCGAGTGCCCGTCGTGCGGCGCCGGTATCGAGCTGCACGCGCAGGGGTGGGCGACGAGTGTGGTGTGCGCCTCCTGCGGCGCGCAACTCAACGCCACCGATGCGAACCTTCGCGTGCTGCAGTACGGGGAGCGGGTGCGCTTCGCGCCGCGCATCCCGCTTGGCACGCGCGGCACCTGGAAGGGGGCGCCCTGGGAAGTGATCGGCGCCCAGCAGGTCACGATTACCGTCGACGACGTGCCCTACTCGTGGGTGGAGTACGTCTGCTTCAATCCGTACCGCGGCTTTCTCTATCTGTCGGAGTACGACGGCCACTGGAACGTCATTGAGAAGCTCAAGCGTCGCCCCACGATCGATGCGGGGGGCGTGCAGTCGACCGTAGACCTCGACGGGCGCACCTACAAGCATTTTCAGACCGCAGTCGCGCGCACCACGGCAGCGCTTGGCGAGTTCCCGTGGGAGTTGCGGGTTGGCGATCAGGTGGTGAGCCAGGACTTCGTGGCGCCGCCGTACATCCTGAGCGCCGAGGCCAGCGAGGGAGAGGTCACCTGGTCGCAGGGGACCTACACGCGTCCGGAGGCCATCCAGACGGCGTTCGGCCTGAAGAGCGAATTCATCGCCCCCATCGGCGTCTTTGCCAACCAGCCCAATCCGCATCAGGATCTCCCCAAGCGCATGCTGGAGCGTTTTCTGCTCGGCATGCTCGCGCTGGTGGCGATACTTGTGCTCAACGTGATGTTGGCCGACGATCGCGTGGTGTTCGCGCGCGACTTCCAGTTCGATCGGTCACGGACGGAAAGCGCCGCGTTCGTCACCCCCACGTTCGAACTCACCGGTCGTCCGTCCGGTGTGGCACTCGACGTGAGTGCGGGGCTCGACAACGACTGGGTGTTCTTCACGCTGTCGCTGATCAACGAAGCCACCGGCGATACCCGTGAGGTCACCCGGCAGCTCGAGTACTTCAGCGGGGCCGACAGCGACGGGTCGTGGAGCGAGGGGAGCCGGTCGGAAACCATACGCATCGCTGCCGTCCCTGCCGGGCGTTACTTCCTGCGCGTGCAGCCCGAGGGGGGAGAACCGGGAAAGATGCTGGTGAACTACACGCTCAATGTGCGCCGCGACCCGCCGCATTACGGTTTCTACGCCCTGGCGTTTCTGGCCCTGCTGCTGCCGGTGGTGTTTGCCTTCCTCCCCACGGCGGGCTTCGAAAACCGCCGCTGGGCGGAGAGCGATCATCCGATCGGTGGCACCGGAGCGAGCGATGAGGAATAGGAGGTCTCCATGATCCCGCGTGCATATACCATCTGGGTACTGGCCGTGGTGGGCCTGCTCGGTGTGGCGCAGTACCGAGGCTGGACGCTGTCGGGCGCCAGCGAATCCCGAAACAACCCCCGTTCCGTGCGCGACAATCCCGGCGCGTATCGATCATCGTACTACGTGCCGGGGCGTACGCTCCGCGGCAAGTGAGGAAATCCGCATGACCGACCAGTTCATGGCGAACGTGTTCAGCTCCGCGGCCTTCGCCGCGATCGGCATCGTGCTGTTCATCGTGGCCTTCTTCATTCTCGACATGCTCACGCCCGGCAAGCTCTGGGACGAGATCGCCGAAAAGAAGAACACGGCCGCCGCGATCCTCATGGGGTCCGTCGCGATCGCACTCGGCATCATCGTCGCCGCCGCGATTCACTGACGCGACAGTCCCGCCTCACCGGAAAGGGTCGTGCCCGCCGCGCTATTCGTCTCGGTCTGCCTGATCGCCGCCTGTGGGCTCATCTACGAGCTCGTGGCCGGCGCGCTTGCGTCGTATCTGTTGGGTGACAGCGTCACCCAGTTCTCCACCATCATCGGGACGTATCTCTTCGCGATGGGCATCGGGAGCTGGCTGTCCCGGTTCGTGGTGCGCGGCGTGGTCACGCGCTTCGTGATGATCGAGATGCTGGTCGGCGTGGTCGGCGGGCTGTCGTCGCTGCTCCTCTTTCTCGCCTTCGCCTATACCGAGGCCTTTCGCCCCACCCTCTACGGCCTCGTGCTGCTGATCGGCGTTCTGGTGGGGCTCGAGATCCCACTGCTGATGCGTATTCTCAAGGATCGCTTCAGCTTCAAGGATGTGGTGGCGAACGTGCTCACGTTCGACTACATCGGTGCGCTCTTCGCCTCACTGCTCTTCCCGTTGCTGCTGGTGCCGCGTCTGGGCCTCGTGCGTTCGGCACTGCTGTTCGGCGTGATCAACGTGCTGGTGGGCCTGTGGAGCACCTGGCTCTTCCGCGATGTACTGCCGCGTCGTGGCTGGCTCCAGGGGGTGGGCGTGCTGGCACTCGCCGTCCTGGGGGCCGGCCTCTGGAAGGGGCAGGAGATCACCACGCTCGCCGAGGAGGGGATGTATGCCGACCCCATCATCCTCGCCAAGGACACGCGCTATCAGCGCATCGTGCTCACCAGCTGGAAGGACGATCTTCGGCTGTATCTCAATGGACATCTGCAGTTCGCCTCGCGCGATGAATACCGCTATCACGAGGCCCTGGTGCATCCAGGGCTGTCGGCCGCACGGGCGCGTGGGCGTGTGCTGGTACTGGGCGGTGGCGATGGGCTCGCCGTACGGGAGATCCTCAGGTACCCCGACGTCCAACGTGTCACGCTCGTCGATCTGGATGAAGGGATGACCGCGCTCTTTCGGACCCATCCGCGGCTCACCACGCTCAATGCCCGATCGCTCACCGACCCGCGCGTGCAGGTGGTCAACGCCGATGCCTTCACCTGGCTCGACAGTCACGCCGCGCAGTTCGACTTCATCGTGATCGATTTCCCCGATCCGTCCAACTATCACGTGGGGAAGCTCTACACCGGCGCCTTCTATCGGCTGGTGACGCAGCATCTCGCCCCGGGAGGCTTCCTTGCGGTGCAGAGCACGTCGCCGATGTTCGCCCGTCAGTCGTACTGGAGCATCGTAACCACGCTCGAGGCGGCCGGGCTGCGCACATGGCCGTATCACGTGTACGTGCCCAGCTTCGGCGAATGGGGCTTCGTGATCGCGGGGCTCGACAGCTACGCACCGCCCGCAACTTTGCCGGCCGGCCTCCGTTACCTGACGGTCGCGGCGGTGCCCACACTCTTCGATTTCCCCGCCGACATGCAGCGCGTGCCGGCCGATCCCAATCGGCTCAATGATCAGGTGCTCGTGCGCTACTACGAGCACGAGTTCGATGCGATCAACCGCTGAGCGGTGATGGTGAGTCGCGGAGCGGTACGGTGACCCAAAGTCGACGGGACGCATTGCGTACGCTCTCGGCGCTGGCCGCAGCGCCAGCGCTGCTTGGGCTTTCCCCCAAGGGGCGTGTGATTCGTGGCGGCTTCGTGGACGACGACAGCCGCACCGGGCATGTGCTGCGAGACAGCCGGCCCACGCTTTCCGCCTCGCGTCCCACCGTACGTACCAGCGTGGCGATCGTGGGAGGTGGCATCGGTGGCCTGAGCGCCGCGTGGCGACTCGATGCGCTCGGTCTGCACGACTGGCTGCTGCTGGAACTGTCGTCGCGAACGGGCGGCAACGCTCGCTCGGCCGAATACGCCGGGCTGGGGGGACAGCGGGCGCCGTGGGGGGCGCACTATCTGCCCGTGCCCGGTCCGAACGCCATGCACGTGCGCCAGCTCATGCGCGAACTCGGCGTGCTGCGCCCCGATGGCACCTGGGAGGAGCGTGCACTCTGCCATTCTCCACAGGAGCGTCTCTGGCAGCACGGACGCTGGCACGAGGGGCTCGATCCGCTCGATGCCTCGACACCGGCGGATCGGGAGCAGTTCCGGCGGTTCGAACAGCAGATCGCTGAATGGCGGGACACCGGCATGTTCGAGGTGCCGTCGGCCGACGGACATAGCCGGCGTGTCCGTGCCGCCGCGGACGGCGGACGTGCCGCACGACGTGCCGCGGCCGTGCAGTCGCTCGATCGGATCACGGCGCACGAGTGGATGCAGCGCGAGGGGTTCACATCGCCGGCGTTGCGTTGGTGGGTGGAGTATGGCACACGGGACGACTACGGTGCCTCGCTGCATCAGGCGAGCGCATGGGCCGCCGTGCACTACTTCGCAGGACGAGACGCCGAGGAGATCGGACCGCTCACCTGGCCGGAGGGCAACGACTGGATCGCGCGCGCGCTGACGCAACGGCTGGCGCGCCGGCAGGCGGTGCACCCGACAGCGGGCGGCGGGTCACGATTGCGCGCGAATGCCCCCGTGCTGCGCCTCGCGCGTCAGAGTGCGCGCGGAAGTGCGCCCTGGGTCGTGGATACCCCCACCCAGCGCATCGTCTGCGAAGCCGTGATCTGGAGCGCGCCACTCTTCGTGTTGCCGCGCGTCTGCGAAGCCGTGACGCTGCCGGTATCACTCGAGTACGCCCCCTGGGTGGTGGCCAATCTCGTGCTCGACCGTGAGCCTTCGTCACGTGGCGCCACGCTCGCGTGGGACAATGTGATCTACGGCAGTCCTGCCCTCGGCTACGTGAACGCGCGTCATCAGCACCTTGGCACTCCGCCAGCCACGCAGCTGTGGACCTGGTACTACGCCGCGGCCGATCGTCCGGCGCGCGAGGCGAGACAATGGGTACAGCAGCGCTCGTGGAGCGGGTGGCGTGACGAGATCATTGCCGACCTTCAGCGGGCGCACCCCGATATTGCGGACCGGCTGCTGCGCGTGGACGTGATGCGCTGGGGCCATGCCATGGCGCGTCCGGTGCCCGGGACGCTCGACCGTGTACAGGTAATGCAGGGGTGGCGTCCGGCGCCGCGCCTGATCGTGGCGCATGCCGATCAGAGTAACTTGAGCCTGTTCGAAGAAGCGCAGTGGCACGGCGTCCAGGCCGCCGATCAGGCGGTGCGGATGCTCGGTCGTGACGCCCTTCCCACACTCCCCGCACCAAGTCACCCGTGACCGACGCCCCTGATGATGTGCTTTCCTGGCCGGAACCCGCTCCTGCGCTGGCGCGCGCGCTTGCCGGCGAGTTCCGGCTGCTGAAGGAGATCGGCCGCGGCGGCATGGGGGTGGTGTATCTGGCGGAGGATACCCATCTCGAACGGCGCGTGGCGATCAAGACGTTACCGACGCATCTCGGGGGCGACGCGGCCGTACGCCAGCGGTTTCTGCGTGAGGCGCGCACGGCGGCGTCGCTGTCGCACCCCAACATCGTGTCCGTGTACTCGGCGGCCGAGCGGCAGGGGATCGTGTACTTCGCCATGGGCTATGTGCAGGGCGAGTCGCTGGCCGAACGCATCCAACGGCTTGGGCCTCTACCGCTGCAGGAGGCGCTGCACGTGATGCGGCAGCTGGCCCTCGCGCTCGATGCCGCACATGCGCAGGGGGTGGTTCACCGCGACATCAAGGCCGAGAATGTGCTGCTCGACGGGCAGGGACGCGCCCTGGTGACCGATTTCGGCATCGCGCGCGTGACCGAAGCGCAGCCGCTTACGGCGACCGGTACCGTGCTGGGGACCGTGCAGTACATGAGCCCGGAGCAGGTGATTGGTGAGACACTTGATGGCCGCAGCGATCTGTATGCCATGGGCGTGCTGTTGTTCTACATGCTGTCGGGAAAGTTCCCGTTCGAACGCAACGCCCCGTCGGCGGTGCTGGTGGCGCACGTGAACAGCGCGCCGCCCCGTCTGCATTCCCTGCGCCCCGACCTGCCCGACGGCGTCGACGCGCTCGTGCAATCGCTCCTGGAGAAACATCCCGACGCGCGGGTGCCATCGGCGGGGGCGTTGCTCGAACGCCTGCAGGCAATGGAGGGCACGGCGCTGGCGGTGGTTCCGCAAGCGGTTGCGGGGCGCGTAACGCCGCCGGACGCATCGCCGCAGCGGCTCTCGTCGGTCGATGCCGATGCGGTGTGGGCACGTGCGGCGGAACTGCAGGCCAATACCGGCACGATGATCCCGCCGGCAGTGTTCCCACAAACACCGGCAGCCTCCCCGACCGCCGGCTACGACGCAGCCCTCGTGATGGAGGCGGCGCGTGAAGCGGGGATCGAGGCGCGCTATGTGGAGCGGGCGCTGGCCGAACGGTCGGCAGGCTCCGCGGTGGCGGTGCAAGTCTCCACCGGGCCGTCCATGCAGCGGGCGCCGAACAGGTGGGTCGGGGCACACACCAAGATCGAGTTCGAGAGCGTTCTGGACGGAGAGATTCCCCTCGACCTGTTCGAGGATCTCGCCGACATCGCGCGCCGCTCCCTCGGCGATCTCATCGCCGTCAGCGTGGTGGGGCGTACCCTCGCCATCAGTATCGGCGCCGCGGGGCAGACCCGGAACGGCACCGTGCGCCTGCTGCAGATCACCGTGGGCGCGCGCAACGGTCGCACCACCATTCGGGCGTTCGAGGACATCACCGGGCTGGCGGGCGGGCTGTATGGGGGCATCGGCGCCGGGCTGGGGCTCTCGATGGGGCCGGTAGCGGCGGCCATGCTGGCCAAGAACTTCGATCCGCTGATCGGCATCATCGCCGGGATCGGGATACTCAGCGGGGCACTGGCCGGCTCACGATTCGCCTTCCGGCGTGCCTCGGAGTCCAAGCAGCGAGAACTGCGTGGGCTCGTGGAGGAACTCGCCCGCTTCTCCCTGGCGTCGATGCATCAGAAGCGGCTGCCGCCGGCGTCCGGCTGATCGCCCTCTGGCACACTTCCGCCGGCCACTACTTTACGGCATGACCAAGAAGCGACTTATCGTTGTCGGTGACCGCGTGCTCGTGAAGCTCGAGGATGGTGAGCAGCGCTCCAAAGTCGGGTTGTATCTGCCGCCGACGGCCGTGGACAATCAGGCGGTGCAGGGAGGCGAAATCGTGGCCACGGGGCCTGGGCTGGCCCTTCCCGAACTGGCTGACCAGGGTGAAGAGCCGTGGCGCATCGGTGGGCAGGCAGGGCGCGAGGCCCGTTACGTACCGATGCAGGCGCAGGTGGGTGACTATGCGCTCTTCTTCCGCAAAGCCGCGGTCGAGATCACGTTTGAAAACGAGCAGTATCTCGTGGTGCCGCAGGCGGCCATTCTGGCGCTGGTGCGTGAACCCCGCGAGGACATTCCGGACTACTGAGGGTATGTGGCCATGATGTATCCCGAGCAGCTGTTGATTCCCATGCGTCAGGAACTCACGCGCCTTGGCGTGGAAGAGCAC
>CAZNZG010000084.1:0-13137 GCA_964577455.1 uncultured Gemmatimonas sp. | reverse complement strand
CGTCACGCCGTTTCGCTTTCCCCATTACCCATTTCGCCGTTTCCCTTTCCCCTTACGCCGTTTCGCCTTTCCCATTACGCCGTTTCGCTTTTCCGTCCCCTCACCCCTCGTATCCCCGCTCCAGCAGAAACGCCCGCACCTTGTCCGGGTTGCGCTCCACCTCGAGTGAGCCCGGCTTGAGCCCCGTACGAATGAGCATGCCGCGACCGGCCTCGCTGGCCACCACGAACGCGTCGGTGGTCACGCACACCACCTCGGCGGTCTCCGACAATTGCCCGGGGTGCCCCGAGAAGTGCATGGTCGACTGCTCCGACATCCCTTCAGCCTTCATCGTGCCGTGCGCCTCACTCCAGGTGACGCCGGTGAACAACACGACATCGTTGTTGCCGTCTATGAAGTCCTCGACCGGCACGCCGTACACGCCCGGGTTGGTTTCCACCGCGGCACGCACCCGGTACGCGTCGAAGAGTCCCTCCACATCGGCGTCATCGAGGCCGATGCGTACCGCGACACCGTCCCGCAGGACAACGGTAATTTCCTGTTCGGACACCGCCATGCCGCGCCACGCGCCGCGCAACTTGCGCAGCGCCTCAATGGTGTCGGTCGTGGCCTGAAATCGATATTCGCGCACCGGATCCTCGCTGGTGATGCTCGTGCAACGGCCCCATCGGGGCCGCGGTTTATCTGGGAGCCCGCGTGAACAGCACGTAGTCCGCCTTGCTGGCGTGGTCTGCGCCGTTGGCCTTGCCGAGGTCGGCAATCGGCACGGCCGTAAGCACCACGCTCGAGGCCTTCGGCGCACGGCGCAGCGCCCGCTCCACCGTACCGAGACGGCTGTCGGAGTGGAACGCGCCGTCCACATGGAAGATCACCGATCCCTTGGGCGCACGGGCAAACGCGTCAGCGACGGCTTCACCCATGGCTTCGTCCTTCACGCACTGTGCCTCGTAGAAGCGATCGGTCATCTGCGCCATCGCCGCCTGATCGGCTGCCGTGGGCGGGCCGCCGCCGGCGCTGTGTCCCTTCATGGTTTCGGCGAACTTCTCGTAGTACGCGTCCTTCGGGCAGCTGTTGACCTTGGCCATGTACCCGCGGTCTCGCGCGTTCATCGTGTCGAGCACGGCAAGCCCGCGCCGGCTCACCGCACTCGCCAGCCGACGCGGTACGTTGGCAGCCACGACGGGCCATCCGCGTACCCGGGCCAACTCCACCATGGGGCGATAATCGGTGGAGTAACGATCCCACGGTCGTGAGCCGGCGAGAAAGTCTTTCTCGCTGATCGACCCGCTGAGGTATTGATCGAGCAGCGGTTGCACGTCGCGCTCGAACATCTCGAGGGTGATCACCACGTGATCACGCCGTTCCCCGAGTGCCGCCAATACCGCATGTTCCGCCGCGTGCGTGGCGGGATCGTCGTGCTGCTCACCGAAAAAGACCATGTCGGCCTTCGCGATGGCGCCCGCGAAATCGCGGAAGCTCACGAAGCGCGACGCCTTGCTGTCGTAGATGCGCAGCGCCGGCTCCGGCGCGAGATCTGCCCGGTAGGCGCGACCACCACCGGGGAGACACGCGGTGGTGAGCAGCGACAGGGCACCCAGCAGGAACGAGGAGGCGGACCGGCGGGACATTGGCGAGTGGGGCGGAGTAAAGGACGAATCGGAACAGGGAAAATACCACCCCCTCCCCCTTTCTCATTACCCTTTTCGCCGTTTCTCCGTCGCCCCCCTTTCCCCTTACCCTTTCCGCCGTTTCTCCGTCGCCCCTTTTCCCATTACCCTTTCCGCCGTTTCTCCGTCGCCCCTTTTCCCATTACCCTTTCCGCCGTTTCTCAGTATCCTGCCCCCATGCCCTCCCTCCTCCCCCTCGTCGGCATTCTCATCGTGATCGTCGGCTTCGCGTTTCGCCTCAACGCGCTGCTCGTGGTCACGCTTGCCGGTCTCGCCACGGGGCTCGCCAGCGGACAGCCATTGCCAGAGGTCATCGCGGCCTTCGGCAAGGCCTTCGTGGACAGTCGCTACATCGCCATCGTCTGGTTGGCGCTGCCGGTCATCGGGCTGGCCGAGCGATCGGGGCTCAAGGAACGCTCCCGCGACGTGATCAGCCGCATCAAGGCCGCCACCGCCGGGCGCGTACTGCTCGTGTACCTCGCGCTGCGTCAGGCCACGTCGGCGCTCGGGCTCGTGTCGCTCGGCGGCCATGCACAGATGGTGCGGCCGCTCGTGGCGCCCATGGCGGAGGGGGCGGCGGAGAACGTGCACGGTGATCTGCCGCGTCCCACGCGCGAGCGCATCAAGGCGATGGCCGCGGGTGTGGACAATGTGGGCATGTTCTTCGGTGAAGACGTGTTCGTGGCCATCGGCTCCATTTTGCTCATTCGAGGCTTCCTCGAGCAGAACGGCATCGTGGTGGAACCGTTGCAGCTCGCGCGCTGGGCTATCCCCACCGCGATCGTGGCATTCGTGGTGCACGGGGCGCGCGTGCTCTGGTTCGATCGCCGGATTGCACGCGAGGTGGCGGCCGACGCCGACGGGTCCAATGGGGGGACCCGCGCATGATCACGCTCGACGCGATCTATGTGCTCATGGGGCTGCTCACCGGCGGTATTGCGGTGGTGAATGCCCGTGACGCGAGTAACCCGCGCCGGTGGCGCAACACCCTCTTCTGGGGCGTGTACGCGTTGCTCTTCTTTGCCGGCTCGTACCTCGGCGACTTCGTCAACGGCGTACTGGTGCTGGTCATGGTAGGCACCGCGGCGGCTGGCCTGGGGCAGGGTACACGAGAAACGGCGACCGCCGAACAGCGTGCGGCGTCGGCGCGCCGCTACGGGAGCCGATTGTTCGTGCCGGTGCTGGTCGTACCGATCGCCACCTTCGTGGGGAGTCTCGTACTCAAGGACGTGACGATCGGCGGTACGCCGCTCGTGGATGCGAAACAGGTCACCCAGATTGCCCTCGGTCTGGCCACGGTGCTGGGTCTGCTGACCGGGCTCGTCATGCTGCGTCCGCCGGCTACGGCGCCCATCGTGGAGGCACGTCGGCTCATGGACAGCGTGGGGTGGGCGGCGGTCCTGCCGCAGTCGCTCGCGGCGCTTGGGGCACTCTTCGCCGCTGCCGGCGTGGGGAAAGTGGTGAGTGCGCTCGCCACGACCTATCTGCCGCTGGGCACGCCGGTGGCCGCCGTCGCCGCCTACGCGATCGGTATGGCGCTGTTCACCATGATCATGGGCAATGCGTTCGCCGCGTTTCCCGTGATGACGGCGGGGATCGGGTTGCCGCTGGTGGTCCAGCAGTTCGGTGGCGACGTGGTGGTGGTCACCGCCATCGGCATGCTCTCCGGATTCTGTGGCACCCTCATGACGCCGATGGCGGCCAACTTCAACATCGTCCCCGCCGCGCTGCTGGAGCTCACCGATCGCTACGGCGTGATTCGCGCACAGGTTCCCACGGCGCTCGCCCTGCTGCTCGCCAACATCGTGCTCATGTCGATCTTCGCCTTCCCGTGACGTACCAGTGACGCCCGCCCCGTGTGGACTCACGCCCGCCCTTGCCACGCAATTCGCGCGGCTCGCCCTGTCGCATGTGCGACGCGAGTATCCCAACAAGCTCGATCACGTACTGTTCGATGCGCAGGATGTGAAGGGGCCCGAGGCATTGCACCCGGTGTTCTACGGCAGCTTCGATTGGCATTCGTGTGTGCACGGGTACTGGTTGCTCGCCACGCTCATGCGCCTCGTGCCGACGTTGCCGGTGCGCGGGGAGATCGTGGCGCTGTTCGACGAGCAGTTCACGCCGGACAAGGTGCGCAGTGAGGTGACATATGCGTCACACCCCTCCCGCGCAGGCTTCGAGCGACCGTACGGATGGGCGTGGCTGCTGATGCTGCAGGCGGAGCTGCAGCGGCATGCCGGGACCCCGCAATGGGCGCATGTGCTGCAGCCACTCGCGGATGTGTTCGCCGAGCGGTTTCGCCGCTTCCTGCCGCGCGCCACGTATCCCATCCGGGTGGGGACGCACTTCAACACCGCGTTCGCCGTGCGACTGGGGCTCGAGTACGCCGACAGCGCCCACGATCTCCCGCTCGCCGCCGTGCTTCGGGAGTCGGCCACGCGCTGGTATCTGGGCGACCGTGATTGTCAGGCGTGGGAGCCTGGAGGCGACGACTTTTTGTCATCGGCGCTCGTCGAGGCGGAGTGCATGCGCGTGGTGCTCGGCGCGAAGGCCTTTCCCGGGTGGTTCGACGGCTTTCTTCCCCGTCTGGCCGATCAGCAGCCGGCGTCGCTCTTCACCCCGGCTCTCGTGAGTGATCGGACCGACGGCAAAATCGCGCACCTCGACGGTCTCAACCTCTCGCGCGCGTGGTGCTGGCGCTCGCTGGCCGCATCAATGGCGCCGGGTGATCCGCAGCGCGGACTGGCCGAGCGCGCTGCTGCGCAGCACCTCGACGCCAGCCTGCCGCATGTGGCGGGTGACTATATGGGGGAGCACTGGCTGGCCACGTTCGCACTGCTCGCTCTGCTGCCTGACCGGGCCATCTCCGCGATCGGCCAGCCCTGATCGACGGCGCGGCGATCGACCTCGAGGTTTGGTCTTCGCCCATGGTGCTGTAGTTTGCGGAATGCACCCCGAGACCGCTCTTCTTGCCACACTCGCCGGCGCCTTCGGCGTGGCGTTCGTGTTCGGGTTTCTCGCCACCAAGCTGCGGATGCCGCCGCTGGTGGGGTATTTGCTCTCCGGGATCATCATCGGTCCGCACTCGCCAGGGTTCGTCGCCGATGTGTCGCTCGCCAGCCAGCTGGCGGAGATCGGGGTCATCCTCCTCATGTTCGGGGTGGGGCTGCACTTCTCACCGGGCGATCTCAAGCGGGTGCAACGCATTGTCGTTCCCGGCGCCATCCTGCAGATGGTCGTGTCCTTTCTTCTCGGTACCGGCCTGGCACTGTCGTGGGGCTGGAGTCCGGGAGGCGCCGTGGTTTTCGGCCTCTCGTTGTTCGTGGCCAGCACGGTGGTGGTGCTGCGCGTGCTCGAAGACCGCGGCATGCTCGATTCCATCGACGGCCGTCTCGCCGTGGGGTGGCTCATCGTCGAGGACCTCGGCGTGGTGTTGGCCCTCGTGCTCCTACCGGCTGTGCTGGGCGCCATTTCCGGATCGGCCTCCACAGCGGGCGGCCAGTCGGCATGGCTGGGGATCGCCGGCGCGGTTGCGTTGACGGTGGTGAAGGTGGCGGCGTTCATCGCGGTAATGGGCGTGGTTGGTCGCCGCGCGGTACCGTGGCTGCTCACGCACGTTGCCCGTACCGGCTCGCGGGAGCTCTTCACCCTCGCCGTCCTCGCTGTCTCGCTCGGAGTCGCCATGGGGGCGGCGGCCCTGTTCGGTGTGTCGTTTGCGCTCGGGGCGTTCGTTGCTGGTGTGGTGATCAGCGAGTCGGATCTCAGCTATCGTGCCGGCGCCGACGCGTTGCCCATGCAGGATGCCTTTGCCGTGATCTTCTTCGTGTCGACGGGCATGCTGCTCGACCCCGAGGTCCTCTTGCAGGCGCCGGGCAAACTGGCCGGCGTGCTGCTGGTCATCCTCCTCGGAAACGCGCTCTGGTCGACGATCCTCATGGTGCTGCTCCGGCATCCATTCGCGGCATCGCTGCGCATCGGCGCCGCCTTCGGACAGATCGGCGAATTCTCCTTCATCATGGCGGGGCTCGGGGTGTCGCTCGGGGTGCTGAGCGAAGAGGGGCGCAGTCTGATCCTCGCTGCGGCACTGGTGTCCATCGTGCTCAACCCGATGCTCTTCGCGCTCGCCGAGCGGATCATCACGTTCGTAGGCAGTCGGCCCGGGCTCCTCGACCGCATCGAGCGACGCAAGGCCACGGCGATCGTTACCACGGATCTGTGGATGGCGACCCCCGCCAATCACGCCATTCTGGTGGGCTACGGTCGCGTGGGGCGCACGATCGGCGAAGCATTCCAGCGCGTGGGGATACCGTTCATCGCCATCGAACAGGATCGCCGTGTGGCCGAGGCGATGCGCGGCCTTGGCGTGGCCATGCTGTACGGCGACGCCACCCGTCCGGGGATCCTCGAACATGCTCATCCGGAACTCGCGCGACTCCTCGTGATCGCCACGCCGGACCCATACCATGCCCGTCATGTGATCGAGCTGGTTCGCGCCCGCAATCCGCACATCGAGATCATCGTGCGTACGCACGCCGAGGCAGAGCAGGAGCTCTTCGAGAAGCTCGGCGTGAACAAGGCACTCATGGGCGAACGTGAGCTCGCGTTCGGCATGGCGTACCACAGCCTGCGTTCGATCGGCTGCGACGATGATCGCGCCGACGATGTGATCGCCAGTCTCCGCGGTGGCGCTCGCATGCACACGCGTGAGTTCAGCTCGATCGTGGCGGGCGAAGGGGCACACTGAGAGAGAGCGAAAAGGGACATGAGAAAGGGCAACGGTGCCTCGCCGTTGCCCTTTTCTCGTTTCCCTTTTCGCTGTTCCTACTTTCAAGCCCTCTGCACGCCCGCCCTGCCATGCGTCACCTTCCAGCTCGATGCCGTCTCGATCGGTGCGCCCGGTTTGTCGACGAAGGGTACGGTGCGGTAGTCTGCCGTCCACGCATCGCGATTTACGGTGCAGCGTACATAGCCGCGACGATTTTGGTACCAATGCAGGTGCGGATTCTCACGCCGCATGTCGTCCAGTCGTGCTGCCGGCACATCGCCGCCATTGCCGCCGCTCGAGATGCTCGTACCCACGAACTCGGCGGCCACCACGGGGCGGTCGGGGCGTGAGAAGTCGCTGCGCAGATCGTTCACCCAGTTGCTGTGAATGTCGCCGGTGAGCACCACGGTGCGGTTGGGGGCACGCTTGGCCACTTCGCCCAGCAGTCGGTCACGGGCAGTCGGATAGCCGCTCCACTGGTCCATCGATGTCCGGATCGCGTCGCCTTCGGCCGCATCGTACGGCGCCATCATGATCTGCTGTGCCAGCACCTGCCAGTGTGAGCGCGAGGCGCCGAGCCCCTTCACGAGCCACTCTTCCTGCGCCGCGCCCAGGAGGCCACGCCTGGGGTCGCTCCACTCGGCGCATGGCGCCTGCGTGCCGTCGTTGCACGCCTGGTCATCACGGTATTGCCGCGTGTCGAGCACCCAGAAACGCGCCAGCGCTCCCCAATTCACCGAACGGGTGATCGTGAGGTCGGCCCATGACTGTACGCGAGGGACCCGTACCGGCTGGTGCTCCCACCACCCCTGATACGCCGCCGCACGACGCGTGCGCATCTGCTCGGTGCTCTCCATGCCGTTCTCGCCGATCAGCCCCGCGTAGTTGTTGTCCACCTCGTGGTCGTCCCACGTGACCACCCAAGGACAGCGCGCATGCGCGGCCTGCAGCATCGGGTCGCTCTTGTACTGCGCATAGCGCCGCCGATAGTCGTCGAGCGTACGGATCTCGAGCCCCTGATGTGTGCGTACGCTTCGCGTGTTGCCCGCGTACTCGTAGATGTAATCACCGAGATGCACGCCAAGGTCGATCTCCTCGCGCGAGAGGTGATCGAAGGCGGTGAACAGCCCCTGCTCCCAGTGCTGGCAGCTGGCGAAGGCAAAGGCAAGCGGCGTCATGGTGCCGTCAGCGGGCGTGGTACGGAAGCGGCCTACCTTGCTCGTCGCACCGCCGCTCATGAAGCGGTAGAAGTACCAGCGGTCCGGCTGCAGTCCCTCCAGCTCCACGTGCACGCTGAATGACAGCTCGGGGGCGGCGGTGGCGCGCCCCTTCTTCACGATCTTCGAAAACGCCTCGTCATCGGCCACCTCCCAGTCCACGGTGGTACGCAAGCCGTCCATGCCGCCGTCCGGTTCGAAGGGCCGAGGCGCGAGCCGCGTCCACAACACGCCCCCGGCGGGGGTTGGATCGCCGGAGGCGATGCCGAGTTGAAAGGGGTCGTCCGCAAAGCGGGGGCGGGAGGTCACGCGCCACACATTGGGCACGACGGCACAGAGCGCGGCATAGCGCGCGAGATCGGAGACGAACAGGCGGCGGTCCATGCCATTAGCCTACGCCCGACGGCGGAAAACGCGAGCCGAAAACCAAATTCGGCACCGGCGCGTTACAGCCCCATGACTTCTCCTTCGCTTCCCATTGGCGCCGGTCCTGGCCGCCTTTCGTACGCCCGCGCGCGTCTCTATCTCGGCATCAGCGGGGTGGGGACCGCCGTGCTGGCCGCGATCTGCCTGCTGGCATTCGACATCCCGCAGGCCGGCTTCTCCTCCAGTACCCAGCAGTCGCTGGGGCGCTCGCTGTTCGCCCTCGGGATCTTCTTCGCGATGGTGGCTGCCCTCTTCTTTCTGTTCGACCTGATGGGGGGGGCCTGGGTGGTCCGCCGCAAGGGCCATGCGCAGTACTGGCTGTTCCGCTGGCTGCGCGGCGCAGCGATCCAGTGGTGCGTGTGGATGCTCGCCGCCGCGGCGCTCATGGTTGCCGCGCGTTCGGGCGGTGCCGCGGCCACCGTGGCCGTGTTCGTGGTGGTGCAGCTGCTGCTGGCGCTTCTCCGTGGGAGCATGGCCCGTATCGTGGCGTCCTTCGCCACGCATCCGCCCAGTGCCACCTTCGTCCAGGCCGCCGAGCAGGCGGGGCTTCGCGTGGAGCAGCTGCGCGTGGTGGACTCGCCCGACGAAGGCTTCGTTGGGGGGTGGAGCAGCCTCTGGCCGCGCACGCTGCTGGTGCCCTTGCGTTGGGGGACACTGCCCGTGAACGCGCTTGCGGCGCAGCTCGCGCGTCGCAAGGCGGTGGCCGACAGCGGAGCCCATCTGCGCGGTGTGCTCGGTGCACTGTTGTGGAACACCGCTGGTTTCGTGGTCGTGCAACAGCTCACGGGGACCACGCCGGCCACGGCGGCCGGGATCGTGACGCTCATGGCCGGCATGACGCTCTGGGCGTTCGCCGGGGTGCTGTTGCTCCCCACCCCCTCGCGCGCCGCGGTCTATGCCGCCGATGACGCCGTCCGCCGCACGCAGGGCGACGCGGCACTCCGCACGAGCATCGAACTGCTCGACAAGTGGCAGGACGACGAGCCCACTCGTTCCCCCAACGTGGAGCGCATCTTTCATCCGGTGCCGGCACGCTCCAATCGCCTGGCGCGGTTGGCGCAGGATGCCGGTGCCGGGCTCCGCCCGTGGCACGCGCACAACCTGGCACGGCAGGCGCTCTGGATGAGCTGGGGAGCGTTCACCCCTCTCTCTCGTGCGGTGCACTGCAACGTGGGGCGAACGGCGCTCTGGGTGATGCTGCCCGGCGATTGAGACGGTAGCTTTGCCCGGATGACCAAGGATCTGGGACCGGCGGTACGCTTTCCCCCGCCGCTGCTGTTCGTGGCGGGGCTTGGCACGGGAGTGATGATCGACCGATACGGTCAGCTCCCGCCGTTGTGGCCTGCGACCCCCGCCGTCGAGGTGGTTGGCGCGTTGCTCGGGGTGCTGGGGCTCGCCATCGTGTACACGGGCATCCTCACCTTCCGGCGATTCCGGACGGCGATCTATCCGAATCGACCGGCGAAGCTGGTCGTCGATTCCGGCATCTACGCGTTCACGCGCAATCCCATGTACCTCGGCATGTCCGTGTTCTATGCCGGTGGTGTGCTGATCCTGCATTCACTTGGCGCGCTGGTCCAATTCCCCATCGTACTCGTCGTGCTTCACGTGCAGGTGATCGCCCGTGAGGAGCGTCATCTACGTGAGCGATTTCCGGACGAGTACGCGGCCTACTGTGCGAGAGTGCGCCGATGGCTCTGATGCGGGGGGCGCCATCGTATGTATGCCGCCTGCTCGTCTGTCTGGCCGCAATGCTCTGGCCGCAACGTCCGCTCCAGGCGCAGCCGGTCCCCGTCGTTATACCGAGTGCGGGGCTTGTCATCACTTCGAGCGTTCGCGTGAAGCCGGGCGTCTATCGCCTACGGGCTCCTGCTGCTCCCGAATCGGCGCTGATCACCATTCGGGGGCGCAACATCACCGTGGACATGCGCGGTGTGGTCCTGGTTGGTACGCCGCCCGATAGCGCTCCCGATGCGGCGCGCGGGACCGCCGTGCACATCGACGGCGGCCGCAACGTGCGTCTCGTCGGCCTCGTGGCCCGCGGCTACAAGGTGGGCATCCTCGCACGCCACGTGCGCGATCTGGTGCTCGAGCGGAACGATCTCAGCTACGGCTGGAAGCCGCGACTGTTCAGTCTCGTCGAGCACGAGAGCCTCAACGACTGGCTTTCGTTCCACAAGAACGACGACGAGCAGTGGCTGCGCTTCGGCGCGGGGCTCTACCTGCGTGGCGTCACGGGTGGCACGCTCACCGGCAACACCGTGCGGCAGGGCATGAACGGGCTGCTGCTGTCGCACAGCGACTCGATCGAGGTGCGCGACAACGACTTCTCGTACAACTCCGGTCTTGGTATCGGCATGTACCGGGCGAGCTGGCATCGCATCGTGAACAACCGCGTGGACTACAACGTGCGCGGTGCATCCCACGGCTTCTACCAGCGAGGGCAGGACTCCGCCGCCCTGCTCATGTTCGAGCAGTGCATGCACAACGTGGTGGCGTACAACAGCATGACCCACAGCGGCGATGGACTGTTTCTGTGGGCCGGGCAGCACACGATGGATACGGGGCAGGGTGGGTCCAACGACAACCTGTTCCTCATGAACGACTTCAGCTTCGCGCCCACCAATGGCATGGAAGCCACGTTCAGTCGCAATCAGTTCATCGGGAATCGCATCGAGGGAAGTACCCACGGGCTGTGGGGTGGTTACAGCTACGGTTCCCGTATCGTGGGCAACTGCTTCGCGAACAACCGCATCGCCATCGCCATCGAGCATGGACAGGACAATCTCGTGGGAGGCAACCACTTCACCGGCGATTCGCTCGGGATTCGACTCTGGGCCGATTCGATCGAGCCAGGCGACTGGGGCTACCCGAAGCATCGCGATACGCGAAGCCGCAATTGGCGCATCGTGGAGAACCGGTTCGAGGCGGTGGCGCAGCCTTGGCGCATCACCAACAGCAGTGCGGTGGACAGCGCCCGCAACCTGGTGGTGACGGTGCGTCCCGACAGCAGCTGTGATCCGGCGCGTATCGTCCCCACGACGGCCTGGTGGCGCATCCCGGACATCCCTGCTGCCCCGCTGCGCTGGCCTGTCACCGCGAACGCTGCGCGTGATCGTCAGGCGATCGTCGTGGATGAGTGGGGGCCGTACGACTGGCAGTCTCCCAGACTGTGGCCGCTGGACAGCACGCGTGCGGTCCCGTTGCGGCTTCGGGTGCTGGGGCCGGCCGGGAAGTGGCGGCTCCTGTCGCAACGCGGAATCGCGCGCCTGTCGGCGTCGAGCGGACGAACCGGCGACACCATCACGGTGGAGCCGACGGTGGCTCACCGTGGCGATTGGCGCCTGCAGCTGGAGTATCGCGGCGAGGCCGTGGTGCTCCGCAACGGCCGGCGTGTGGCGCGTGGGGTCCCGGTGCGCTTCGACTATGCGCACTGGGAGCCGGCCCAGCAGTGGACGCAGCGGTTCTTCGCCTATGCCGACAGTACGGACCCGTTCACCAAGCCGGAGGCGTTTGCCACCCTGCTGAGAGGAGCGCCGTTGCTCACGCGCACGGTGCCGCGTCTCGATCTCTTCTGGTCGCGACCACGCGAGGCCGGTATTCCCGCCACGCGCTTTGCCGTCGAGGCCATGAGCCGAATCGAGCTGCCACCCGGCCAGTATACCCTGCGTACGCTTAGTGACGATGCCGTGCGCGTCTGGGTCGATGACACGCTCATGATCGACCACTTCACGCCGCACGAAACGGCCCCGGCGTACGCCACGCTGCAGGGCGGGGCGCACACGGTGCGCGTGCAGTACATCCAGGTGACCGGGTGGGTCGAGCTCCGGCTGGATTTCCTCAAGGGCGTGGTGCGGCAGAGCGAGGGCTCGGCCGGACCACACTGACCGTCTACGCCACCCGGGGGGTGCGGAGGTTCACGCCGTGCTCCGGGGTGGGTCTGATGACCTGCTCCAGCGGACCGATCCGATCCAGCGGGGAGCCATCGGGCTTGGCCACGAAGAGCCAGAGGGAGCGGGTGCGCACGGAGTAGTACATGCGGACCATGACCCGCCGCGGCATGTCGGCGCACGAGAACGTGTACTGGAAGGTCTCGTCCAGCCGCTGCTCCTCGAAAGCGCGGTCAAAGCGCCCGCGAATCTCCGGCCCGTTGGCGCTGGGCATCACGTCGACGAAGAAACTCCGGCCCAGCGGGCGGTGGCTGCCTCCGATGTTTTCCGACTCGGCGCGATTGTACGAGAGGACCCGTCCCCAGGCATCCAGCTGGATGACACCATAGGGAAGGGCATCGAGTTCCTCGGCCGACAGGCGGTCGAGGAACGGGGCGAGCATGCGGGAGGTCGTTTCGAGGGGCATTGCGGACTACGCGAGCCTGAGACCGGCGCCATTGAGGGGCAGGGGCGGCCGCGGCCGTCTTTGGCCGTGACTCCGCGCACCAACACAAAGGGTCGGCGAGGCCGCATAGGACTTTAGGCCATCCGCGGTCTGGAATCGGCGATGGGTATTCCGTGGCCGGAAAGAGGTGTCACGTTGCCATAGCAGGTGCCGTTCGGTGATGGACTGCGACAATCCCTGCGGGCTCGTTGCTCCGCGGCGGACCGCCCCCCACATTCCCGCCCCATGGACCATCCCTCCCTGTTTTCCCTCCCCGGCCGGCACCCATGACCATTTCCTGGATCGATTGGGTCATCGTGGCGGCGTCGATTCTCGTGTGCTTCGTACCCGCGCTCTTCCTCGCCAAGCGTTCCGGGGCCAGCACCACCGAGTTCTTCGCGTCCGGCAGATCGGTGCCCTGGTGGCTTGCCGGCCTGTCGATGGTGGCGACCACCTTCTCGTCGGATACCCCCAACTGGGTTACCGAGCAGGTGCGTCGATACGGGGTGGCGGGCAACTGGCAATGGTGGGCCTTCGTGCTCACCGGCGTGGCCACCGTCTTCCTCTTCGCGCGTCTGTGGCGCCGCTCCGGGGTCCTCACCGATCTCGAGTTCTACGAACTCCGCTACTCGGGGCGTGAAGCCTCGTGGGTACGCGGCTTCCGCGCCGTCTACCTCGGCCTGTTCTT
>CAZNZG010000083.1:0-13197 GCA_964577455.1 uncultured Gemmatimonas sp. | reverse complement strand
CGTCACCTGCCATTCACCGTCCCACTTGATCGCGGTTTCACTCAGCGACTCGGGCTGCACGGCGTTGTAGATCCCCACCGAGGCACCGTTCACCCGAATCGACTCGATCTTGCTGTTCATGTCGAGAATGGCATAGACCGGACTTTCTATCTCGCGGGCCACATCGCCGGTCACGTAGATGGCCGGACGCAGATCCTTGCGAATGCGCGCCCCTTCGCGTGTGCCTTCCATCACGCTCACGAAGCGGCCCAGCGGCTGCGGCCCCTGCATGGTGGCGATGGGCAGCGCCAGCAGGGCTTCCACACTCGAGCGCTGCGCGAGTGGCAGGCGGGGAACGATGGCCACGGCCTCCTTGGCCGTTGGCGCGCTCGCCACACCGGCGGGGGCACCGCTCAGGGCGAGATACAGCGTCTGCGTGATCTGCTCCACGCTCGCTCCCACCTCTGCCGCCCGCATGCGATCCACGCGGAAGGTGCGCTTCTGCTGCGGTGCCTCGACGGTCCAGTCCACATCCACCACGCCCGGCGTGCTTTCGAACACGGCCTTCACTGCCTTGGCAGCCTCGAGCCGTGCGGCATCATCGGCCGCATACACTTCGGCCACGAGCGTGGAGAGCACCGGCGGACCCGGCGGAATCTCGGCCACCTTGGCCGAGGCGCCATACTGCCTGGCGATCGAGTCGACCGCAGGACGGACGGCCACCGCGATCTCGTGCGACTGCCGGTCACGCTCGCCCTTGCCCTTGAGGTTCACCTGCACGTCGGCCACGTTGGCCCCGCTGCGCATGAAGTAGTGACGCACGAGGCCATTGAAGTTGAACGGCGCAGCCGTACCGGCATACACCTGCGTGCTCACCACTTCCTCGACGGTGCCCAGATAGGCGGCGATTTCCGAGGCGGAGCGGTTCGACGTTTCGAGGGAGGTACCCTCGGGGAAATCGAGGACCACCTGGAATTCACTCTTGTTGTCGAAGGGAAGCATCTTCACCTGTACGGCCTTGATGCCCATGAGCCCCATGCTGCCGAAGAGCAGCGCCACGACTACGCCGTAGAAGGCGAAGCGCGTTCCCTTGCGCTCGATCAGCGGCGTCATGATGCGATGGTACAGTCGATCAGTGGCGCTCCCTTCCTCGGGCGGGTGCTGAATGGAGCCGTGCCCTGCCTTCACGTGCCCCTTGAGGAGGCGATAGGCGAGGTACGGCGTCACGATGAACGCCACCGCCAGCGAGGCCAGCATCGCCACACTCGCGCCCACCGGAATGGGGCGCATGTACGGCCCCATGAGCCCGCTCACGAATGCCATGGGCACGATCGCCGCGATCACCGTGAAGGTGGCGAGAATCGTGGGGTTGCCCACCTCGTCGACGGCATCGATGCTCGCGATGTCGGCCGGGCGGTTCCCCATCTGCAGGTGGCGATAGATGTTCTCCACCACCACGATCGCATCGTCCACCAGGATGCCGATCGAGAAGATCAGCGCAAAGAGCGTGATGCGGTTGAGTGTGTAGCCCAGCGCATAGTACACGAAGAGGGTGAGCGCGAGCGTGACCGGCACGGCCACCAGCACCACCAGCGCCTCGCGCCAGCCCAGGAACAGCCAGATCAGCAGGGTGACCGACACCGTGGCGATGATGAGGTGCAGGATCAGCTCCTCGGCCTTTTCACCCGCCGTCTCACCGTAGTCGCGCGTCACATCGAGCTTCACGCTCGCCGGCACCAGGCGGCTCTTGGCCTGCTCCACGCGCGACAGTACGGCATGGGTCACGTCGGTCGCATTGGCGCCCTTCCGCTTGGCCACGGCGATCGTGACCGCCGCCTCGGCGGCGCCCGTGCCGGTGCGATGCGACACGTAGCTGGTGAGATCACCGAAGTCGTCGCGGACATCGGCCACCGCGCGCAGGTAGACCGGTGCGCCACGGCGGTTCGAGACCACGATGCTTCCCACTTCCCGGGCGTTCGTGAGCGGCGCGCCCACGGCGATCTGAACCACGCTGTCACGCGCAGTGAGGTCTCCGGCATCGAGGCGGGCGTTGGCCTGCCTGAGCGCCATCGCCACTTCGCCCGGCGTTACCCCACTCGCGGCCAGTCGGGCCGCGTCGAGGATCACCTTCACCTGCTTCGGCGCGCCGCCCGTCACGAACGTTTCGGCCACTTCGGGCACCGTGCGGATTTCGTCCTCGAGGTGCACCGCGATCTGTCGCAGGCTGTTCGCGTCGGTGTCGCTCCCGTGCAGCGTGAGGGCCAGCACCGGCACGTCATCGATGCTGTGGGCCTTCACGATGGGCGGCAGCGCCCCCGGCGGGGCCTTGTCCATCGCCCCGGCCAGCTTGGCCTGCACTCGCGTCACACTGCGCTCCTGGTCTTCACCGACCTTGAAGCGCACGGTGATCATGCTGTACCCATCGCCCGACATCGTGTACACATGATCCACGCCGGGGAGTTCCATCATCCGCTGCTCGATCGGACGCGCCAGCAGATTCTCCGCCTCCGCGGGGGAGGCGCCGGGCATGGCCGCGATCACGTCGATCATCGGCACCGAGATCTGCGGCTCTTCCTCGCGGGGCGTGGCGATCAGACCCAGTACGCCCACCGCAAGCGACGCAAACGTCACGAGCGGGGTGAGCTTGCTGTTGAGGAACGCTTTCGCCACGCGTCCCGAGATGCCCCAGGACTTCATGCTGGTCATGCGCCCGCCTTCGTCGTCGCGTTCGGCGACGTCGCGTCGGGGACCACAATCGTCTCACCGGCCTTGAGTCCACCCGTCACCTCGGCGTGGGAGGCGGTGGTGGCACCGAGGCGTACCCAGCGACGGTCGTCGACCCCGTTGGCACGCACGATGACCCCCACCAGATCGCCGTCGCGTACGAGCGCGGCGACCGGGACCATGATGCCCGACGTCGTGCCCATCGGGAGCGCCAGCGAAGCGGCGCTGCCGGCGCGCAGTGCCCCGGTGCGGTTGTTCACCACCGCGTTGACGGTGAAGAGGTTGCCGGCCGACGCCGGCACGACACCCTCGACGATCGCGGTGACGGCCTCTCCATCGATCCGGGCCGCGAGCTTCGCGCCACGCTTGAGGCCTCGCACCGCTTCAGCCGGCGCCGTCACGCTCACGCGGAGGCTCGAGGCATCCTGCACCGTGATGAGTGGCTGACCGGGGGCCGCAAAGGTGCCCGGGTCGGCGTGGCGCATGGTGACCGTGCCGCTGAACGGGGCACGCACCGTCGCGTAGCTGCGCACGGCATCGAGTTCACCGGCACCCGCCCGTGCCGCGCGAAGGCCAGCCTCGGCGCGAGCCAGACCGGTCATGGCCGCGTCGTACTGGGCCTTCGTGGCCGCGCTGTCGGCGTAGAGCGCCGTGAATCGCGCTGCATGCGCCGTGGCTTCCTTGTGCATCGCTTCGGCATCGGCAATGCCCGCCGATACCTGCGCCGCCTTGGCCGTGAGGTCGCGGGCATCGATCTCCACCAGCACCTGTCCCGCGCGTACGGGGTCGCCCTCGTGCACGCGCACGCCGGTCACGGTGCCCATGAGCTTCGTGCTCACCATCGCCTGCTGCATGGGCTCGGCCACACCGCTCGCGTCGAACGTCGCCGCGTACGTGGTATCCTGCAGGGTGATCGTCGACCCGCGCACGGGGGCGGGAACGTTCTTCTCGGCGCGCGCGCCCTCCGGCGTATCACTTCCACACGCGGTAAGCGTGACGGTGGCGGCGGACAATCCGGCAAGGAGCAGCGCCGACGGGCGGCGCGTCAGGAGCGCGATCGTATTCGTCATCTTCGACATCGTCTTCGTGGTCGTCATGGAGTCGGGTCCTCGTTGCGGGAGTCGCTGGTGGTCACGGCGGTCGCCGCGTCGAGTTGCGCGAGGGTACCGGGGTCGGCGCCAATGGCGCGGCGCTGCTGCGCCAGAGCATCGATGAGCGCGTAGCGTGCGGCCGCCTGTGCGAGCGACGCCCCGGTGGCGGCTGTTTCGGCGCCAAGCAGCTCGGCGATCGTCGCAAGACCACCGGCATATCGCTTCTCCACCAGGCGGTGCGCTTCGCGGCTCTGCTGCGCGGTCGTGGTGGCCAGGTCGAGACGCTGCATGGCCAGCGTGACGGCGCGGACCGCCGCATCCGCTTCCACGCGGGCATTCACTTGTGCGGCTTCCTCGCCGGCCCGCGCCGCGCGGGCACGGGCAGAGGCGCCGGCCAGATCGGCGAGTTCGCTCGCACCGCCGAACAGCGACCACGACCCCATCACGCCCACCGTCCAGTTGGGTTTGCCCGCGTATAGCGTGGCAGGGGAGTTGTAGTCGTAGCGGGCAAACCCGTTCAGCCGGGGGAGCAGGGTGGCAGAGGCACGCTGCCGGTCGGCCGTCGCTGCGCGGGCTCCCATTTGGGCGGCACGCACATCGTCACGAAGGAGTGCCGGCGCCGTTGGATTGGCAGACGGCTCGCCGTTCCGTGCGAACGCTCGGACGACCGAGTCGTTGGGCAGGGCTGAGGGGAGCGCCACCAGCGTCGAGTCGGTACGCCCGAGGAGCATCGCCAGCTGCTGTCGTGCCGTCAGGGCATCGTTCCGGGCGGAGAGCAACTGCGATTCGATGTCACCGGCACGCACGCTGGCCTGGAGCTGATCGGCCTTGGTGACGAGCCCCTGGCGGACCATGCTCTCCACCTGCCGCACGGCAGCCTCGGCAGCCCGCTTGGCCTGCGTCAGCATGGCCACCTTCTCCTCGGCGAGCACGGCACCATAGTAGGCCTTCACGACCATGGCACGGGTATTCACGGCGGTCCAGTCGGCCATGGCCTCACTGGCGTCGGCGGCCGAGCGGGCGGCGCGCCAGCCGGTGAGGGCATCGGCGTTGAAGACCGGGACCTCGAGCACGAGGCCGCCGGTCACGTTGTTGACCGGCGCCGGGTCGTTGAGCCGGGCCGGATCGAACGCCGCGGGGGTCACGGCGCGCTGACGCAGGGTGGTGCCGAAGGCACCGATCGGGTCGGTAGTCCGGACAAAGCCGCCCTCGACACGTGCCGAGGGAAGAATGCCCTTGAGAGGGAGCGCCGCCTGTGCGCGGCTGCTCGCGGCATTGGCCGTGGCCTGCCGGTTGGCAAAGGCCCGGCGGTCGGCTTCCGCCAGCGCATCGGCCAGGCGGAGGGGCGACTGCGCCGCGAGCATCCCGGGAAGGGCGACAGTCGCGGCGGCGATCCAGAAAAGTGGTTGGGTTCGCATATGTATATATACATAAATAGACATATGTTGGAGCGCAAGTCTCCGCGGGGACCGCGAAGGACGCAGGGGGCAGGAAGCGGGAGGCAGGGGGTACTGACGCGTGGTCGCCCCCTGCCTCCTGCTCCCTGCCCCCTGCTACCTGCTACCTGCTACCTGCTACCTGCTCCCTCTACTTCAGCGTGCGCTCGAAAAACGCCCACACCTTGTTCCACGAGTCGATCTGCTCCGGCGAGTCTTCCCGCTCGAGGGTGGTGCGGTTCACGCGGCGGCTGAAGGTGTGCCCCACGCTGGTGGGCCCCGGCGTGGGGTTCACGTAAATCTTCGTTTCGGCCAGCTGTGGCTTGCGTGCCACCAGAGCGTCGATGAGCGGCCGGGCCTCTTCGAAGTTCACGTCTTCGTCGTTCGTGGCCACGTGGACCAGCAGCGGCGACCTGAGGCTGTCCACCCAGTAGTACGGCGAGCGGCGCACGTACTCCGCGCGGTTCTCGAAGGGGAGCCCCTTGAGCCCTGCCTGCGTGGCGAAGGAGCGCTGGTACGACGGCCCCTTGAACGACAGGCGGAAGAGCAGGTTGGTGACGGGAACGATCGCGGCGCCCGACTTGAAGGGCGTCCCCTGTCCTTCACGCGTGAGCAGGAGCGCGGTGATGTACCCACCGTGGCTCCACCCCATCACGCCGAGGCGGCCGGGATTCACGTACGGGAGTCCCTTCAGCACGTCGGCCGCCGACTCCACATCGTCGACCTCCATTCCGCCGTAGTCGATGGCGTTGTGGTGCTCCTTGCCGAAGCCCGTGGAGCCGCGGTAGTCGGGGGTGATGATCGCGTACCCGCGCTGGACGGCCTCGCGAATGAAAGGCCAGTAGTTCTGGTCCATGTTGCCGTGCACGCCGCCGTGCACCCACACCATGGCCGCGTGTTGACGCGGCCCCTTCGGTGTGAGGGGCTCGAACAGGTAGGCGGGGATGGTCATTCCGCCGGCCTGACTCTTGTAGGTGATCTTGGAGAACTTCAGCACGCCCTGTGCCCGCGCGGCGAAGATGCTGTCGGTGCGCGCCTTGCCGGCCATCTGCTGCTCATAGTTCGCCACGGGATGGTCGTCCGGACGGTTGCTCACATACAGCTGGCGCGCGCGCGCCGAGTCCATGGGCACGACCTGCCGTCGGGACGGCGGAGCGTCGTCCTGGGCTTGAGCGGTCAACGCCGTGGCCGCCAGCAACAGCGAAGCGGAGAGCAGGGGGCGGAGCTGATTCATGAGTCATGACGGTGCGGGACGGACTGCGCCCCACCGACAGCGCCGGCGGGGCAGGGAGCCACTGGCATAACGCACCATGGGCACGTCGTGCTGGAGCTTCGCGCGTCGGTCGCTACATTCGCCTCATGCTCGACGTCCATGTGGCCATCATCGGCGCGGGGTTCACCGGTATCGGTGCGGCCATCCGTCTTCAGCAGCGCGGCATTACCGACGTGGTGCTGCTGGAGCGCGCGGAGGCACCAGGGGGAACGTGGCGCGACAACCACTACCCGGGGTGTGCCTGTGACGTGCCGTCACGCCTGTACTCCTTCTCCTTTGCGCAAAACCCGGCGTGGTCGCGCAAGTACTCGGGGCAGGCGGAGATCCAGCGCTATCTCTGCGGCGTGGCCGACGCCCATGGCATCACCTCGCGCATGCGCTTCGGGCATGCCCTTAAGTCCGCGCGCTGGGACGACCGTACCCAGCGCTGGCACATCGACACCACGGCGGGCGCCTGCACTGCGCGGGTGCTGCTCCTTGCCACCGGGGCCCTGAGCGATCCCGCATGGCCCGCGATTCCCGGACGCGAGACGTTCGCCGGTCCCGCCTTCCACTCGGCACAGTGGCGTCACGACGTACCGCTTGCCGGTAAGCGCGTGGCGGTGATCGGCACGGGTGCCTCCGCCATCCAGTTCGTGCCGGCCATTCAGCCGCAGGTGGGCGCGCTCACGGTCTTTCAGCGCACCCCGCCATGGATCGTGCCCCGTCACGACCGAGCGGTGCCGGCGATCGCGCAGTCGCTCTTCCGCGCCGTTCCGGGGCTGCAGTCGTTCGTGCGCGGCCTGAGCTATCTCGCACACGAGATCACCTTTCTCCCCTTCCGGCACCGGCGTATCCGCCAGGTCACGCGCCACCTCGCGCTGCGGCATCTCGCCGCGCAGGTGGCCGATCCAACGCTCCGCGCGCGTCTCACGCCATCGTACGACATGGGATGCAAGCGGGTGCTCGTCTCGGACGACTTCTATCCGGCGCTGACGCAGCCCAATGTCCGTCTCGAGACGACCGCCATCGAGCGTATCGAACCCAACGGTGTACGCACGCAGGACGGCGCGGTGCACGAGGCCGACGTGCTGATCTTCGGCACCGGCTTCCGGCCCACCGACCCACCACTCGCGCCGTTCATCACCGGTCGGGACGGGGGCACACTGGCCGACACGTGGCGGCAGACCTACACGGCCTACGCCAGCACCACGGTCCATGGCTTTCCGAACCTGTTCGTGATTCCCGGCCCCAATGCCGGGCTTGGCCACTCGTCGATGATCTACATGATCGAATCGCAGATTGCCCACATGACGGCGGCGCTCGATCAGATGCAGCGGCATGCCCTCGGGGCCCTCGAACCCACCCGCGCGGCGCAGGAGGCGTGGACGCGCGAGGTGGACGCGCGCATGCGACACATGGTGTGGGTGGAGGGCGGGTGTGCGAGCTGGTATCTGGATCGCAGCGGTCGCAACAGCACGTTGTGGCCGGGATTCACTTTTGCGTTTCGTCGCGCCGTGGCGCACTTTCGCGCCGACCATTATCAGGGCGCTCCCGCCGTCGCTGGCGACGGGTAGCACGCAGGCGCGCGGCGTAGGCCGGTCTTCATCCCCTTCATCCAAGAACCCATGGCACGCCCCTGGTCGCTCGACGGCAAGGTTGCCTTCATCACGGGGCCGGCGCGCGGCATCGGCGCCGAAACGGCACGGATGCTCGCCGCGCGCGGCATGCGCTGTGCCTTGGTGGGCATGGAGCCACAACGCCTCGAGGCGCTCGCGCGCGAACTCGGCCCCTCGCACCTGTGGTGCGAATGCGACGTGACCGATCAGCAGGCCCTCGATGCGGCCGTGGCGCGCACCGTCGAGCGATTCGGGGGCATCGACCTGGTGGTGGCCAATGCCGGGATCGCCTCCATGGGAACCGTGGCGAGTGCTCCGGTGGAAGCGCTCGCGCGCGTGATCGAGGTGAATCTCATCGGCGTCCTGCGCACCGTGAAGGCCACGGTGGAGCAGGTGAAGGCACGGCGCGGGTATTTCCTGCTCGTGTCGTCGGCGGCGGCGTTCAGCGCCATGCCGGGGCTCTCCGCCTACGCCGCCTCGAAAGCCGGAGTTGAGCATTTCGGCAATGTGTTGCGCCTGGAGCTCGCCCGTGACGGGGTACACGTTGGCACCGCGCACATGACATGGATCGACACCGACATGGTGCGTGATGCGCGCCGCGACATGTCGGCGTTCGAGCGCACGATCCGGCGCATGCCGGGCGTGTTCGGCACCATCACCTCGGTGGAAGCCTGTGCGCAGGCCTTCGTGGTCGGCTGTGAGGAGCGCGCGCGGCGCATCTTCGTGCCCAACGGGCTGGGTATCGCGTCGGCGCTGCGACAGGTGCTCAACAGCGCCTTCGTCACGCGTCTCACCCGTGGGCAGATGGCTGCCATGTACGACGATGGCGAGCGGGAAACGGCCGCCCTGGGGCGGGCCTTCGGCGAACACAGCGTGGGCATGGGGAGTATGGCCGGCCGCGAGCCTCCCGCCACCGGCGAGGGCCGGTCGTCAAACTGACGAGGCGCTGACATGTTTCGTGTCGCCCCAACGGCCACCGCATCGTACTCCGCCCCGGGCGGTACCGATCCTGCTTTACCCTGACCCCACGCCAATGCGACCGCTCACTCTTGCCGCCGCCGTGGCCCTCGCGCTGTGTGCGGGCGAGGCACCGCTTGCCGCTCAGGCCCTCGCTCACACGCATGGCGCGGCCGATTCGCGCATGCCCACGGAAGGAGGGCAGGCCGCCTTTGCGACCATTGCCGAAATCGTGAAGATCCTCGAGGCGGATCCGTCCACCGATTGGTCCAAGGTCAACCTCGAGCGGCTGCGGTTGCACCTGCGGGACATGGACCTCGTGACACTGCGCAGTGTCGTCACCGCCTCGCCGGTCGCCGGGGGCGCCACCTTCGTGGTGCGGGGAACGGGAGAGACGATCGCGGCGATCAAGCGCATGACGGCGGCCCATGTGGGGATGGTGGAGATGATGGGCGGCCCGCGCATTGCGCGGATGGAATTGCCCGACGGGGTGCGTCTCGTGGTTACCGCCCGCGAGCGTGGCTCCGAGGCGGCCATGGCGCGCATCCGCGGGCTGGGCTTCATCGGTCTGATGGCCAGCGGTGATCATCACACGATGCACCATCTCATGCTCGCGCGCGGCGAGGCGATGGCCGACCACGGGCACCGCTGAGCGGGGCTCGTCGGATAGGCCGGTCCGTCCCGTATTCCAGGGCAACGCCGGCGCGCGCGATCGCGTAAACTTGGGTTGGCCGGTGCCGCGGTGGCGCCGGCTCCCCTCGTGACTCGATTCACATGTCCCGACCCTCCCCGCGCTCGGGGGCCACACCGGGCCGCCCGGGCCGCTTCCTCGCCGGACTGCTCGCGTCGCTCGCCTTCGCGCCCAGTCTTCTCGCCCAGGGGCTCCCCGCCGACTCCCTGCTGGTTCGCCCGCTTGCCTTCCGCAACATCGGCCCCGCGTCGATGAGCGGACGCATCACCGACATCGCCGTGGTCGAAGCCCCACGCGCCGTGCGTGGCGGACGGCTCGGCACCGTGATGTACGTGGCCGTCGCCACCGGTGGCATCTGGAAGACCACCAATGCCGGGCTTACCTGGGTACCCGTGTCGGATTCCATCGGCGTGGGCTCGATCGGGGCGGTCGCGGTGGCCCCGTCGAACGGCGACGTCGTGTGGGTGGGCTCGGGCGAAGCGAACAACATGCGCAGCTCGTCGTACGGGATCGGCGTGTTCAAGAGCACCGACGGCGGCAAGACATGGTCGAAGCCCATGCTTCCCAAGTCTCAGCACATCGGGCGCATCGTGATCGATCCGCGCGACCCCGACATCGTGTATGTGGCGGCCATGGGGCCGCTCTGGGCGCCCGGTGGTGAACGCGGCGTGTTCAAGACCACCGACGGCGGCAAGACGTGGACGAACACGAAGAGCCTCTCCGAGCACACGGGCTTCACCGAGCTGGTGATGGACCCGAACAACCCCGACGTTCTGTACGCGGCATCGTACCAGCGTGAACGTCGCGCCTACGGGTTTCTGCCCAGCGGTCCCGAGAGCGGCATCTGGAAGACCACCGACGCGGGCAAGACGTGGACGCGCCTCACACAGGGGATCCCCGCCGGCGACCTGGGACGTATAGGCCTCTCGGTGTGCCGCTCACGCCCCAATACGATCTACGCGAGCGTGCATGCCAAGGGCGCAGCCAATGGCTTCTATCGCTCGGACGATGCGGGCGCCACGTGGAAGATGGTCAACAACAGCAACGGCACCGCGTGGTACTACTCGCAGGTGCGCTGCGATCCCACCGATGCGGAACATGTGGTGCGTCTCAACGTGGGCAGCACCGAGTCGTACGATGGCGGCAAGACGTGGCGTCCGTATGCGGCGGGCGGTGGCGTGCACAGCGACCATCACGCCCTCTGGATCAATCCGGAGGACCCCGATCACCACGTGATGGGCAACGACGGCGGCATGGACATCACGTACGATCGTGGCCGCACCTGGTACAACGTGGAGAACATCGTGGGCGCGCAGTTCTACGCGATCTCCGTGGACGATCAGTGGCCATTCTACCACGTGTACGGTGGTCTGCAGGACAACCAGACATGGGGAGGGCCAAACCGCACGCGCAGCACCTTCGGCCCCACGAATGCCGATTGGGTACGCATGGCCGGTGGTGACGGCTTCTTCAACGTGGCGGATCGCTTCGACCCCAGCGTGGTGTACGCCGAGTCGCAGAACGGTGGCATCGTGCGCTACAACGCGCGTACCGGGCAGACCAAGGGGATCAAGCCCCCGCAGCGTGACGGCGAGAAGCACCGCTACAACTGGAGTGCGCCGATCGTCCCCTCGCGCCACAGCGGCGGGACGGTGTACTTCGCGGCCAATCATCTGTTCAAGAGCTCCGATCGCGGCGACTCGTGGAAGACGATCAGCCCCGATCTCACGCGCAACCTGAATCGCAATCAGCTGCCCATGCGGGGCAGCGTACCGCCGCGCGATGCTCTCGGGCTCCACGAAGGGACCGCGGCGTTCGGCAACATCAGCGCCGTGTCGGAATCCCCGCGCCGCGCCGGCCTCCTTGCCGTGGGAACCGATGACGGCGTGGTGGCCCTGACGCGCAACGACGGGGCCAGCTGGACACGTGTGACGAGCTTCCCCGGGGTGCCCGACACGACCTATGTGAGTGGCGTGCAGCTCTCGAAGCATGCCGACGGTGTGGTGTACGCGGTCTTCGATGGCCACCGCAGTAACGACATGAAGCCGTACGTGTACAAGAGCACCGACTTCGGCCGTACGTGGACGAGCATCACCGGAAATCTCCCGGCGACGGGCTCGGTACAGGTCATCCGCGAGCATCATCGCCAGCCCAACCTGCTGTTCGTCGGGACTGAGTTCGGCGTGTTCTTCACGGTGGACGGCGGCACCAACTGGACGCCGATCCGCAGCGGCATGCCCGCCGGTGTGCCGGTGTGGGATCTGCACATCCAGGAGCGCTGGAACGATCTGGTCGTGGGTACGCACGGCCGCGGCGTGTTCATCCTCGACGATCTCTCGGCGCTCGAGCATCTCGCCCAGGCGCGTACGGCCGCCACGGCCTATCTGTTCCCCGCGCGCAACGAACTGGCCTTCCAGCTCGACAACAGCCGCAACAGCGGCATGGGCTCCACGGGCTTCGTGGGGCAGAACCCCGAGCACGGCGTGCGTCTGGCGTATCTCATCAACACCGTCCCCGCCGATGCGAAGGGCAAGCTCGAAATCGTCGATGCGGGTGGTCGCGTGGTGCGCGAACTGCCGGTGAACACCAAGGCCGGTCTCTATCGCCCCGTGTGGGACATGCGCGTGGGTGCGCCACTCACGGGGGCTGCGGCGGCCACGCCGGCCGGCGGCCGCGGTCAGGGCGGCGGCTTCGGTGGATTCGGCGGTGGCAACCGGTCGTATCCCGCCGTACCGGGCAGCTACACCGCGCGCCTCACCATCACGCCCACGACCGGCGCGGCGACGGTGCTCACGCGCCGCTTCACGCTGCTCCCCGACCCCGAGCAGACGATGTCGGTGGGCGAGTTGCAGTCACTCGATGCGTTCCGTCTCGAGGTCGTCACGTTCCAGCGCAAGGTGACGGAGGCGCAGAACAGCGCCGACAGCACCATCCGGTCGTTCGCATCGGCGAAGCAGGCGGCAAGCAAGGACAGCGCGAAGCTCACGCCGGCCCTCAAGGAGCAGCTGGCGGCAATCGACAAGGTGCTGAGTGGCTTCACGCGTGAGATCGGTGCCACGCCGGCGGCGCGCGCCGCGCAGTTCCAGGCACGTGCCGCCGGCGCCACGCCGCCGGAAGACGACATGGAAGACGAGAATCGCGGGGCGAGTGGCGCCCCCGACATGTCGTTCAGCGGACGCCTCGGCACGCTCAACTCGGTGATGAGCGCGAGCTTCCCCGTGAGCGCGGCACAGCGCACGCTGCTCGGTCAGCTGCGCAAGGAACTCACTACGCAGTCGGCGGAAGTGGCCAAGGTGAAGGCTACATCGCTGCCGGCGCTCACGAGCGCCCTCAAGGCCGCGGGGATCGCGGTGCCGTAATCGGTAGCGGTGCCTTCGGCACCGCGATTGGTTGACAAGGCAGGGAGCAGGGGGAAGGACATCAGGGGGAAGGGAGAAGTGGCTTCCTC
>CAZNZG010000082.1:0-13219 GCA_964577455.1 uncultured Gemmatimonas sp. | reverse complement strand
ATGGTGCCCATGAGGAGGGCTCCGAGCGCCGCGCCGCCAAGCACCACGCCCACGATCGCGGGGATCACGAGCGGCAGCAGCGAGGGGAGGATCATCTCACGGATGGCGGCCTTGGTGAGCAGGTCCACCGCGCGATCGTACTGCGGCTTCTGCGTGCCCTTCATGATGCCGGGCAGCTCGCGGAACTGACGGCGCACTTCTTCCACGACCGCACCGGCCGCGCGACCCACGGCCTGCATGGCCGAGGCTCCGAAGAGGTACGGGATCATGCCACCGATGAGGAGGCCGATCACGACCTTCGGGTCGTCGATCGAGAAGTTCACCGGTGCGCCCAGATGTTCGCCCAGCTTGCTCGAGTAGTCCGCGAAGAGCACGAGCGCCGCGAGGCCGGCCGAGCCGATCGCATAGCCCTTCGTGACGGCCTTCGTGGTGTTCCCCACCGCGTCGAGCGCGTCGGTCGTCTTGCGGATCTCGGGGCCCAGTTCGCTCATCTCGGCGATGCCACCGGCATTGTCGGTGATGGGACCGTACGCGTCGAGCGCGACGATCATGCCGGCCATGGAGAGCATCGAGGTGGCCGCGATGGCCACGCCGTAGAGCCCGGCCATCTCGAAGCAGAAGTAGATCGCGGCGGCCACCACGAGCACCGGCGCCGCGGTCGAACGCATCGACACGGCGAGACCGGCGATCACGTTGGTGCCGTGACCCGTCTCGGAGGCCTTGGCGATCTGACGCACCGGGCCGTACTCGGTGGCCGTGTAGTACTCGGTGATCACCACGAGCGCCGCGGTGAGCGCGAGACCGATCATCGCGCAGATGAACAGGTTCGTGCCGAGTTCACCCGGGAACATCGACTGCGTGACGAAGAAGAACGCGATCGCCGCGAGCACACCAGACACGATCAGGCCGCGGTACAACGCGTTCATGATCTTGCCACCCGGCTTCACGCTCACGAAGAACGTGCCGATGATCGACGCAGGGATCGACACGGCGCCGAGCACGAGCGGGTAGAGCACGCCGGTGTTGCCGTACGTGGCAAACCCGAGCCCTGCGACGAGCATCGCCGCAATCACGGTCACGGCGTACTTCTCGAAGAGGTCGGCAGCCATGCCGTCACAGTCGCCCACGTTGTCGCCCACGTTGTCGGCGATCACGGCGGGGTTGCGCGGATCGTCTTCCGGGATGCCGGCTTCAACCTTGCCCACAAGGTCGGCGCCCACGTCGGCGCCCTTCGTGAAGATGCCGCCGCCAAGACGGGCGAAGATCGAGATCAGCGAGGAGCCGAACGCGAGCCCGACCATCGGCTCGAGTGCGTGCTTGATGGAGGTTTCGTCGGTCGCGCCGCCGAGCGCCACCATGTAGAAGCCGGCCACGCCAAGGAGGCCGAGCCCCACCACCAGCATACCGGTGATGGCGCCGCCCTTGAAGGAGATGTTGAGGGCGGCGTTGAGGCCCGTCTGCGCCGCCTGCGCCGTGCGCGAGTTGGCGCGGACCGAGACGAACATGCCGATGAAGCCGGCCACGCCGGAGAGCACGGCACCGATCGCGAAGCCGATCGCGGTCAGCCAGCTGCCGAGGCCAAGGCCGACGGCCAGAAAGAGAATGACGCCGACAATGGCGATCGTGGTGTACTGACGCTTGAGATACGCGTCGGCGCCTTCCTGAATGGCGCCCGCGATCTGCTGCATGCGCTCATTGCCTGCGGGTTGGGCAATGATCCACCGCGCCGAGACGATGCCATACACGATGGCGATGGCGGCGCAGCCGAGCGCGAGAATAAGGGCGTACTGCTCGAGCACGTAGGGAGTCGGTGGAAGGGGAATGGCAGCCGTCCGGGGGCCGGGCGGCTCAGGGGTATCCCGGGGAAAATCACTGACGGGACGGGATGTTGCCAGTACCAAAGCCCGGATCCGGGCCGGATCGTAGATTGTGCCATGCCGTCCCCGACCCGGGATTCCTCTCCCTCAATGCCCTCCATGCTGCCTTCCGCCCGCACCCTTCTGCGCGTCATGACCCCGCTGGTGGCAATCGCCGCCTGCCGGCCCGGGACCCCCCCGGGGGCCGCCCCCATCGCCCCCGGCGCGGTGCCTCCCCCGTACGTCATCACCGACGGCCAGTCGCAGATCACCCCCGCCTTCGCCGACACCACGCAGTGGATCCGGGAGCGTCTGTGGGTGGAAACTGAATTCGATTCAGACTTCGACGGGCGAAAGGACCGGGTCCACGTGGACGTGACGCGCCCCGGACCGACGGCCACCGGCTTGCGGGTCCCCGTGGTGTACGAAACGAGCCCGTATTTCGCCGGCACGTTGGGCAACGACGACATCTTCTGGCCGGTCAAGCAGGAGGTCGGCGCCGAACCGCCCACGCGCAAGCTTGGCAACGGCGTGACCTTCAACGCCGGCCGCACACGCATCGCGTCGTCGCACGTACGCGCGTGGGTGCCGCGCGGCTTCGCCGTCGTGCACTCCGAGTCGCCGGGCACGGGTCTGAGCCAGGGGTGTGTGACGATCGGCGGCATGAACGAGTCGCTCGCCCCCAAGGCGGTGATCGATTGGCTCAACGGCCGCGCGAAGGGCTTCACCACGGTGGACGGTACCACCGAAGTGAAGGCCACGTGGGCGACCGGCAAGGTGGGGATGACCGGCACGTCGTTCAACGGCACCCTGCCCATCGCGGCGGCCACGACGGGGGTCAAGGGGCTCGAGGCGATCATTCCGGTATCGCCCAACAATTCGTACTACCGCTACTACCGCGCGAACGGCCTGGTGCGCAGCCCCGGCGGATACCTCGGCGAAGATGTGGACGTGCTGTACGACTACGTGCAGAGTGGGACGCCCGCCACGCGCGCCGCCTGCAACCAGAAGGTGCGCGACGCCGACATCATGGCCAACATCGATCGTCGCTCGGGAGATCTCAGCGACTGGTGGATCAAGCGCGACTACATCGAGCAGGCGAAGGGCATCAAGGCCGCGATGCTCACCGCCCACGGCTTCAACGACTGGAACGTGATGCCGGCGCATACGCACCTGATGGCCCAGAAGGTCATGGCCCATGGCGTGCCCGTGCAGCAGTACTGGCATCAGGGTGGGCACGGTGGTGAGCCGCCGCTCGCGATGATGAACCGCTGGTTTACGCGCTATCTGCTTGGCGTGAACAACGGCGTGGAGCAGGATCCGCGATCGTTCGTGGTGCGCGAGGGAGCCAACCGGCAGAACCCCACGCCGTACGCGGCCTATCCGCATCCCGAGGCAGCGAGTGTCACGCTCCACCCGTCCAAGGGAGGCGCCTCGATCGGCGCACTGACCTTTTCGGCGACGGGTGGCCAGGGGAACGAAACGCTCACCGACGACGTGAACCAGAGCGGTGCGCAGCTGGCCATGGCGTCGACGTCGCCCAACCGTCTGCTGTACGCCACGCCCACCCTCACGGCCCCGGTGCATCTCTCCGGCTCCGCCCGCGTGACGATTTCGGTGGCGTCCAGCAAGGCGGCCGCGAACCTATCGGTCTGGCTGGTGGAGTTGCCGTGGCCCGCCACGGCGAGTGGTCCGATGAACCCCAACGGCATCATCACGCGCGGCTGGGCGGATCCGCAGAACGCCAGATCGATGCGCGCCGGACAGCCGCTGGTACCGGGGCAGCCGGTCACCGTCACGTTCGAACTGGAGCCCGACGACCAGATCATCCCGGCCGGCAAGCGTATCGGGCTGATGATCTTCTCGAGCGACAAGGACTTCACCCTCTGGCCGCAGCCGGGCACGCAGCTCACCATCGGCCTCGATGCCACCTCGGTCACGCTGCCGATCGTGGGCGGGCGCGCCGCTCTGGAGAAGGCAGTGCGTTAACGCTGATTTGACGCTGCGTTAACGCGTGGGCAGCAGCCTCGCGCTCACCGATGCCGCATACCAGCCGAGTGCCACGAACAGCGTCGCCATCATGGCGACGCTGATTTCGTATGCGAGATGAGGCGGGGCGATTCGGGTGGCCAACTGCCGAGTGGACGGCGCGAATGCCGCCGCCATGGTCAGCTGCGCCGCCAGCAGCAGCGCTGCTGCCACGACGCCGTGGACGCCGCTGCGCGCGATCGACGTGGCGGGCATGCGGGGGGCGCGGGCGCGGTAGCCAAGCGTGAGCGTGGTGAGACACCCCACGGCGAGGACAGCGGCCGGCCAGTCGCGGCGCGACAGCGAGGTGAGGTCCGGATCGTTCACGAGCATCCAGCCGCCCACCACGAAGAGCGAGATGGCGCTCACACTGCCAAGGGCAAAGGCGAGGAGTCTGACGGACGATGGCTTCACGATTCGCTCCGATGGATGATGTGGGCAACACCGGCGGACCTGTCAGGTCGGCTTCTCGGCTCCCCCGGTACACGATAACGCCCCGGCCCGGGTCACCACCCGGCAGGCTTCACCGGCACTGCCGTCACGCCGATGGCGCGAATCGCGGCCGAGCCCACGGAGGGGACGGTCGTGCCTGCGGGGTGTAGATTCCATGTCTATGCCGGTCCGGAGGCGGCCCCGGCGCCCTGTTCCCCAGACAGACCCATCGATGGCGCGTTTCTGGATCCCCCTGCTGACCCTCGGGGCTGCTGGCTGTGCTGCAGCGGCGCCGCGCACCAGTGCTTCTGCCACCCCCGAAACGGGCTCCGTTCCTGTCGCGGCTGCCGGCGCCGTACCGGGTACCGGAGCGGCAACGCCCAGTCCCCTGTCGCGCGCGCAATGGGCCGACTCGGTGCTCGGCACCCTCTCGGTGCGCCAGAAGGCGGCGCAGATGGTATGGGTGTGGACCCTCGGCGACTATACCGCCGTCGACGCGCCCGCTTTCGACGCGATCGACCGGCAGATCCGTGAGCTCGAACTGGGCGGCGTGATCGTGTCGGTTGGCGGGCCGATGGACATCGCGACCAAGCTCAACGCGCTGCAGCGCAGCGCCCGCCTCCCGCTGCTGGTGGGGGCCGACCTCGAGACCGGTGCCGCGTTCCGCGCGCGCGGTGGATGGTTCCTCCCCAACGCGATCGAGCTGGGCGGTGCCACATCGTTCCCCTATCAGATGGGCATCGGTGCCACGCGGGATCCGAAGCTCGCGTACGAGATGGGGCGGGTCACGGCCATCGAGGGGCGCGCCATGGGGATTCACATGGCATTCGCACCGGTGCTCGACGTCAACAACAACCCCAAGAACCCGGTCATCAGCGCGCGTTCGTTCGGTGAAGACGCCGCACTCGTATCGGAGATGGGCGCGGCGCTCGTGAAGGGGATCCAGGAGAACGGCATGCTCGCCACCGGGAAGCACTTCCCGGGCCATGGCGACACCGAGCAGAACTCGCACCTCGAACTCTCGCGCGTGAACGTGTCGCGCGCGCGCCTCGACAGTGTGGAGTTGCGCCCGTTTCAGGCTGCGATCGATGCCGGGCTGCGTGGCATGATGACATTCCATGGTGACCTGCCGGCGCTCGACACCACTAAAACCGCGGCAACGCTCAGCAAGCTCGTGATGACCGATCTGCTGAAGCGCCAGATGAAGTTCGACGGGCTGCTGGTGACGGACGCCCTCGACATGAACGGCGTGCTGGGGGGCATCTCCATGGGAGAGGCGACGGTGCGCGCCGTGGAAGCGGGCAACGACGTGCTGCTCATGCCCACCGACGCGAGGGTCGCGATCCAGGCCGTGGTCGATGCGATCGCCGCGGGGCGCGTGACGGAGGGACGCCTCAACGAATCCGTGCGCAAGCTGCTGCTGGCCAAGCATGAGTTCGGCCTGCATCGCACGCGCTACGTGAATGTGGAAGAGGTCCGCGGCAAGGTGGGTACCGTCGCCAACCAGGCGCCCGCGCGCGAAGCGGCGGCGAAAGCCATCACCCTCGTTCGTGATTCGCTGTCGCTCGTACCGTTCAAGATGCCGCGCACCGCGCGCGTGGTGAGCATTACCGTGTCGTCGCGCGTGGATCTCAGCGCCGGTCGCGGCTTCGACGCGGAACTGCGCAGTGCCTACCCGCAGCTGCTGTCGCTCACGCTCACGCCAGAGGTGGTGGCGGAAGCGACCGCCGGCGCGGCGGCGGGGAATGCGGGCGGCTATCGCATCACGCCGGATCCCACCATCCTGCCCGCATCGGTGGAGAACGCGTTGAACATCGCGAAGGGCGCCGACATGGTGATCGTGTCGAGCTACATCGGCGCCGCCACCAATACGGCCAGCATGGTGCCAACCAAGGGGCTTCCGGAACTGCTCAACGGGCTCCGCGCGGCCAACACCAAAGTGGTGCTGGTGAGCTTCAACAATCCCTATCTGCAACTCGGACTGCCGCTCACCGAGGCCCACCTGCTGGGCTGGGCCCCGTGGACGCAATCGCAGCGCGCCGCTGCGCGTGCGCTGCTGGGGCGTGCACCCATCACCGGCAAGCTGCCGATCACGCTGCCGGGCATCGCCAGCTACGGCGATGGCCTCACGCGCTGATTCGCCACGTTGGCTGGCGATAGCATGGCGAATGCGGCGCGCTTTCCCGAAACGGGGGTGCCGCGTCAGTTTTGCAGGTCCAGTTCCAGTTGCGTCGCGTTGAGTTGACGACGAGCAGTGCGAGCATGCGTGAGCATTTCATCGAGAACACGCACCACCTCGGACGGTTGCTCCTCGTGCATCAGTGTGCCGGCGCGTCGAACGGTGTCGATGGTGATTCGTCTGATGTGCTGCTTCATCAGGGCAACCTGCTCCGAGGTCGGAGCGTTGGCCGTGGGCTTCTCTCCAAGCAGCAGTCGCAGCGGCGCGACCACCTGGCGGAGGCGTTGCTCAATCGGATACGGTTCGATTGCATCGTGCATGTCCTTCAGCACCTGCAGCTGTCCGCGCACATCCCGTTCGATCGGTTGCAGATAGTGCGCCGCGATCTCGTCGGTGAACCACGAGGGATCGGCACTCTGGTCGCGCACGGTCGAGGTGAACCGACGGCGCCCCATCGCCAGACCGACGCGGGTCTGGAGTAGTGGCGCCAGCGCCAGGGCGATCTTCACTGTACGCGTCCCTTGCCGATCTACCGGTCCACCAGCCAACGACACGACGCCGGCTACCCGAGTGGAATCGATGGCCGCCAGATGCATGGCGATCGTGGCGCTGGTGCCCAGCCCGGCAATGACCACTCGGGTGTGGGCGGAGAGCGATCGATGGAGGAGGCGCTGTACCCGCACCGCTTGGGTGCTGAGCGCGTAATCTGCGGTACGAGGGCGCGATGAGGCACCCATCCCCAAGGGATCCACGATGAGCACGCGATAGCCCTTGGCGGTCATTCCGGCCTCAACGTGGCGCCACGAATATGCTGAACCGATCGGCCCCGACAGGAGCACGGCTACGACCGAGTCACTGCTGCCGACCGGGATGCTGCTGTGCACGGCGAGCGATTCGCTCGGGGCAATTCCGGGATGGAAGCTCCTCACCGGAGGCGCCGCTGAGGCGATACTGACCGCTCCGGCCAGCAGGCCGGCCGCCATGCTACGAAGGTGCCAGAATCCGTGCATGACGCATGATCGCACCGCCATGTCTCGGATGGGCGCGGTTCAGGTCACGGTTTATCGACGATTAGTTTTAGGCTGGCGGTGCCGTTTGCGTCGCGTTCGCCCTTTACCCGGAGTACATCATGCGGTCGCTCCTTCCTCACGTTGTCGTCGTCTCGAGCGTGGTTGCAACGTCGCTGCTTGCACCGCTGCAGGCAATCGACCTCTCGGGCACCTGGAACTTCAAGGTGATCACCGAAAACGGCACCGGCACCCCCACGGTCACGATGAAGCAGCAGGGTGACTCGCTGACCGGTACGTACGAGTCCGCGCGCATGGGCGCGCTGCCCTTCAAGGGAATGGTGAAGGGGACGACGTTCACCTTCGCCGTCAATACGAGTGGTGGCGCTACACTCACGTTCGCCGGCACCATCGTCGATGCCGATCACGTAAAGGGCGACGTGGACTTCGGAGGGCAGGGCGGCGCCACCTTCGAGGGGGAGCGGCGCAAGTAAGGCGCCTAGGGTTCCCGTCTGGTCGCGGTCGCAAGATCCGCGACCGCCTGCACGAGGAGCTCGACCGAGACCCGTTCGATCGGGTGCGGCGTATCGGGAAGCAGCACGGCCTGGGCGCGGGGAAGGCGCGAGGCGAAGGTGGTGGTCTCCTCCAGCGACACGCTGTCATCGCGGTCCCCCACCAGCAGATGCACTGGGCACTGAATGCTCGCAGCCAACGCATCGGTCAACGGCGGTGCGTTGCCCAGTGCGCGCAGGAGGTCTGCGGTGCGGGGCACGACCGCCGCTGCCCCGCCGACCGCAGCATGACGCGTGTCGAGCGCCTGCACGAATGCCGGCACCTTGGCCTGCATGACGGCGAGATCCAACCGGGCAGCGGCACGCGAGGCCACCTCCGCGTTCCAATCCAGCATCGTGCCCAGCGTGACGATCCCGCCGAAGGTCCCCGGTGCGATCGCCTCCAGCAGCAAGGCCGCGTACCCGCCCATGGAGTAGCCGAACACGACCGGGCGAGGAAGCCCCTCGTGCTGCACCGCATCGAGGAGGGCGAGGGCAAAGGCCCGCATGGCGAACGGACTTCCCGAGGGAAGTGGCGTAACGCCATGGCCAGGGAGTTCCACCGGCACCACCCTCGCATAACGGCGCTGTGCATGCAGCGCGTCGCAGATGGGGCTCATGGCCGCGGCGCTACCGAGCGCGCCATGCACCACGAGCACTGCCGGAACCAATGGATTGGGTTGTGACATGGGGCAGAGATACTGCGGCCGACCATGGTTCCGCCAGCGACCGGCCGCACAGGGCAGGGAGCTGGGGGCAACCGCCCCCCCCTCGGCCTCGCGCCACTGTACCGGCTGTGTACATTCCGAAGCGACACATATGTGGCAATTCCCGTCGGCACCAGGCTCGGTATGACTCCCGAACTCACCACATTGCTCGCCATCCTCGGGATGGGTGTGCTGCTGGTCGCCGCGGGAGTGTACTGGTGGATCAACCGGACGCCCACGGTCGAGCGACACGACGACGCGCTCCCGCTTTTCGGGGGGCTGGCATCCGGCGAACGGGTGTCGACGGCGTCCGTTCCCCCCGCCGTGCCATCGGTGTCCGTGCCATCGCGTACCGTCGCGCCCGCGCCTGTCGATACGCCGTCCGAGGCGCCGGCCACCGCTCGGGTCGAGCCTGCAACGGAAGCGGCACCGCGTCCGCGCCCAATCATCCGCGAGTTCGTCACCACCGCCGCACCGCCGCCGAGCGCACCCGTGCCGGTACCGTCCGCCGCGGTCATGAGTGCAGATGGTGTACCTGGTACCATGGTCGAGGGGCACGCGCTGCGGTACAGCGTACCGGCCGATGGCACGCTGCAATTCCTCCCCGGTCGCCTCGAAATCAACACTGGGCTCGACGCCGGTCGTGAGATTCGCTTCGTGCGTGTCGACGGCCCCGATGGCATCGAAGTGACCTTCGGTCGATCGGAGGGCGCGCTCTATCGGCACGTACAGCTCCGAGACAAGACGGTGAGCCGAGCTCACGCCCGCATGCACTTCGAAGACGGAACGTGGTACCTCGAGAATCGTTCGCAGACGAACCCCGTGGTGCACAACGGGGTCGAGATGCCGGCCGCGATCGGTCGCCCACTCACCGATGGCGACCGCATCGAGATGGGCGAAGTGATCTTCACGTTCCGCGAACGCTGAGCATGTCCGACGAGCACGAGTCGCACTTCATCGCCGACCTTTCCGACGAGTACACGCTGCTCGGTGAGCTCGGTCGTGGTGGCAGCGCGATCGTGTACAAGGCACGCGACCGCGCCCTGCTTCGTGACGTCGCCATCAAGGTCGTACGTCCGCGATTCGCCGCGTCGGCCGACGAGGCGATCGCGCGGCTGGAGCGCGAGGCCCGTACCGTCGCCCGGCTCCAGCACCCCAATATCGTGACGGTGCATGCGGTCAAGCGCCTCGACGACGGGGGGCTCGCGCTGGTCATGCAACTCGTGCCGGGGCGCACGCTCAAGCAGGCCATTCAGGACGACGGACCGTTCGCCCCGGATCGTGCCGAACGGGTGATCAAGGACATTGCCGAAGCGTTGGCGTTCGCTCATGCCAATGGCGTGGTGCACCGCGACGTGAAGCCCGAGAATGTCTTTCTCGACTCGGTGAGTGGTCGCGCGATGCTCAGTGACTTCGGTATTGCCCACTCGAACGAGTACGAGTCACGGCTCACCATGACCGGAGCCGCGATCGGCACGCCGGCCTATATGGCACCGGAGCAGATCGACGGCGCCCCGGCCAATGCGCGCTCCGATCTGTACAGCCTGGGACTGCTCGCATGGGAGATGCTCACCGGCGACCGCCCGTGGGAAGGCGAAGCGCTGTACAACGTGATCTACAAGCAGAAACACGAACAGCTGCCCGCCATCGACTCGCTGCGTCCCGGTGAAGTGCCCGCGCGGCTGCAGTACATCGTCGAGCGCATGCTGCAGAAGAAACCGGCGGCACGGTGGGCAGGGGCCGACGGGTTACTGGCCGCGCTCAACGCGTGGGTGGTGCCCAGCGATTGGAAGCAGTGGGAGGAGTCGCACAAGCGCCGTCGTGAACGCGAAAAGGACAAGCCGGTCGCTCGCGCGCCGAAGCGTGGTCCGCAGGACGATGCGACGGTGAAGTTTGCGCGACCGTCCGGCGGCGTGCCCGCGATCGCCGGCGATGGCGGGGTGATGGTGCCGCCGGCTGTGGTGCGCACCGGCACCGTCACGCCGGCAGCGAGCGTGCCCACGGTGGTGGCAGACGACGAGGGTGATGCGGCCCCGTCGTGGGCCAGTGAACCGACGCCCCGCGCGTCGCGCACGCCGCGCCTCCTCGCGGGACTCGCGCTCCTCCTTGCCGCAGGCGGCGGGGCCTACGCCATGTACGCGCGCGGCCTCGGCCCCTTTGCCCCGCGTCCCACGTCGATGGTGGTACTCGAGGACAAGGCCGGCACCGAACTGCCGATCGTTTCCGACCGCGCGGCTTCGGCAGACGCACCGGTTGCCGGCATGGACTCGCTGGCGGTGGTCGCACCGGACACGATCCCGGTCGGCATGCCGACAGTGGCTCCGCCCTCCGCTCCCCTTTCGGCTCCGCCTTCGGGGGGCGCCGACTCTGCACGCGTGCGCTTCGTCAACGACAGCATCGCCGCCGTCTATGCGCGGCGGGCGGCACGCGCGGCGCGACTGGCCGCTGCTGCGGCGTCGGCGCCGGCGCCGGACACGCGCGTCGCGCTCGTGCGCGCGACCGACGATCTCGGCATCATCGCCGCGGGCGGGCGTCACAGCTGCGCGGTGGTGAACACGGCCGTGTACTGCTGGGGCGCCAATGACCGTGGGCAACTTGGCGATGGCGACCTCGAGGCGCGCGGGACACCGGCTCCGGTGATCGGCGATCTCGTGTTCGTACAGGTCACCACGGGCCTCGCGCACAGCTGCGCCCTGACGCGATCCGGCGACGCCTACTGCTGGGGCGCGGGGGATCGCGGACAGCTGGGCGATGCCACGCTGGCGCAACGGTCGGCGCCGGTGCGTGTATCGGGCAACCAGCAGTTCAAGCTGCTGCGCGCCGGGTTGTCGCATACCTGCGGCATCGCGGTGTCGGGTGAAGTGTTCTGCTGGGGAGCCAATGGCAACGGGCAACTCGGTGATGGCACCACCACCAATCGAGGCGCGCCCGTCGCCGTCGCCGGTGGGCTGCGCTTCGTCAGTCTGAGCGCCGGCTGGAATCACAGCTGCGCGATCGCCTACGATGGCAGCGCGCACTGTTGGGGAGCCAATGGTGGCGGACAGCTTGGCAATGGCACCCGCGCCGATGCACGCACGCCCACGCCGGTGAGCGGGGAGTGGCGCTACACCAGCATCGCCAGCGGCGGCACGCACAGCTGTGCCGTGACCAGCGAGGGGGAGGGGCGTTGCTGGGGGCGGAACAACTACGGGCAGCTCGGCACCGGCGGCACCGGTGATCAGGCGGTGCCGGTGCCGGTGTTCGGTGGCACGCGCTTCCAGTCGGTGACGGTGGGGGGCGTGCACAGCTGTGGCCGTACACGTACCGGGCAGGTCTACTGCTGGGGGCGGAATGTGTACGGACAGATCGGCGATGGCAGCACCAGTACTCGCGACATGCCCACGCGCGTTGGAGGTCCCCCCACGTTTCTGGCGGTACACGCCAGCGGCGCCCATACCTGTGCCGCCACCTCCGACGACGCGCTCTGGTGCTGGGGCTTCAACGTGGAAGGACAACTCGGCGACGGGACTCGCAATCACCTTTCGCGACCCACACGGGTCGTGATGGGATCGCGCTGAGTGTCCGAGCGCGCCGCATTACCGGCGGGGCGTTCGCGGCACCGTCTGTCGCGGTGGCTGTTGCTGCTGCTGCCGGTGCTGCTGGTCGTGCAGGCATGCGCCGGCGTTTCCGATATCACGGCGCCCACTCCGGTGCTGGCACCGGTGGGGTCGGTCTCGATCACGCCGGCCACACTCTCGCTGGTGGAAGGGAGCAGCACGGCACTCCAGGCGCGCGTGTTCGACGAAGTGGCGCGTCCACTCGACGATCGTCCGGTGTTCTGGTCGAGCAGCGATACCACTGTGGCACGGGTGTCGGCATCGGGAGAAGTGACGGCGATACGTGCCGGTGCGGCGCAGATCGCCGCCAGTGCCGACGGCAAGAGTGCCGTGGCTGCCGTCACCGTGATTCGGCGTGCGGTGGCCAGTGTGCAGCTCACTCCCGCGGCCCCGTCGCTCCTCGTGGGTGGCTTCGTGCCGCTGGTCGCCACACCGCTCGACGATCGTGGTACGCCGCTCACTGATCGCGGGGTGTTGTGGCAATCGAGCGATCAACGAGTGGCGGTGGTGAGCGTGGGCGGCGTGGTGAGCGGACTGACCCCCGGAGTGGCCACCATCTCCGCCACGAGCGAAAGCCGCACGGCATCGGTGGGGGTGACCGTGTTGCCGGTGCCGACGGCATCCGTCTCGGTCTCTCCCGCCCGCGACAGCGTGATCGTGGGGCAGTCCACACAACTCACCGCGGTGGCGCGCGATAGCGCCGGCAGTGCGCTCCCTGACCGGACCATTGCCTGGAGTTCGACGTCGGGCACCGTGGCGACCGTCTCGTCGAGCGGTCTCGTGTTCGGCGTGGCGCCGGGTGTGGTCACCATTACGGCGTCGAATGGCGGCAGGAGCGGCGCCAGTGAGGTCGTGGTGCGCCC
>CAZNZG010000081.1:0-13235 GCA_964577455.1 uncultured Gemmatimonas sp. | reverse complement strand
AACGGAATGTAAAGCGCGTACACCAGCGCCCCCGAGAGGATCACCACCAGTCCGATCGGCGAGAGCGACGCAGCGTCGGGGGCCCCCACCATCGCCGCGATGCCACCCAGAGCGAGCGTCAGGGCAACGAGGCGGACGCGGTCGATCGGTTCGATGCCGCGGATCGCGGTGATGACCGTGACCCACGCGGGATACGTGTAGAACAGAAAGCTCGCGGTCGCCGCAGGAAGCCAGCGCAGCGCCGCGAGCGCCAGGGTGGCCACCACTGCCTGTCCGCTGCCGGCGAGCAGTAGCGTGCGTGGAGCGTACCACGGGCCAATCCCTTGCGCCGGCGCCGGCGGCCGCCGCAGCACGCCGATGGCCACCAGCAGCAGCGCGCTGGTCAGGTAACGCCAGCTCTGGATGCTTTCGAGCGCCATGCCGCGATCGGTGGCGATCACCGTGAGAGGGGAGATCGACCCGAAGCAACAGGCACTGATCACCACCGCCAGCGTGCCGCGTAGCGCCGCACGCCGTGTGGTCTGCGCCTCACTCACAGCAGCTTGCCGGAGAGGAACAGGTACGCCACGCTGAAGTAGAGGCTGATCGCCGACACGTCCACGATCGTGGCCACGAACGGCGCGGACGCGCTCGCAGGGTCGAAGCCGAGTCGCTTGAGCAGAAACGGCAGCATCGATCCACTCAGCGAACCGATCGTCACCACCGCGATCAGGGTCACGCCCACCGTGAGCGCAATCCAGTTGGAGTGTGGGCCGTAGTCGTACAGACCCATGGCATTCCAGGCCACGATGCGCGCGATCGCAATGCAGCCGAGGATCACTCCGAGAATGAGACCGGCCGGCAGCTCGCGCAGGACGATGCGCCACCAATCGCTCAGGCGCACTTCGCCGAGCGCCATCGCGCGAATGATGAGCGACGTGGCCTGCGACCCGGAGTTGCCGCCGGAGCTCATGACGAGCGGGATGAACTGGGCCAGAAACACCGCCTGATCGAGGCTGTGTTCGTATCGCGTCATGACCGACGCCGTGAACATTTCGCTCATGGCGAGAATGGCCAGCCAACCGCCACGCTTGCGCACGTTCTGCCAAAGCGAGATCTGCATGTAGGGCTCTTCGAGCGCCTCCATGCCGCCGAACTTCTGCGCGTCTTCGGTCTGCTCTTCCTGGATGACGTCGATGACGTCGTCGACGGTAACCACGCCAAGCAGCCGCTTGTTGGCGTCCACCACGGGCAGGGCCACGAGGTCGTAGTTCGATGTGACCTGCGACACTTCCTCCTGGGCCATGTCCGGCGAGACGCTCACCACTTCGGTCCACGCGTGCTCGCTGATCAGCGACCCTTCCGGCGCCGCGAGCAACTCGCGCAGCGACAGCACCCCGCGCAGACGTCCACTCGCATCGACTGTGTAGATCGTGTACATCGCCTCGCGACGGCCACCGCGCGCCATCGCCCGTACCGATCGCAGTGACTCCTCGACCGTGAGCGTCTCGAGCACGCTCACGAACTCGGTGGTCATGAGCCCACCGGCCGTGTACGGATCGTACTGGAGCAGCCGCTCGGTTTCCGCCTTCTCCTCGGGCTCGAGCTCCTGCAGGATCTCGTCGGCCGTTTCCTCGTCGAGCTCCTCGAGCGCGTCCGCGCGCTCGTCGGGGTCCATCTCGGCGACGATTTCGGCCGCTTCGCCTGCCGGGAGCTCCTCGAGCACCTGCGTGCGCAGATCCTCGTCGAGGTACTCGAGTACCTCGGCCGCACGCTCGCGCGGGAGTGCCGCCAGGAACGCGCGCACCGCATCCTCCGGCATCGCCTCGGCCACGTCGGCGAGGTCGGCCGGATGCATTTCCTCCGTCTGCGGTCCGATGCTTTCCGGGTGCTCCTCGAGGAGCTCGAGCAGGTCCGGCACGATCAGCGCTGCAAGCGGCCGGTCTTTGTCGGAGCGAGGCGTCATCGGCGAAGAGGGCGGCGGTCTGGGCGCAAGTTAGTGCGGCACCCATCCGTCGCAAAGCGAGGGACGCGTCCCCTCAGCCGGGGCTACAGCAGGGGCAGCGTTCCCCGCTCCTCCCGCACCGACAGAACCCGAACCCCCGCGTGCCCGAGTGCCTCGTCGAGCGCGTCGCGGTCCAGGGGGGCATCGGTGTCGAGAACGGCCCCCTGCATCGACACCTCGGCCCCGAGCACCCCCGGGACGGCGGCCAGCGCCGTGCGGACGGCGCGCACCGCGTGGATGGAAAGCAGCCCTTCGAGCTGCACGTGGATACGATGTCGTGGCATCTTTCAATCTCGACGGCGCCACCGGGCATCTCAACCGGCGTCGTGGTCTCTCGCTTATCCCCATTCGCCATGCCACGCGTTGCCTTTCTCGGATTAGGAGCCATCGGCTTGCCCATGGCGCGCCATCTCGCCCGACCGGGGCATGACCTCGCGGTGTGGAACCGCACGGCATCGAAGGCGGAGGCGTTCGCCGCCGCCACGGGCGCACGGATGGCGGCCACCCCGGCCGAGGCCGCCCGCGACCGTGAGGTCGTGGTGACCTGCCTCCCGGTGTCCCGCGATGTGGAGGCGTTGCTCGATGGGCCTGACGGGTTGCTGGCCACGCTTCAGCCCGGTGCGGTTCTGGTGGACTGCACCTCGGGCGATCCGGCCACGTCGCGGCGCATGGCCGCCGTGCTTGCCGCCCGCGGCATCGGTTTCCTCGACGCCCCGGTCTCCGGGGGGGTGAGCGGAGCGGAGCAGGGGGCACTCACCGTGATGGTGGGCGGCGAGGAAGCCACCCTCGATCGTGTACGCCCGGTACTCGAGTGCTTCGGGAAGAAGATCGTGCACTGTGGCGATGTGGGGGCTGGCGATGCGCTCAAGGCGGTGAACAATGCGCTGCTCGCCATGCACATCTGGGGGACCGCCGAAGGGCTCGTCGCGCTGGAGAAGGCGGGCGTGAAGGCCGAGATCGCCCTCGACGTGATCAATACGTCGAGCGGTCGGTCCAACGCGAGCATGAACCTCTTCCCCGACCGGGTGGTCACGCGCGCCTTTCCGCGCACCTTCCGCCTCGCGCTCCTCGACAAGGATGTGGGCATCGCCGCGGATCTGGCGCGCGAGCAGAAGATCACCGCCCCGCTGCTGCAGATGACGTCGGAGCTGTTCCGCATGGCGCATGTCGAGCTCGGAGAGGAGGCCGATCACGTGGAGGCCGCGCAGGTGGTGGAGCGTCTCGGTGGCGCGATCATCGGCGGTCGCGGAGGAGAGGCCTGATGACGAGCACCCTGGTGCACCCCGACAGCGATCTGGCCATCGCGAGCGTGGAGTCGATCCGTGCGCAGTTCCCCGCGCTCGCACGTCGCGAAGGGGACGCTCACGTGGCCTACTTCGACGGTCCCGGCGGCACGCAGGTGCCGAAGAGTGTGGCCGAAGCGATGAGCTACTACCTGCTGCATCACAACGCCAACACGCACTGGGCGTATCCCACGAGCGTGGAGACCGACGCGCTGTTGATGCAGGCCCGGGAAACGCTGGCAGACTTTCTCGGAGCCACGGCGGGCGAGATCGCGTTCGGCGCCAACATGACCACGCTGCTATTTCACATCGCGCGGGCCATCGGTCGCGGTCTCAAGGCCGGCGACGAGATCATCGTCACCGAACTGGACCATCACGCCAACGTGGCGCCCTGGCAGGCACTCGCCAAGGAGCGGGGCGTGGTGCTCAAGTGGCTGCCGCTCGACCTCACCACCTATCGACACGAAGCGGGGGCGCTCGAGCGCCTGCTTTCGCCGCGCACGAGAGTGGTGGCGATCGGGGCCGCGTCCAACATCCTCGGTACCGTGAGCGACGTGGCATCCATGGTGCGACTCGCGCGCGCAGCCGGTGCCATCACCGTCGTGGATGCCGTGCATTACGCGCCCCACGCACTCGTCGACGTGAAGACGATCGGTGCCGACTTCCTGCTGTGCAGCGCGTACAAGTTCTACGGACCGCACGTGGGCGTGGTGTACGGGCGCGCCGAGGCCACCGCGGCACTCGATATCCCGCGACTCGAGCCGGCACCCGACTGGGTCCCCGAATGTCTCGAGACCGGGACGCAGAATCATGAGGGGATCGTGGGCGCCGCCGCGGCGGTGGAATTCCTCGCCAGCATCTCCGGCAATGTGACGGCCTCCCGTCGCGAACGGCTCGCGCAGGTCATGCACGGACTGCACGAGCGGGGGGACGCACTGTTCGCGCAGCTGTGGCACGGTCTCTCGGACATCGATGGGGTCACGCTGTATGGGCCGCCGCCAGGCACGCCGCGCACCCCCACGCTGTCGTTCCGTGTGAACGGGCACCCGTCCGAATCGGTGGCGCGCGCCCTGGCGCCGCGCGGGGTGTATCTCTCGCACGGTGACTTCTACGCCACCACGGTGGTGCGCCGCCTCGGGTACGAGCAGGACGGGCTCGTGCGCGCCGGGTGCGCCTGCTACACCACCGCCGACGAAGTGCAGCGACTGGTGGACGGCGTGCGCGATCTGGTGCAGGGGCGCTGAATGCGGCGACCGGTGCGTACGCTGGGCGCCGTGGTGAGCGTGCTTGCGGCCCTCGCGGCGGCGGCGCTGTCCGCGTGCGGTGACGCGCCGCAATCCGTTGGCACGTTACCGGCGGCCGAGTTCCTGTTCGCGGCCGGTGACTCCACCTATTGGGTGCGCAGCAGCGGTGAGGGGATGCGCGTTCGCAGTGCGCCGATCCTGCTCACCGACGTGGATGGTCGTCTGTTCGAGATCTTCATGAGCGACGATGGCGCCGAGTACCCCGACGCCAGTTTCGCCACGGTGCGACTCTGGTCGCGGGCGCTGCGCTCATCCGACAGCACGCTGCTCTTCGCCGACAGCACCGTGCTTCGTGAACTGGCTGCGTGGCGCAAGGCGAACCCTGCCGAACTCGAAGTGGATCCGAACGCCGACGACGTGCCCGACGATCCACGCACGGTGGTGCACGACGAGATTGAAATTCTCGACGTCCACGGTCCGTACATCACCTTCGAGCACGTGCTCAACGCCGATATCGAAGGGGGGCCGCCGCACCAGCATCGTGGCAAGCGCTATGTGGTGGACGTGCGCTCCGGGCATCGGCCGATGCTGTCCGAACTGCTCGGTGCGACTGAATCGTCGAGGGTTCTCGCCGATGCCCGTGCATCACTCGCGCAGCTCACCGACAGTATCCGCAAGGCCGGGGTATCGGGTGACGATCGTGCGGAGGCGGCGCTGGAAACACTCGACAGCTTCGTGTTCGACTCCACGAGTTACGGCATCACCGACCTGTCGCGGGATCCGGCGGTGTCGTTCATGGTACCGGGCAGTGCTCCCGACGGGGAAGCGCTGGCGCTGTATCTGCCGCCACTCATGGTCCGCGAGCCGGCGTGGTGGAAGGCTGTGCGCCGCACGTTGCCCGAGTGGACCGCCGATTCCAGCCGGGTGCGCTGGGAGCGCACCGGATACGAGGTGGTGGCTTCTCCCTCGGACGATGGCGAGGCGCTGGCGCTCGTGCTTCGATCGCTCGGCCTGGCGTCGTCGAAGCGCGAGTGGCCGGTGGCCACGGTGGCTGCGCCGGCCTACCAGCTCATCGCGCTCGACGCCCCTCCGCTCGACAGCGCCGGACGCGCGGCGCTCGCGCGCGCGTTCGACGTCTCCACGGCACTCGACGGCCTCGTGCAGCGTGCGGCGTGGCGCCACGCGCCGCCGATGGCACCGATCCATGCCGCGCACGCTGCGCTGCGACGAATCACCTATCGTTCCCCCGAATGACTGACCGGACTGCACGACCTGTGGCTGCTTCGCAGCACGAGACCAGTGAATTGATCATGCCGCAGGATGCCAACATCCTCGGCCATGCCTTCGGTGGTGCCATCATGGCCATGGTGGACAAGGCCGCCGCAGTGGCCGCGTTCCGGCATGCGCGCACGGCCTGCGTCACGGCGTCGATCGATCGCGTGGACTTCCGCGAGCCGATTCATGTGGGCGACCTGGTGACCTGCAAGGCCTCGGTCAACTTCGTGGGAAACACGTCCATGGAGATCGGCGTGCGCGTGGAAGCGGAGGACCTGATCAACGGGACGCGGCGCCACACCAATACCTGTTATCTCACCTTCGTGGCCATCGACCGTAACGGACGCCCGGTACCCATCGCCAAGGTGTTGCCGGAGACGGAAGAGCAGCAGCGCCGATACGATGCGGCGCAGGCACGTCGCCGTCGCCGTCTCGAAGAGCGGCAGGACGAGGCTCGTCAGGGCTGAGGCGCGAGGCCGGAGGGGGGCCGCGGCGCTGCGCTCGAGGTTCAGCGAGCCTTTTGTGACGATCCGCCCGGTTTTTGTGACGATCCGCTAAAGGGGATGACAAGGTGCGCCGACACGAAGGGGCAGACCATGCGATGCGGCTGGTCCCAGGCCCCCCTTCTTTTCGGCCCCCTCCATGCTCGCTCGTCACTCGCTGGTCGCCGCTGCGGCTGCCGTCACCCTGTCCGCGTGCGCCTCCATGGGTACCCGTGACGCCCTTGTTTCCGATCGCCCCGACTTCACCGAAGCGCCCGTCACCATCGATGCCGGCCATGTGCAGGTCGAGAGCGGCAGCACGTTCTCACGTGAGGGGGAGACCCGCGCGACGACCTTCGGCGAAGTGCTCGTGCGCGCCGGTCTGTCATCGAAGGTCGAGTTGCGTGTGGCCGGCAATTCCTTCGTGCGTGAACGCGCGGCCGACGTGCTCACCACCGGTCGTCAGGACGCTTCGGTCGGCTTCAAGTTCGGGCTCACCGAGGGGGCTGATGGCCCGTCGTGGCGCCCGGCCCTCTCCATCATCACGCACACCACCGTACCGAGCGGCAGCAGCTTCTATCGGTCGCAGCGCGCGCAACCCGAAGTGAAGGTGATCGGCTCCTGGACGCTGAGCGACCGTACGAGCTTCTCGAGCAATCTGAATGCCGCTCGCCCCTACGACGGCGTCCGCAGCTTCACCGAGTACTCGGGTAGCGGCTCGTTCGGTTACGCAGCGAGTGAGCGTGTCGGCGTGTACGCCGAGGCGTTTGCCTTCGCGCCACAGGATGGATCGAAGACGGTGAGCAAGTACGTGAACGGCGGCTTCACCTTCCTCTTCAGCCCCGACGTGCAGCTTGACGTGCGCGGTGGCATGGGGCCGTCCGCCGCAAAGCGCGACTACTTTGCCGGCGTGGGCCTCGTGGTCCGCCGCTGAACACTGCGGCCGCGCGCAGCGACCCTGCGCGCCGCGATACGCCCCGGATCCGCCGGCCCCTCTGTGGTGGCCGTGTAGATTCGGGGCATGTCCGTTACCACCCCAGAGGCCGAAACGCCACGCGATACCTTCGCCGCGCTGCGCTTTCCCAATTTTCGGCGCTACATCCTCGCGTTGTTTACGCTGACCCTGGGCATTCAGATCCAGGGGACGGTGGTGGGATGGCAGATCTACGATCTCACGCGCGATCCGCTGGCACTCGGTCTGGTCGGGCTCGCGGAGGCACTGCCGGCCATCAGCATGTCGCTGTTTGCCGGCCATGTGGCAGATACACGCGATCGCCGGCGCATCGCCCTCACGGCACTCCTGGTCCTGGTGGGATGCTCGATCGGGCTGTGGTGGCTCGGCCATCCGCACCCGACGGCGCTCGGTGACCTCACGGCCCCCGCGCGCGTGCGCGCGATCTATGCGGTGATCGTGGTGAGCGGTGTGGCTCGCGCGTTCCTGCAGCCGGCGCGGCAGGCGCTGAGCGCGGAGCTCGTACCACGTACGTTGTACAGCAATGCGGTGACCTGGCGCAGCGGCAGCTGGCAGCTGGCGGCGGTTCTTGGCCCGGCGTTGGGCGGCCTGCTTTACGCAATCGGCGGCATCACGTTGAGCTATGCCGTCGACGCGATCCTCATGGCGTTCGCGGTCGTCCTGCTCTTCACGGTGCGCCACCGTTCACCCGTGCGCGACGTGACTCAGGCAGAGCCCATGCGTGTGGCGATCCTTGGCGGCTTGCGCTTCGTGTTCGGGGATTCGCTGCTGCTGAGCGCCCTCACGTTGGATCTCTTTTCGGTGCTGTTCGGCGGCGCCGTGGCGCTGCTGCCGGTCTTCGCCGGCGAGATCCTGCACGCCGGACCCACCGGGCTCGGGCTGCTGCGGGCGGCGCCCGCGGTAGGGGCCGTGTTCTCGAGCATTCTCCTCACGCGCTTTCCGCCCTTCGCGCACTCGGGGCGCAATCTGCTGCTGGCCGTCACTGGCTTTGGCCTCTGCACGATCGGCTTCGGGCTCAGTCGGAGCCTGCCGCTGTCGATCGCCTTCCTCGCCCTCGGCGGCGCGAGCGACATGGTGAGCGTAGTGATCCGCAGCCTGATGCTGCAGATGCGTACCCCGGAGGCGCTGCTGGGGCGCGTGTCGAGCGTGAATCAGATCTTCATCGGCAGCTCGAACGAGATCGGGGCGTTCGAGAGCGGACTGACGGCGCGGTGGTGGGGCGCGGTCACGGCCGTCGTGGTTGGAGGGGCGGCCACGTTGGCGGTGGCGGCGACGGTGGCGTGGAGGGTGCCGAGACTGAGGAGGCTGGGGCAGTTGGGGAGGTAACGGCGAAAACAGAAAGGGCGAAAAGAGAAACGGTGAAAAGGGGCAGGGGAAAGGGGGGCGCTAGTCCTTTGCCGCGAGTTCCTCGGTGAGGTCGAGTTCGATCTCGAGGCCGTCCTTGGCGATCGTCGTGTTGCGGAACACGTGGCGGGCTTCGCGCTCGAGTTCCTTGGCGTTCAGGGAGTAGCGCGCGGAGATGTGGGTCAGCACGAGGCGCCGGGCCTTGGCGGCGAGCGCCACCTGGGCGGCTTCGCGGGCGGTGCTGTGGCCGGTTTCGAGTGCGCGGAGCGCTTCCTCGTCGGCGAAGGTGGCTTCGTGGATCAGGAGGTCGGCGTCGTGCGCGGCGTCGATCGTCGCCTGACAGGGGCGGCTGTCGCCGGTCAGGACGATCCGCCGGCCGCGGCGGCGCTCACCTACCAGTACCGATGGCTCGATCACGCGTCCGTCGTCGAGGGTAATGGCCTCCCCCCGATGGATGCGCCCCCAGAGCGGCCCTTCGGGAATCCCGAGTTCACGGGCCAGATCGGGGTTGAATCGCCCCTTCCGCTCCTCCTCGACCAGCGCGTAGCCGAGGGAGGTGGAGGGGCCGTGGTCCACGGCGAAGGTTTCGATCCGGTAGTCGCCCCGCGAAAGTGTGGCGCCGGCTTCCAGTTCGGTGATGTCCACAGGAAACGTGGTGCGCTCGCCACCCAAGCTGATGCATTGGCGCAACGTTTTCCCGGCGCCACGGGGGGCCCACAAGCGGAGCCGCTCGGTTCGTCCCTGCAACGCCATGGTCCGGATGAGGCCGGTCAGCCCGAGGATGTGGTCCGAGTGGGTGTGCGTGAAGAACAGATCTTCGAATGCAAACGAGACCCCGTATCGCATCATCTGGCGCTGCGTCCCCTCGCCGCAGTCGAATAGCAGAGTCTGCCCCTCACGAATGATGGCGAGGGAGGCGACCCCCCTTTCGACGGTGGGGCGCGAGGCGGCGGTACCAAGGAAGCGGACGAGCAGAGGCATGTCCGGAATATAGACCAGTCCCGCCCGATCTCATCGTCCGTACCGGCGCTGTGACAGCATCCCCGCGTTCCCGGGTTTCTGTTATCGGGAGTTGCCAGCATGCGGGCCCAAGCGCGGCATCGGGTTTGCAGTAGAGGGGAAATGCAATCCCCGCGGTGTGCGTTTTCTGTGACACGCTTCATGATCGGAAAACGCGCAGCGCACTTGATCCCAACTTCCGGACGGCCGGGGGGCGTATGACCGGAAAGAGCCGACGCGGGTTCGCGTCGATGGATCCCGCGCGTCAGCGCGAGATCGCGAGCAAGGGTGGGCGAGCAGCCCACGAAAAAGGGACGGCGCATGAATGGTCGTCCGACGAAGCACGGGAAGCGGGTCGCAAGGGCGGCGTCACCGTAAGCCGCGATCGTGCCCACATGGCCGCTATCGGTCGTGAGGGTGGGGAATCGCGGAGTGCGGCGGCCCGTCAGGCCCGCATAGCCCGGATGAACGAGCGGGAGGTGCCGATGCAGGTGGCCCGCGACACCAACAACCAGCTGCGTATTTCGCCCGCGGATCGACCGCGCAGCGAGGCGCCGCGCTCCGACGAATCGTCCGCCCGCTGAGCTGCGGCGCCGCACGACGTCCATGAACGAAAGGGCCGGTCCACGACGAAGTGGACCCGGCCCTTTTGGTTTTCGTTATCCGGAAGGTGACGCCCCGCAGCCTGCGGGATCTGTGACGGTTGTCGTGGTCAGCCGGGGTGGCGGGCCAGAAGCAGGTCGAGCCTGGTCGAATCGATGTTGCGCCCGCTGACCAGCGCCACCAGCGGGCCAGCCGGTGCCGTGAGGTAGCCATGCCGAAGCGCCGCCACCGTAACAGCCCCGGCGCCTTCGACGGCCATCCCGGTGCTGCGGTGTAGCCAGGCGATGGTTTCCCCCAGCTCCTCCTCGGTCACCAGCAGCAGGTCGTCGGCGCACTGCTGACCGATGTGCAGCGCATCCTCGTCGATCTGACCGGCCAGACCGTCGGCCAGCGTGGGGGTCACCACGGTGTCGATGACCCGACCGGCCCGTACGCTGTGGGTCATGGCGGCGGTCTCCACCGTCTGCACGCCCACCACTCGCACCCCCGGGGCCAGCTGGCGCAGCACACTCCCCATCCCCCCGAGCAACCCGCCACCGCCGGTACAGATCACGACAGTCTGCATCGTCGGACACTGCTCGAGGAGCTCCAGCGCGACCGTCCCCTGGCCGGCCAGCAGGTCCAGCCCGAGGCACGGGTTGATGAAGCGGATCCCCTCGCGGGCGGCGTGCGCCTTGGCCACGACCATGGCGGCATCGTAGTCCGGCTGCTCGTCGTTCACGATGGTGCCGAGTGCGCGGATCCCGTCCTTCTTCACCTGCGGCGCGGTACTCGGCACATACAGCATCGCCGGGGTGTCGAACGCCTTGGCCGCATACGCGACCCCAAGCCCGTGGTTGCCGGCGCTGGAGGCCACGACACCGCGGGCGCGCTCTTCCGGCGACAACCCGGCGAGCACGTTGTACGCGCCGCGCACCTTGAACGACCCGGTCGGATTCTCGAGTTCGAGCTTGAAGAGCACCTCGACGCCGAGCTGGTCCGACAGTGCGTCGGAACGTATCAGCCGCGACGGCGGAAGGAACGAACGCAGCCGTTCGGCGGCGGTGCGCACAGCCGATACTGCAGGAACGATGGAAAAGTCGAGCGTGGGCATGCGAACAAAGAACAGCGAAAGAGAAACGGCGAAAAGGGTAAGGGGAAAAGGGGCGACTGAGAAAAAGCGAAAAGGGTAAGGGGAAAAGGGGCGACCGAGAAAAAGCGAAAGGGGTAAGGGGAAAAGGGGCGACCGAGAAAAGCGAAAAGGGTAACGGGAAAAGTCCTTCCCCTTTCCCCATTACCCTTGTCGCCGTTTCTCTTTTTCTCCTTAACCATTTCGCCGTTTCTCTTTAGCTCTTTTCCCGTTACCCCTCACGCCGTTTCTCCGTCGCCCTTCAAAGCAGCCTGCTTCCACGCACTCTCGCCACGTAGCCCTCGACATCGAACTTGAGCTTCGCGCGGCTCGTGACCATGGGGCGGATGCCGCCCCAGATCGGCTTGTTTCCCCACGGGCGGTCCCACAGGCCCAGACACCACATGATTCCGCCCACACTATTGGGGTCGCGCCCGTCGAGTGCGTACTTGTCGTTCAGGTGGAAGAGCCACGTGCGGGCCTGCTCGTAGCTCTCCGTCCACAGCAGTACCGTCTTCCCCCAGAGCATGCGCGGGTAGTTGTGGATGACCCCCTGCGTCACGAGCTCGTGCTGTGAGGCGTTCCACAGCCGGTCTCCGGTCGTGCCGGCTTCGAGTTCGTCCAGATCGTAGTGATGCGGACGCGGGTCGTTCGCGTGCTCGGCCATCGTGCGCTGCACCCAGTCGGGGAGCGCCTCGAGTCGGTCGAAGTTGGGGGTGCGCACGCACCAGTTGAACGAGAGCTCCCGCCACGTGGTGACCTGCTGCACGAATGCGTCGAGGCTCGTAGCCGACAGCCCGGCTTCGCGCGCCTCGCGCACCAGTCTCGCCGAGGGAATCTGACCGTAATGGAGGTACGGGGAGAGGCGCGAGGTCCCGTCTCCATCACTCGCTTCGTTGCGCCGTTCGTCGTAGTGCGGCAGCACGTGTTGCAGGACATGCGTCCAGCGCGCCTCCGCCGCCAAGCTGCCGCCCGCGAGCGACACGGCCGGCACCGCGTGATCGATCTCGCACGCGGCCACCTCGCGCGCAATGTCCTCGTCGCTCATCGCGGCGAGGGGCAAGGGAGCCAGACCGCCGCCGGCGGCGATCGTGTCGCGCAGGGAGGCCCGCAGCGCATCCGACACGGCGACCTGCGGCTCCCCCTCGGCCACCGGCTCGATGGCGTGATCGATCAGCTTCGCGATCTTCGGGCGGATGGTACGCGCCGCGAACTCCGCCTTGGTGAAGGCGCCGCTCGGCACGGTGCACACGCTGTCGATCGCGAGCACCCGGCAGGTCACCCGGTCACCGAACCGCGCCACCCGCTCGCGAATCCCGGCTGTGGGGAAGAGATCGGTGAAGACCACGTAGGCGCGCGCAGCCAGGCGGTCCACCACCCGACGATCGTCGTCACGGCGGCGACGCAGCACGAACTGGTAATGCAGGCCGCGCTGCGCCGCATCGCGGGCGGTGTCACGCGCCCCCTGCAGAATGAAGGTGTGGTGTCGATCGCTGGCGTGCGGATAGGTGGGGTCGAGCCCCTGGTGAATCACCAGCGGCAGGTTCACCCGGTTGGCGGTACGGATCGCCGCGCGCAATGCCCAGTTCTCTTCCAGGCGATGCGTGCTCTGCATCCAGTACAGCACGTATTCGCCGGCCGGGTGATATGTCTTGCCGTTCACGTCTACCGTACGCGGAACCAGCTGGTCGCGGACGTAATCGGAATCCAGGGCGTGCCTGCTGGAGGTGCGGTGCGTGCTCATAATCCGGAGGAACGCCATGCGGTGCGTTGTAGTGCCGTCCCTTGACACGTGCCAGTCAGGGACTAGCTTCCCCTCCGTTACCCGATGGGCCCCGCGCCACAGGAGCGGGGCCTTTGTTGTCCGGGCAACCATGGGGCTGTAGCTCAGCTGGGAGAGCGCTGCATTCGCATTGCAGAGGTCAGGGGTTCGAGCCCCC
>CAZNZG010000080.1:0-13347 GCA_964577455.1 uncultured Gemmatimonas sp. | reverse complement strand
GTTGAACCACTTCACCTTGCCGGTCGTACGCATGGCACTGCTCCTGTTGCTGTGTGTTCGGAGTCCGGCCCTGCCGTACGCACCGAGCACTCATGTTGATTCGCGGACCGTTCCCCCGCGCGGGTTAGTCGACGTCGTGCAACGTCGGCCAAGCATCGGATCCTGATGTGCGGCTACAAGAAAGGGACCCGCGTTCAGCCAGGTCCCCGAAGTCGCCTGCTCCTGCGTTTCCCGCGCCGTAGCGCGCCCATCATGATCTGAAAGCTCCTAGACGTTAGCGCTCCCAGTTTCAGCCGTCAACACTGAACTTCGGGAGGGCGCGTCACGCCGGAGTCACGCACGCAGGCAAGACGTCTGGACGGCCGCCCGGGTCACTGGCATGTTGGCGTCATGATTTGGAATCACGACCATTTCTCTCGCTTGAGCTTGCCTGCTCACGCGAACACGCGTGTTCTTCGCTCCCACGCGCTGCGCTCCCGCTCGCAGCGCCTCGCGCAGTCCGTGGTGCTGGCGCTGACCCTGTGCGGGCCGTCGGTCGCCACGGGACAGTCCACGCCTCCAGCGCCGTCCGCGCCGCCCCGTCTCCTCCGCGCCGGCGACGTGGACACCATGGCGATCGGCGATCCGGGGGTGCGCGTTGCCTACGGTGATGACTCCCTGCAGTTCGGGGTGCTGCGGCTGCCCCGCGTGCAGCCGAACGCACGGGTGCCGCTGGTGGTCGTGATTCACGGCGGCTGCTGGATCTCGTCGTTCGCCACGATCAGGAATACCTCACCACTGGCCGACGCGCTGCCGCAGTACGGCGTAGCCACCTGGAACGTGGAGTACCGCCGAGCCGACCATCCGGGTGGCGGGTGGCCCGGTACCTTCAGCGACGTGGCTCGTGCGACCGATTACGTGCGCCCCCTCGCGCGCCTTTATCCTATCGACACGACCCGCGTGGTCGTGGCGGGGCATTCGGCCGGTGGCCACCTGGCCCTGTGGCTGGCGGCCCGCCGGGGACTTCCGGCCTCGAGCCCGCTCGTCAGCGCCGGGGGCCCTCCCCTTCCGCTTCGCGGCGTGGTGTCGATCGGTGGTATCGCCGATCTCGCGGAGTTCGCGGCCCGCCCACGCAACGGGTGCAGCGTGGGTGCCGTGCGGCTGCTCGGCGGGGAACCTGCGGCGTTCCCCGAGCGAATCGCACAGGGCTCCCCGATCGCGATGCTCCCCCTCGGCGTCCCATCGGTCCATGTGGCCGGTGACCAGGACGGCATTGCGCCGCTGGCGGTCCGGGAGGCGTTTGCCACGGCCGCCGCGCGCGCCGGAGACCGTGCCACGGTCGAGCGGGTGGACGGCGGGCATTTCGAGGTGATCGCGCCGTCCACGATACCGGGAGGACGCGTCATGTCGCTGATCCTCGAACAGCTCGGCATGGCACCATTGGGGTCGCGGCCGCCACGGTGAGCGTGGTGCGTTCGATGATTTCCCGACTCCGCTCTTTACAGCGTTCGCCGTACGCCGCAACGTGAAGTGGGAGCCGTACCCAGTGATCGCCCTCCCACGTCGCCCATACGGAGCACACGCCGATGAAGGACAACCAGCTCAAGTCGTTGCTCAAGAAGACGCAGGCCAAGGCCGCCCAGGTGAAGAAGCCCGCCCCGCAGGGGTACGACCCCACGCTGCAGGCCACCCGCGGCACCGTCGAACGTGACGACTCGGAAGCCAAGGAAATTTTCAAGGAAATGAAGCGCCGCGAATTCTGACCCGGTGGCTGGGCGGGCGCTGCACGAAACCCCACCCCGCCCTCATTGCGTAGGAGCGACCATGCCGATCGCCGTGCCCTCTCACTCCGATCCGTCGTTCCTCGCGCTACAGACCGCCCTCGCCGGCCGGTTCTCCCTCGAGCGTGAACTCGGGCGCGGGGGCATGGGCATCGTGTACCTCGCGCGCGACGTGATTCTCGAGCGCCCGGTGGCGATCAAGCTCCTCAACCCGTCGCTGTCCCGCCGCGACGAGATGCGCCGTCGCTTCCTCCGCGAGGCGCGACTGGCAGCGCAGTGCTTTCATCCGCACATCGTTCCGATCCACGAAGTGGCCGAAGCCGGCGACCTCGCCTGGTTCGTGATGAGCTATGTGCAGGGGGAAACGCTCGCCGAACGTCTGCATCGCGTGGGCACGCTGCACGCCGACGACGTGCGCCGCATTGGCCGGGAGATCGGCTGGGCACTCGCCTACGCGCACGAGCGCGGCGTGGTCCATCGCGATGTGAAGCCGGAGAACATCCTCCTCGAGCAGGGGAGCGACCGCGCCCTCATCGCCGACTTCGGCATTGCGCTCACTACGGCCTCCGCCACGGTCTCCACCCCCGCGGACGGTGTGCAGACGAGCGCGGACGACGTTGCGGGGACGATGCGCTACATGGCCCCTGAGCAGGCCATGGGGGGCCGAGTGGACGGCCGCGCCGATCTCTACGCACTCGGCGTGACCCTCTTCTTCGCGGCGAGCGGTCGCTATCCCCATCGCGGCCTCAATGCCGTGGCGCTCATGGCGCGGCAGCAGCAACAGGTCGATACGTCGTCGCCGGACGATTCGCTGCGTCGCCACGCCCCGCGCCTCCCCGTGTCGCTGGCCGACGCGATCGATCAGTGCCTCGCCCTGCGCCCCGATGACCGGTTCGACGACGCCGCCGCCTTCGTGGCAGCGCTCGAGCGCACGCAGGATGGTGGCGAGCTGCCGGTGGGCGCCCGCGCCGTGCGTGCGGGGATTGTGGGGACCATGTCGCTCGCCGACTGGACGATCGCGATCGCGTATGCCGGATTTCTCCTGGTCCTCGGGGAGGAAGCGCGTACGTTCGGCCGCGGAATCATGGTGGCGACCGTGCAAGCCGTCTTGACCTTTGCCTCCATCTCGATGGCGGTGCGCGGCGGTGAGACCCTGCTGGCCATGCGCCGTGCCCTGCGGGCCGGCGTGTCGCCCGACGACGTGGCTACTGCCCTCGCCCCGCCACCCGCGCCCCCGGTCACCGAGGTGGGGCCGATCAAGGGCGCGCTCATGCTCACCGCCGCCTCGGTGCTGGGCTATGCCCAGGGATCGATCGACGAGCAGGCGTTGCCCGCGGTAATCGAACTCGCCGGCAATGTGCTCACGTGGCTCGCCCCGCCGATCCTGATCCATCGGGCGCTGACCGGCATGCGGCACGAATCGGGGTTCAGCAGCTGGCTGTATGCCTTCGTGCGCAAGCCGCTGGCCGAGCGCGTGGTGGGATGGTTCGGTGGCCGCGCTCGCAACACCAGCGCTCGCGTGGCACCCGCCAATGCCCCGACCGAAGTGCTGCTCGATCGCGCCGCGCACGACATTTTCGCACGACTGCCGCAGTCGCTGCAGGAGTCGCTTCGCGAGCTTCCGGTGGCCGCGGCCGGCCTTGCCAGGAGTGCCGCGCTGCTGCGCGTACAGGTACAGGAGCTCCACGAAGCGCAGCGCGCCCTGCGCATGGGCGGCGCACCGAACGAGGACACCCTGGCCGTCCTGCACCGCGATCATGCGGCCGCGCAAGCACGGCTTGGTGCAACCGTGGCCGCGCTCGAAAACATCCGACTGGAGCTCCTCCGCCTCGAGGCCGGCCAGAGCATTCCCGGCTCACTCACCGAGCAACTCGAGGTGGTGCGCGACCTGCAGCGCCGGGTCGACGCCAACGACGCCGTGCGCCATCTGCTCTCTCGCGGTGAGATCACCCCCGCGTAGCGCATGGCCGACCACGCCGAGCGCCCTTTCGGCGCCGGCGCGGTAGAATTGGGAATGACCAGAGCATTTCGAATGCGGACCGCCTGTGCGCTTGCCCTGCTCGTGGCTTGCGCTCCCGCCGATCGGCCGGCGACCGACAGCGTCGGCGCCTCTGCACCACTCGGCGCGGCGATCGACGCCAAGGCGCAGGGGACGTGGCAGGACGGTGACGAAGTGATCAGCTGGACCAGCACCGTGGAACAGGGGGTGCTGACCTCGATCGCCGAACAGGTGACGTTCGGTACCGACGGCAAGGCCGAGCGCGCACTGCAGTTCGCCAACGACGGCAGCTTGTCGAGCTACCGCGAAACACGCACGCAGACGGTGCAGCAGCCCGATCGCAGCCCCGCCCCCATGACCGTGCAGATTGAGGTGACATTCGCGGGCAACTCGCTCGCCGAGCAGCGCAAGACGGTCGACGGCGCGGAGACGCCGATCCGTCCTTACGAAATCGACAATATCCGGCGGCATGCGCGTGCCATCTTCGACCATGTGCGCCTCGCGCCCCCCGCTCCGACCAAGGACTGACCCCGTGACCGACTTCGAAACCCTCGGCGCCTTCTATCTCGGCAAGCGGTACGACATCCCCACGCGCACGCGCGCCAACGATCTCGTGCTGTACGACGCGAAGGATCTCACCACGCATGCCGTGATCATCGGCATGACCGGTAGCGGCAAGACCGGCTTGGGTGTGGGGCTCATCGAAGAAGCCCTGATCGACAAGGTGCCGGTGATTGCGGTCGACCCCAAGGGGGATCTGGGCAACCTCGCGCTGCGTTTCCCGGCCCTCGCCGCGCAGGATTTTCGTCCGTGGGTGGACCCGCAGCAGGCCACCAATGCCGGCCTCACCGCCGATCAGTTCGCGGCGCAGCAGGCGGAACTCTGGAAGAACGGCCTCGCCGGGTGGGGACAGGACGGCACGCGCATCCAACGCTTCCACGACGCCGCCGACGTGACCATCTACACGCCGGGGAGCACCGCGGGGCGCCCGCTGTCGCTCCTCAAGGCATTCGATGCACCGCCCGCCGCGGTGCGCGCCGATGAGGAAGCGCTGCAGGAACGCGTGAGTGCGACGGCCACCTCGCTGCTGGCGCTGCTTGGCATCGACGCCGATCCCATTGCGAGTCGTGAACACATCCTTCTCGCCAACCTGCTGCATCACGCCTGGCTCGAAGGACGCAGTCTCGACCTCGCGGGGTTGATCGGTGGCATCCAGAACCCGCCATTCAGCACGGTGGGGGTGATGCCGCTCGATACGGTCTTCCCACCAAAAGACCGTATGGCGCTGGCCATGCAGCTCAACAACCTGCTCGCATCGCCGGGCTTCAAGACCTGGATGCAGGGCGAGCCGCTGGACACGGCGTCGCTGCTGTACGATCCGAGCGGCAAGCCGCGTGGCAGCGTGCTTTCGATCGCGCATCTCAATGACGCCGAGCGCATGTTCTTCATGACGCTGTTGCTCTCGGACATCATTGCGTGGGTCCGCACACAGCCGGGCACCGGGTCGCTGCGCGCGATTCTCTATATCGACGAGCTGTTCGGCTACATGCCGCCGGTCGCCAATCCCCCCAGCAAGGTGCTGCTGCTCACGCTGCTCAAGCAGGCGCGCGCCTTCGGACTCGGTGTGGTACTCGCCACGCAGAACCCCGTGGACCTCGACTATCGCGGCCTCTCCAATACCGGCACCTGGTTCATTGGCCGCCTGCAGACCGAACGCGACAAGATGCGCGTGATGGAAGGGCTCGAGGGGGTGAGCGGCGGACAGCCGTTCGACAAGACCGCCATGGAGCAGACGATCGCCGGTCTGGGCAAGCGCGTGTTCCTCCTGCACAGCGTGCACGAACCCGCGCCCATCACCTTCGAAACACGCTGGACCCTGTCGTATCTCGCTGGCCCAATGACGCGCGAACAGATCAAGAGCGTCACCGCCCAGCACCCGGTGACCGCGGCGGCCGTGCCCACATTGGCGTCTCCCGTCAGCAGTCCCTCCGGAACCGGCGGCGGCCTCGGTGCGCTCGACGCGCGCGGCAGTCAGCCTCCCGTGCTGCCGCACGACGTGCCGCAGTTCTTCCTGCCGCCAGTCGCCGCGCACCATGGTCCGCTCGTGTACAATCCTGTGGTGCTCGGCCTCGCCGACGTGGGTTTCACCAATGTCAGGCTGGGGGTGACGGAACAGCGCCGCGTGAGCCTGGTGGCCACTCCTGATGACGGCCCGATCGCCCTCGAGTGGGACAGCGCCGAGCGCATCGAACTCGATCCATCGCAGCTGGAGCAGAGGCCGCGCGACGGAGCCGCATTCGGCGCCCTCCCGGCAGTTGCCACCAAGGCAAAGCACTATGCGGCGTGGGCGAAGCTGCTGCAGAAATGGGTGGTGACCAACGAGCAGGTCGTGCTGTACAAGAGCGCCGCACTCAAGCAGACCTCGAAGCCGGGCGAATCGGCGGCGCAGTTCCGCATCCGTCTGCAGGTGCTGGCGCACGAGGCACGGGACGCCAGGATCGAAGTCCTGCGCGGCAAGTACGCCGCCCGGCTCACCGCCATGCAGGACAAGTTGCGCCGCGCCGAGCAGGCGGTGCAGCGGGAGCAGGCGCAGGCCACGCAAGCCAAGATGGACACCGCCATCAGCGTGGGTGGCGCCATCCTTGGCGCCATCTTCGGCCGCGGCAAGGTGGGCGCGGGGACGCTGGGCAAGGTGGCCACGGCAACCCGCGGTGCCGGCCGTGCGTCACAACAGGCCGGCGACGTGGTGCGCGCCCAGGAGTCGCTCGCGGCGCTGCAGCAACAGTACGCCGACCTGGAAGCCAAGCTGCAGGCCGACGTCGACGCACTCGGCGCCGCCTACGACGCCCAACAGGAGACGCTCGAGGAGGTTCTGGTGAAGGCGAAGAGCGGCGATGTGATGGTCCAGCTGTGCGCCCTGGTCTGGATGCCCTACGCCAAGGACGCCAACGGATTGGTCACTGCGGCCTGGCGCGTCAGCGCTGCGTGATGATGTTGAGCGACCAGTCGTACTCGCGCGGGAACAGGATGGCTTTCCCCTCGAAGAGGCGGTCACGCTGCTTTTCGTCCGTGCGCAGCGTGACGTACGGCGCCAGCGACTGCACCAGTTCCTTGCGTGACGAGGCAAAGTCCCGCTCGTACGCCACGAAGATCTGGTTCACCCCCAGCACGCCCTTGCGGTACCAGGTGCGCGTGGTGTCGGAGAGCAACCGCCGCGCCTGATCCTCCAGTTGCTGCTCGAGGCGCTCCCCAGTGTACGCCTCGCTGCGCAGCGGCGGAGCCCCCTTGCTGCCGGGCACCACGGCGTAATGCACGCGGGGATCGTGAAACTGCTTGCGCAGGATGCGGTGCAGCACCTCGTCGAGCGTGTACGTGCGTCCGGCCGCCCGCACGACACGCTCGTTCCACGGGCCCTTGAGCCTGAGGAACCCGAGCGTGGGGTTGATGCGGCGAATGGACTGCCGCTCACCGTGCTGCACGATCAGCTGGATCGTGTACGCGTTGTACACGTTGAGCCAGAACGCCAGCCGCTCGGCCTCCTCCATCTTCGTCACGGGCGCCTTGTCGAGCGAGGCGAGGTAACGGGGAAAGGCGGATGCCTTCGCGAAGGCGTCGTAGTCGACCAGACCATCGCGCACATGGGCCGCCAACAGGCTGTCGAACGGCGCATGATTGAAGCGCACCGTGCCAGCCGGCGGTGCCTGCGCCACCGCCATGTCCGAGCGGGCGGCGAGGAGGAAGGCCGCGGCGATCACCACATGTACCCCGAACCGCATTATCGTTCACCCATGTCGACGGACTGGTTGTTTGGCACGTGGCGCCTCATGCGCGCCGATCCTGCACTCGATTTTGCGCCCGGCGTGCGCATGGAGTTCCTCCCCGCCGGGGTGTTGCGGTACCACGTGGATGTGGGCGGCAAGGATCAGGTGATCGAACTCGTGTACCGGGTCGAGGGCGACACGCTGCACACCGACAACCCCGCGGCCCCACACTCCATGTCCGTGCGCATCGTACACGGACACGGCGATGTGCTGTTGCTCGACTTCGCCGGCCCACAGGCGATGCTCCTGCGGGAAGCCGAGATGCCCCGAGCTCACATCCAATAAGCGTACTGCTTCGTGACGAGTACGAACGCCGCCAACGCGGCGTTGGTCACGGCGTGCACCAGCACGAGATCACCGAGCGATCGCGTCTTCCACATCCACCAGTTGTAGATCAGCCCGCACAGCAACCCCACTTCCCAGAAGGGACCGTGCTCACTGGCGAAGAGCAGCGCCGTCCCCACGAACGCCAGGGTGTTGTAGGTACCGAGGGGCACCTTCGACCAGTCGTTGTTCACGATCCAGCGCGGCAGGAAGCCACGCCAGAACAGCTCTTCGAGAATCGGTACCAGAATCGCCGCGCGGAACACGCGCAGCGATACCACCAGCGGGTCGGCCAGTTCGTTCGCCGGAATACTCGTGGTGATCGTACCGGTCACGCTGTTCTGGAACAGCCAGTGCGCACGGTAGGCCGGGAAGAGCTGATCGGGTGCGACCCACATCACGAACACGCCGAGACCGATGAGCACACTCGGCAGCACGTGCCGCACGCGCAGAGAGAAGACCAGATCGCGTGAGACCGTGAGCAGCACCGCCAGCAGCACCGCCACGCGTGCCACCGATTCCCACGGCTGGGGGATGTCGAGGCTTGGGCCGACAGCCAGCCACACCATGAACACCGCAAACGGGGCAACCCACGGAATGGCTGATCGATCCGTGGGTTGCGAGGTCATTTCGGGAGCAGTCATGCTCCAATTCTACATACGGGGCCGCCCGTGGCGCGCCAGGACCCTCACGGTCCGTAGACGACGGGCGAGATGCCCTGCCGGATGTCGCGGGCGCCGGCCGCGACCCCGGAACCGACGGCGAGCGCCGCGGTGAGAGCGGTGCCGAGGCCCACGAGGGGAAGAATGCCCACCGCCACGCTGCCCACCAGAAAAGCAGCGCCCCCGGCGAGCCACGGCGCCAGCGACTTCTGCACGGCGTCCACATAGCGCAGGCGGTTGCGCACGAACTTGCGCGTGGTGCCGTGCAGCACGACGGCGAGTATGCTGGCGATGGCGAACGAAAGCAGCATAGCGATCATCGGTCCTCCGGTGTCCTGTATCAGAGCCGCGGGCGGCTGCGGGCGTGTCCCGCGGGGCTGTTCACCCTAACGACAAAGCGGAACGGAGGTTTCAGCCTCGTTCCGCCGTGTCGAAGTGGCACGAGATGGCCGGCCGGTCGATCAGGCTGGAGGATGCGGCATGGCCACCTTGGTGTAGTGCTCGGGTACGGCGAAGAGGTCGTTGGGGAGGCGCTTGCGCTCCACTCTGGTCACCTCGAGCGGGACGGTACCGTCGGGGAGCGTGACCTTGAGCGGGAACTCGTTGGCGATCCGCTTCTGCCATGGCGCGACGCTGCCCTGCCGCAGCCCCTCCATCGGGTTCACGAAGCGCCCCAGCTCCTTCGAGAGGCACATGTCGGCGGCCCCGGACCGGGACGCCAGCTGCACATGCTCGCACGAGAGGCCGGCCACCGTTTCCATGCGGCCGGTGCGCGTGACCTTCACGTCATCGGGCTGGCTGACCGCACTCTTCGCCGCGGCGGCGGCCTCGGGCAATGTCATCTCCATGTAGGCGTTCTGCGCCGCCACGAGCATGTACATCTTCTTCTCCTGGGGGACGGCGATCATGGCCATTCCCCCCATGGGCCCCGGCATGTTCACGCGCAACTTGCCGTTGCGCACCAGGTACTCCATCTGCTGGCTCTGCACACCCTGCGGCGTCTTGGCCGACATGCGCATCGTGACCGCCCCCTCGAAGGGGGGGCCGCCTGCCTGCGCGCCTGCCTGCGAGGCAACAGCGCTCCACATCAGTACCGCCAGCGTGGCGGCCCTGCCGCTCCAACTCGTCATGCCATGCCCTTGTGTATGGCGGTGAGGACCAGTTCCGCGAACCGGTCGATTTCGTCGAGAGTAGTGTACACGTTGGGCGTCACGCGGATCCCCTTGAACTCCGCATGTCCGATCGGCGTCTGCACCACACGGTGCTTGCTCATGAGCCACTCACCGAGCTTGCCGGGCTCGATGCCGTCCACGTTGAAGAAGCCGATGCCGCCCCCCCATGGCGAGTCGAGCGGCGTGAGCAGCTGCACACGTCCGTTCCCTTCGGCGAGCAGCCGCTTCGCCCACCGGTCGCGCAGATAGACGAGGCGCGCCTGCTTGCGACCGGCGCCGATCGCCCGGTGAAACGCCAGCGACACCGAAATCGCATTGTGGTTCGCGGCGGGGTGCGTGCCCACCTCCTCGTACTTCCGGATGTCCCTGGTCTGCCCCTCGTTCTCCGCATAGAGTGGCCAGATCGACGGGATCTTGTCGCGACGCACGTACAGGAACCCCGTGCCGATCGGCGCCAGCAGCCACTTGTGAAGACTGGTGCCGTAGTAGTCACAGCCGAGGGTATCGCGCGTGAAGGGGAACTGCGCAAAGGCGTGTGCGCCGTCCACGAACACTTCGATGTTGCGCGCGCGCGCCATCTCCACGATCTGCTTCACCGGCATGATCTGGCCGGTGAGGTTGGTGATGTGGGTCATTTCGATCACGCGCGTCCGCGGCGTGATGCCGGCGGCAAAGGCGTCGACGATCTGCTGCGGCTGCGTACACGGCACCGGGAAGGAAATCTCCTTCACCACGATGCCCTGTCGACGGGCGCGCTGCTTCCAGCCGTTGGTCATGCGGCCGTAGTTCTGGTTGCTGAGCAGCACCTCGTCGCCCGGCTTCAAGTCGATGCCGCTGATCAGCGTGAGCATCGCCTCGGAGGCGTTGCGGGTGATCGCCATTTCTTCCGTATCACACCCGAACTCGGCGGCGAGTTCGCGCCGGACCACTTCGATGCGCGGCTCGAGGTCGCGCCACATGTGGATGACCGGCAGTTCGTTCGAATAGCGCAGATCCCGTTCGAGCTGGGCCATCACGTGCGACGGCGCGGGCGAACAGCCCCCATTGTTGAGGTTGATCCACGTGCGGTCGAGGTCGAAGGCGCGCTGGATCGGCTCCCAGAAGTCCTCGTCGCTGGCAAAGGCGGCATCGGCGGCCGCATCGCCGCGCCACGCGGGCGCATCGGCGCCGAGCAGGGGCGCGCCGCGGCTCTTCGCCACATCGGCGGCATCGAGCAGGCGACGGATGGCCCCGGGCGCGAAGCGGGGAGAGAAGGCCGGAAGGGCAGATGTTCCGGCGAGCGCGGCGACGAAGAGGCGGCGGTCCATGCGACAACATGCGGCAAAACGAAGCGCCCCGCGAGAGTCGATTCTCGCGGGGCGCTCGACGACAGGCTTCCCCCGTCAGATGCCGGCCACGACCTGTCGGGGGATGGTCACGCGCGCCGGCTGCGCCTTGGCCGCCTGCGCGCGCGACCGATAGCGCGGCAGCACGATCTCGAAGCGCGCACCGACCTCGCGGAACCTGTCGAGGCGCAGCTGTCCACCGTGCATCTCCACCGCACGACGGGCGGTGACCAGTCCGAGGCCACTGGCCCCTTCGGCGGTGCGGGTGGTGGTCATCGGCTGGAAGATCCAGTCGTGCCGTTCCTCAGGCACGCCGGGGCCGTGGTCCTCCACGCTCATCACCACGACGTCGTCAGTATGACGGACCGACACGTGAATGGTCCCGCCACTGCGCTGGGCATCCCAGGCATTCATGACCAGGGCCGTCAGCGCCTGCTGCAGTTGTGACTCGCTGCCGCGCACCAGCACACTGTTCCCGCCGGCGTCCCAGGTGAGCTGCACATGATCCGGGAGCATCTGCCGGAACAGTTCGAGGTGCGTGTCGACGAGCGCACAGACATCGACGAGGGCGGCGGGGTGCTCCTGATCGCTGGCAATCGCCTGCAGGGCGTCCAGCAGTTGCTCGCTCTGGGCGAGCGTGCCGCGCAGCATCGCCACATGCGTGGACGACACGGTCAGGTCACTGCCCGCACGAAGCCCGGCGAGCGGCGCCATCGACTGCGAGATCGCCGACAGCAGTCCGCGCAGCCGGCTCGACAGATCGAGCGTCTGCTGACGGTCGAGTGCCCGCCAGCGACTGGCGCGCATCACTTCGGCCGCACGCCGATGCTCACGCTGGTCGGTGACCTGCGCCACCACCACCGGCCCCTGGGCCGAATCATCCAGACGGGTGAGGCGAATCCGTGCGGGAATGCCGCGCGCCGGGGTGGCGCCCATGGTGCACTCGAGTTCCGTGACTTCGCCAGCGGCGGCACCGAACAAGGCGACGACCGCATCGGCGACCGCGGCGCGATCAGCGGGCACGAGGAGGTTGGCCAGATCACCGCCCACGGGCGACGAGCGCTGTCCGGTCAGCTCGCGCCAGAGCGCGTGCATGGGCGCATTGCCCTCACGAACGCGACCGTCACGGTCGATCAGGGCAATGCCGTGCGTCAGCGTATCGAGCACCGTGTGCACGGGGGCGATCTCGCGGACGGATCGGCGCGTCGCCGACGCAATCACACGGCGCAGCGAGCGCACCGTGGCGAACACCGTCTCGGCGTCGCTCGCATCCTCGAGCACGGCATCGGCACCGGCGTCGAGCAGGTCGGCCAGGGAGCCGTGCAGCCCGAGTCGTGACTGCCACGCGATCACCGGGACAGGCTCGTGGTGCGCATCGAACTGCGCGCGGACGGCGCGAATCAGCTTGCCGCCCAGGACCGCGTCGGAGGTGCTCACGATGACGGCATCGGGATCCATGAGCCGCAGCGCGTCGGCCACGTCGAACTCGTCACCGGCGGTGATCACCCGCGCCCCGGCCCCCGCGGCCAAATGCACACGGCGGGTCTGCCGGCGGGTGGAATCCGTATCGACCAGAACGATCGCGTAGCCAGAGCTGCTCTCCGCGACCCGTCGGTTGGTGACGGTCTCGGGAGAATAGGGGAGCCCGCGGATCCAGTCAGCGGCGTCGAGGGGGGTGGGAGCGTTCGCGGCGGAGGATTCGGGCGGAAGGACGGCATTCCGCAAGACGCCCGCATCGGCGGCAAGCAACGGATTCATAAGTAACCGGAACAAGTAAGTGGGATGAACCGACACTATCCTGTGAAGGTTTCCTCCATTTCGCCATATCAGATCTGTGTATATGAAGAAAATTTAATTTGCCGAACACGCTGATTTACATCGGCTTAGCGTGACTCTGCTCACACTTTACCTCACCGAGAGCCGGTTCCGTCGACGACAGCAGCTTTGTGCCCTGCCGTTTTTGGACCGTACGGCTCAGCCCGCCATATGCACGTTACGGATGAGCCTGCGAAGTGCGAAGGCGTTCGCCAGAAGGTCTGTCGTAGTCGACGGCGCCTCCAGCACCGAGTCGGCGCCGAGTTGCAGCATGATGGCGCGGCGACCGGGCGGACCACTGGGCGTCGCCTGCCAGGCGATCAGGGGCACGGCCTGCTGTGCAGCAGAGATCTGTGCGCGGGCCTCCAGCACCAGCGATTGGCAGCTCGCCGCGTCGTCGCCGCACACCACCACGGCGTCCACATCGGCCACCTTGAGCGCCGCGGACACACCACCAGGTTCCCCCAGC
>CAZNZG010000079.1:8403-13357 GCA_964577455.1 uncultured Gemmatimonas sp. | reverse complement strand
GGTGTACGCGCTGATCAATGCGGTGGCGGTGCTGATCATCGCCTGCCCCTGCGCCATGGGCCTGGCCGTACCCACGGCCGTCATGGTCGCGAGCGGCAAGGGTGCCGAACTCGGCGTGCTGATCAAAGGCGGTGAGGCGCTGCAGCGGGCCGGCGATCTCACGACGGTGGTGCTCGACAAGACGGGGACCGTGACCGAAGGGAAGCCCGAGCTTACCGACATCGTGCTGGCACCGAGCGCTCCGGTTGCCGAGCACGATCTTCTGCAGTGGACCGCATCGCTCGAACGGTCGAGCGAGCACCCGCTCGCTGACGCGATCGTACGCGCGGCGACGGCGCGCGGCCTCGTCCTGGTCCGTCCTGAGCGCTTCGAGTCCGTGACCGGTCGCGGCGCGCAGGGTGTGGTGGATGACCGGGCGCTCGTGGTGGGAAACGCGGCATTCCTGCACGATTGGGGCGTCTCGGTGGAACCGCTGGCGCCGCGGGCGGCGGAGCTTTCCGTGCAAGGCAAGACGCCCATGTACGTGGCCGTGAACGGGATGCTTACCGGTCTCGTGGCCGTCGCCGACCCCATCCGGGCCAGCTCGCGTCAGGCGATCGAACGGCTACACGGCCTGGGGCTCAGCGTGGTCATGCTCACCGGCGACAATGAGCGCACGGCCAACGCCATTGGTGCGGCGGCGGGTGTGGATCGTGTCGTGGCCGGTGTATTGCCCGAGGGAAAGGTGGCCGAGGTCCAGCGGCTGCAGGCAGCAGGCGCCGTGGTGGCCATGGTCGGCGACGGGATCAACGACGCGCCCGCCCTCGCGCAGGCCGACGTGGGCATGGCGATCGGCAGCGGTACAGACGTGGCGGTGGAAGCCGGTGACGTCGTACTCATGCGCGGCGACCTGCTGGGGGTCGTGCGCGCGATCGAGCTGTCACGCCGCACCATGCGCACCATGAAGCAGAATCTCTTCTGGGCGTTCATCTACAACGTGATCGGTATTCCGATCGCCGCCGGCGCGCTGTACCCGGCGTTCGGCATCCAGCTCAGTCCCATTCTCGCGAGCGCCGCCATGGCGTTCAGCTCCGTGAGCGTGGTGACCAACTCCCTGCGACTGCGTCGCGCCACTTTCGCCTGACCGCTGCATGACTGATCTGCCCAACGATGCGCCCCTTTACCAGGTGGGCTGCGGGTGTGGTACCCATGACGCGAGTGCGAGCGCGAGCGCGAGCGCGGGCGATGGGCGCAAGGCGGTGGCTGTCGACGCAGATGCCAAGGCGCGCAACCAGAAGCGGCTCCGGCGCATCGAGGGACAGGTGCGCGGGCTGCAGAAAATGGTGGAGGACGACCGCTACTGCGCGGACATCCTCACGCAGATCGCCAGCGTGCACGAGGCCCTGCGGGGGGTTGGCCGTGAGCTCATGCGCAATCACCTCAAGCACTGCGCGTCGGCCGCGATACAACAGGGACCGGCGGAAGCCGACGCGATGTACGACGAGCTGGTGGACATGATGTACCGTACCTCGCGATGAGCAGCGGTGCGTTGCAGCCATATCCCCTGGCCGCCCTGACCGTTGTGCTTGGCCCGCCCGTGCACGAGGAACGCCGAGCCGTATTCGACGACTTCCAGGTCGCTGCCGCCGCCGGTCAGCGCGTCGTCGATCACCCGTGGACAACCACGGAGCACGCGGCGCTCGATACGCTGACGGCGCGTGACGGATCGCTCAGCACGAAGACCCTGCTCGAAACGTGGCTGGGCGCGGTCCTGCAGGTCAACGTGATCGTGGCCGATGTGGAGCGGCAGTGGGTGCGCCACGAGGATCAGCATCTCTACGTGGCGCTCACCATCGTGTCGGAAGACGTGCGACCGCGCGCTGCTGCGCAGGCGTTGCACGATCCGGCATTGGTGGACGCACTCAATGCCGTGGCCGGCCAGCTCGCCTCACTCGACGGGCGCGAATGGATTCGTTGGAGCAGTCGGTGCTGGAGCGATCCCGCCGGGGAAGATCAGCCCCGGCAGGCCGCTGCGCTGGTGCAGCGGATTGCCACCCGCGTGCTTGGTGAAGGCATGCCGACCGGCGACGTCCTTACGCTCACCGATGATCTGGTACAGGCGATCGCCGCGGCTCATGCGGATGCCGGCATGGCCGGTGATCCGCTGGTGCGAGAGCTCCGCACGCTCCGCTACCTCGATCCGCTGCGTTCGGAATGGACGCTCGTGAACATGGACGCCTTCTACCTTGCGGCGCTGGAGGCATCGACCGTGACGGCTCGGGTGGCCGGGGACGACGCGCGCGGCCTGGCGTATCTGTATCTCGGGAAGGATCGTACTGATCGCCTGAAGGCCGATCCCACGATTTCGCCGCGGTTCCGCGCCGAAATCGCCGCACGAAGCTACATGACGGCGTACGCGCTCGAATGCGTGGCGCCGACCATGGCGGCCACCCTGCATGCGCTCATCACGCTATAACGAAGGCTACTCACGCGCAGAAAACAGATCGATCTGCGGGGGCTGCGTTGGCAGCCCCAGCGTCTTCAATGCGGCCACGGTCCAGCCCTCGCGGTCTGCAGGATCGAGGTACGTGACCGGTACTTCGAAATCGCGCACCAGTTCATCGATGATGCGGTCGATATCCTGCTGGAACGTCGGGCTCACGGCGCGCTTGCCGTCGAACAGCGGCGCTCCTGTCACCGGCACCTTGAAGAGCGCGTGGTACCCACCCACCCAGGCACGTACGAGCGGCTCCAGCTCCGCCTGCCTCCCCGCGCGTGCGACCAGATACGCATAGTTGTCGAGCACCGAACGATCGCACACCACCGCCTCGTAGGCGCTGCTGGCCTCGATCTCTTCGGCGATCTGCGTGTGCAGAATCCACGTCTGCGCGTCGAGGGTGGTGTCCTCGTTGATCGGCAGAGGACAGCGCCGCGCGACCTCCTTCACGATGTCCACGCCCAGATCGAGGCGCTTGAGCTGCGCGGCCAGATCGAAGCAGAGCGTGGTCTTGCCCACGCCGTGGGTGCCCACGAACGCGACCTTGAGGCGATGGCGCCCGAGGGCGTCGAGCGGCAGGAGGACCGAGGAAGCAGACATGTGAGCAATGCTAACGCGTGATGGCCCCCGTCTGTATCCCCGCGAAACACGCGGTTGAGCACAGCGTTGAATTGCGCCCACCGCACGCCCACGTGCGCGCCCTCTGGCTTTGGGACATACTTCGCCCTGAGCGGCGCGAGGGTGCCGCCGCGCTCCCCAGCCCTGCGTCCGCCCTGAGGCATGACCACGCCGCCGTCGAATTCCGCACCGATTCTCACCGTGCAGGGCGCCGTGCTGCGCGACATGGCACGCCCGCGTCCCTATCATGAATCGGCCCCGCTCACGCTCGAGCCGCTCCATCTTGCGCCGCCGGGCCCCCATGAGGTGCTGGTCCGCGTGGCCGCCGCCGGCCTCTGTCACTCCGACCTGTCGGTGATCGACGGCAACCGGCCGCGGCCGCTGCCCATGGTATTGGGGCATGAAGCCGCAGGTGTGGTGATCGAGACCGGTGCGCTCGTGCGCGACCTCCGCGTCGACGATCACGTGGTGTTCGCCTTCGTGCCGTCGTGCGGCGGATGTCTGCCCTGCATGACCGCGCGCCCCGCACTGTGCGAACGCGGGGCGGCATCCAACGGCTCCGGTGCGTTACTCGACGGTGGCACCAGATGGCGCGATGTGCATGGCCAGCCCGTCCATCACCACCTCGGCGTGTCGGCCTTCGCTGAGCATGTCGTGGTGGCGCGCCAGTCGCTCATCCGCATCGATCGGGCCGTACCCTTCGAGGTCGCTGCGCTGTTCGGTTGCGCCGTGATGACGGGCGTGGGGGCCATTGCCAACACGGCGCAGCTGCGTCTGGGTGAGACGGTACTCATTGGGGGGCTGGGTGGGATCGGCTTCGCCGCCCTGCTCGGCGCGCTCGCCGCCGGCGCGAGCCGCGTGGTGGTGGCCGACATCAATGAGGCCAAACTGGCGCATGCCCGGGCGCTCGGCGCGCACGGCAGTGTGAACGTGGCCAACGCCAACGCGTTGGAGGAGGTGCGGGATGTGCTGGATGGGGGCGCCGATGTGGGACTCGAGTGTGCCGGCACTGTGCAGGCGCTGGACTTCGTGTATCGCGGGACACGCCGCGGCGGACGCACGGTGACCGTTGGTCTGCCGCATCCCTCGCAGCGCCTCGAGCTCGCGGCGGTGCAGCTCGTGGCCGAAGAGCGATCGCTGCTCGGCAGCTACCTCGGCGGCGGGGTCCCCGCGCGTGACGTGCCCGCCTATATCGCCCTGTACCAGAGCGGTCGGTTGCCGGTGGAGCGACTGTTGTCGCACACCATGCCGTTGGCCCGCATCAACGAAGGATTCGAACGGATGGCGGCGGGCGATGCCATCAGGCAGGTGATACGCATGACCCCCGACATGAAGGAACACGCGTGATGATCTCCAACGCCGCGGAATGGCGCACCCTCCTTCGGGATCGCGCCTATGTGAACGGTCAGTGGATTACGGCCAACGATGGGGCCATGTTCGACGTGACCAGCCCGTCGTCCGGAAACCTGGTGGGGAGTGTGCCGGATCTCTCGACGAGCGAAACGCGCCTGGCCATCGAGGCCGCCGCCGCGGTGTGGCCGGCGTGGCGCGAACGGACCGCCAAGGAACGGGCTGTCGTGCTGCAGGCATGGCACGCACTCATCCTCCGCCATCGCGGGGCACTGGCCGCGCTGATGTCGCGCGAGAGTGGCAAGGTCATCACGGAGAGCCTCGGCGAAGTACTGTACGGCGCATCGTTCGTGGAGTGGTTTGCCGAGGAGGGGAAGCGCGCCTACGGCGAGGTCATCCCGTCCACCGCACGTGATCGTCGGCTGGTGGTCATCACGCAGGGGATCGGGGTGGTCGCCGCCATCACGCCATGGAATTTCCCACTGGCGATGATCACGCGAAAAGTGGCGC
>CAZNZG010000079.1:0-8393 GCA_964577455.1 uncultured Gemmatimonas sp. | reverse complement strand
CCCGCGCTGGCGGCTGGGTGCCCGGTGGTGATCAAGCCGCCGGCGGAAACCCCGCTGACCGCCCTCGCGCTGGCAGCGTTGGCAGAGGAAGCAGGGTTCCCGCCGGGTGTACTCAACGTGATTCCCACCACGCGCAGTCACGAGGTGGGGCTCGAGCTGACCGGCAACGCACTCGTGCGCAAGCTGTCGTTCACCGGTTCCACGGCGGTCGGCAAGCAGCTCATGGCGCAGTGCGCCGGAACGCTCAAGAAGCTGTCGCTGGAGCTCGGGGGCAATGCGCCCTTCATTGTGTTCGAAGACGCCGACCTCGATGCCGCCGTGAAGGGAGCGGTGCAGGCCAAGTACCGCCACAACGGTCAGACCTGTGTGTGCGTGAACCGCTTGCTCGTGCACGACTCAGTATACGATGCGTTCGTGGAGAAGTTCAGCACCGCTGTGGCCGCGCTGCGAAGCGGCGATGCACTCGACCCAGACGTGCAGGTGGGGCCATTGGTGAGCACGAAGGGGCTCGAAAAGGTCGTCAGCTTCGTGGCCGATGCCGTCGAGAAGGGAGCCCGCATCACGCAGGGCGGCGAACATCGGGGCGGGTTGTTCTATGCGCCGACCGTACTGGCCGACGCCGCGCCACACATGCGCATTGCCCGGGAGGAAGTGTTCGGCCCAGTCGCGCCGATCTTCCGTTTCCGGAGCGAGCAGGAAGCGATCGCGCTGGCCAACGACACGGAATACGGGCTCGCGGCCTACTTCTACAGTCGCGATGTGGGGCGCTGCTGGCGGGTGGCCGAAGCGTTGGAGTATGGCATGGTCGGCATCAACGAGGGGCTCATCTCGACCGAGGTGGCGCCCTTCGGCGGGGTCAAGCAATCGGGTATGGCGCGCGAAGGCTCACGTCACGGCCTCGATGCCTACCTCGAGACGAAGTACCTCTGCTTCGGTGGCGTGAACGCGTGATTTCGTTGGACGTGACCACGCGACGTCTGTCGCTCGATCCGCGCGATCCCGCGTTCTATGCCGATCCGTCTGCTGCGTACGCGCGCATCCACGAGGCAGGGCCTGTCTGGTTCTGGGAGCAGCTGGGACTCTGGTGCTTCTTCGGCCATCACGACGTGAATCGCCTCCTGCGCGACCGACGGTTCGGGCGCGAAATCCTGCATCTGGCCACGCGCGAAGAACTCGGGCTTCCCCAGCCCGCACCGCACACGGCCGCTTTCGACCGCCTCGACGCCAACTCCCTCCTCGAGCGTGAGCCGCCGGTGCACACCCGACTGCGGTCGCTCATCAGCCGGGCCTTCGTGCCACGTCGCGTGGAGTCGTTGCGGCCGGCGATCGAGGCGTTGGCGCACGAACTGATCGATGCGTTCCCCGTCGGTGCCGACGGTACCGCTCCGTTCGATCTCATCGAATCGTACGCCACGCCCATTCCTGTCCGCATCATCGCGCGCATGCTTGGCGTCCCCGAGACATTCGCCCCGCAGCTGCTCTCGTGGTCGCACGATATGGTGGCCATGTACGGCGTGGCGCGTGACCGGCGGGTAGAGGATCGCGCCAATGCGGCAGCCGCGGCGTTCGATGCGTTCGTTCGCGCGCTCGTGGCCGAGCGGCGTATCCGTCCGGGTGACGACCTCATGTCGGTCCTGATCGAGGCGGAGCAGGACGGGGAGCGACTGACCGAAGACGAACTGGTGAGTACGGTGATCCTGCTGCTCAATGCCGGGCACGAGGCCACCGTACATGCGCTGGGGAACGCCGTGCGACTGGTGCTGCAGCACCGGGTCGACATGCCGCACGTGGTCCGGGACGCTGTGGCGTTGGAGCGCCTCGTGGAGGAGGCACTCCGCGCTGCGCCACCGCTGCACCTCTTCAAGCGGTACGTGCTTGCCGATACCGAGGAGCAGGGTCTCGCCCTGAAGAAGGGGGAGCAGATTGCGTTGATTCTCGGGGCAACGGGGTACGATCCACAGATCACGGCGTGCCCGATGCACTTCGATCCGCAGCGCGCGCCGGTCCACCATACGAGCTTCGGTGCCGGTATTCACTTCTGTGTCGGGGCGCCGCTGGCGCGACTCGAACTGCAGAGCGCCCTGCGGGTGCTCTTCACGCGCTGTCCCCAGCTCTCATTGGCGGAGGTCGCCGAGCCGAGGGACAGCTGGCACTTTCACGGTGTGTCCCGGCTGATGGTGGTGCGGCAGTAGGAAGCCCGTCGGCGGCGGGGCAGGTATCGCGATCGAGCCTGATGGCCTCGCGGGCTGGCTGCTCGACTCCTGCCTGGCCCCTCGTCGCTTGCCTCCAGACGGCTGGCGCTGGAGCTTAGGGGATGGCCCTCGTCTTCCCCTTCGATCCCAATATCGCGCGCGCTGAAACGATCCCCGCGCGCCTCTACAACGACCCGGTCTATCTCGAGCTCGAGATGGAACGGGTCTTCGCACGCACGTGGCAACTGGCCGGGCGCCTCGACCAGGTGGCGGAGCACGGCCAGTTCTTCACTGCCGACGTGGGCCCAAACAGCATCGTCGTCCTGCGCGACGGTGATCAGCTCCGTGCCTTCTACAACGTGTGCCTCCATCGCGCGGGCCCGGTGGCCACCGGGTGCGGGAAGCGCAACACGTTGCAGTGTCGCTACCACGGGTGGACGTACAACCTCGACGGCTCCCTGCGGGCTACGCCCGGTATGGACGGCGTGACGCAGTTCCGCCCCGACGACATGCGACTCGTGTCGATCGCCGTGGCCACGTGGGGCCCGCTGGTATTCGTGAACCTCGACGGCAAGGCGCCGCCACTGGCGCAGGTCATGGAGGACATCCCGCAGCGTGTGGCCGCCTTCGAGTGTGAGCGCATGCGCTACGTGACCAGTCGCAGCTGGGACATTGCCTGCAACTGGAAGGTGTACGTGGACAATTACCTCGAGGGGTATCACGTGCCCGTCGTGCATCCGGGGCTGCACAAGGAGCTCGACATGGACGCATACCGTGTGGAACCGCGCCGCTATTTCAGCATTCAGCACGCGCCCCTGCGGCCGGTGCATGGCGGCCATGAAGAGCGGCGCTACGACCCCACCACCACGGCCACGCCCGAAGCGGTATACGTGTGGATGTTTCCCAACATCATGCTCAATGTGTATCTCGGGCAGATGCAGACCAATGTGGTGATCCCGATGGGCCACGACCGCTGCCGCGTGGTGTTCGACTGGTACGCGGTGGATCCGCCGGCGGATGCAGCGACCGATCCCGAGTGGGTGAAACTCATGGCCTTCAGCGCCGAAGTGCAGGACGAAGACATCGCCATCTGCGAAGTGGTGCAGCGCAATCTCCGGTCTCGCGTGTACGACCGTGGTCGCTACTCGGCTCGCCACGAGAATGGCGTACATCACTTTCACTCACTCCTGCACGAGTTCCTCACCTGATGCGACCTCCCATTCGCCTCTCCGCGGCCGGCGTACTGGCCGCTCTCGCCGCCTTGCCCGTACAGGCGCAGGACCGCTCGCAGTCGCGTTCCATGGTGCAGTCCATGCAGGGCGTGGTGGCCAGTGAAAGCGTACTGGCCTCGCAGGTGGGGGCGCAGGTGCTCGAGCGCGGCGGCAATGCGATCGACGCCGCCATTGCCATGAACGCCATGATGGGGCTCGTGGCCCCGATGAACGACGGGATCGGTGGCGACATGTTCGCCATCGTGTACGAGGCCAAGACGGGCAAGTTGTATGGCCTCAATGCCTCGGGATGGGCACCGAAGGCCATGACGCCCCAGTACCTCGCCACGAAGGGCCACCGTCGCATGCCATCCAAGGGGATCGATGCCGCCACGGTGCCGGGCGCGGTGAAAGGGTGGGAGGCGCTACGCAATCGTTTCGGGCGTCTCTCCATGGCCGACATCCTGCAACCGGCCATTCAGTACGCCGAACAGGGGTTCCCGGTGGGTGAAGTGGTGAGCGTGTACTGGAAGGACAGTGAGGACGTGCTGCGAGCCGACTCGGCCACCGCGCGCGTCTTTCTCCCTGGCGGCAGGCTTCCGCAGCTGGGCGACTTGTTCCGCAACCCTGACCTTGCGTGGAGCTACCGGCAGATTGCCACGCAGGGCGCCCGCGCCTTCTATACCGGTGCCATCGCGCGGAAGCTGCTGGCCAGCCAGCAGCAGCACCGTGGGGTGATGACGGCTGCCGATCTCGCGGAGTACGAGGTGGAGTGGGTCACGCCCATCTCCACCACCTATCGCGGATGGACGGTGTACGAACTGCCCCCCAACGGGCAGGGGCTCGCCGCGCTCGAGATGCTCAACATCATGGAGCGATTCCCGCTGGCGGCCATGGGGCACAATTCGGTGCAGGCGCTGCATCACATGGTGGAGGCCAAGAAGCTCGCCTACCTCGATCTGCAGCGCTACAACGCCGACCCGCGTTTCGCGAAGGTGCCGGTCACCGCGCTCATCTCGAAGGAATACGCGGTCACGCGCGCCGCGCTGATCAAGGCCGATCGTGCCACGTGCAATCTCACGTATGGCACACCGGAGGGCACCGACAACGGGACCACCTATCTCTCCGCCGTCGACCGCGAAGGGAACATGGTGTCGTTCATCCAGAGCAACTACAGCACCGTGGGCTTCGGTGCCGGGCTCGTGGCTGCGGGGACCGGCTTCGTGTGGCACAATCGCGGCGGCGGGTTTTCACTCGATGCGGCGAGCCCCAATATCGTGGCCGGTCGCAAGCGACCGCTGCACACCATCATCCCCGCCTTCATGGAGAAGGCCGATACGAAGATCGCCTTCGGCATCATGGGCGGATGGAATCAGGCCCAGGCGCATGCGCAGTTCGTGTCGAACATCGTGGACTTCGGGATGAACATCCAGGGGGCGCTCGATGCACCGCGCTTCTCCAAGGAAACCTTCCCCGGGTGTGACGTGAACGTCGAGTCGCGCATCGCGAAGAGCACGCGTGATTCGCTGGCCGCCATGGGGCACGAGATCGTGATGCGTGGGGATTACTCGAGCACGCGCATGGGGGCGGGGCAGGCGGTGCTCCGCAACTTCACCACGAAGCTCAACGCTGGTGCGAGTGATCCGCGCAAGGATGGGGCAGCGGTGAGTGAGCTGCTTCCGGCGAAAGCCGCTCCCAATCCTCGCAGCCGGCAACGCGAGCGTTAGGCGTGACTCAGCGGCAGAGCCCGCTGACCGTCGCCATGACCGGCAGGTGATCGGAGGGGAAACGGCCATTCCACGTATCGGGGAGGATGGCATGCCCCTCCACGATCACCGGCGACGACACGAGGATGTAGTCGATGCGCCGATTCGGCTCGATCGCGTTGAAGGCGTTCCAACTGGATGTAGGGCCGTAATGGCCAGTGCGACTCACGGTGAAGGCATCGAGAAGCGGTGGCGTGGCGCCGGTGAGCGCTTCGCTCGTGAGGACTCGATAGGGAGCATGCGTGGGTTCGGTGTTGAGATCGCCCGTCATGACGATCGAGGCACCTCGCGCCAACGTGGACAGACGGCGCCGAATGAGTCGTGCACTCTCCTCACGCGCCACTTCGCCGACGTGGTCGAAGTGGGTGTTGAGCTGGAGCCACTCACAACCGGTACGCCGGTCGGCGAACCGCGCCCATGTCGCGATCCGTTCGATGGCGGTATCCCACCCCTTGCTGCCGGCCACCTCGGGAGTGGGTGAGAGCCAGAAGGTGCCGCTGTCGCGAAGCACCACGCGGTCGGTACGGTACAGGATCGCACTGAACTCGCCCTTCTCGCGACCGTCCGTGCGACCGACTCCCACACGGGCAAAGCCGGGAAGTCGCGCATCCAGATCGGTGAGCTGATGCAGGAGGGCTTCCTGCACCCCCACGACATCCGCGCCATGCCAACGGATAAGGGACGCCACCCAATCCTTGCGGTTGGGCCATGCGTTCACGCCGTCGCTCGGATTGTCGTAGCGGATGTTGAAGGTCATCACTCGTAGCGGCGGCGAGAGCGCGGCCTTCTGCGCCGTGCGCGTCGCCCGGGCGGGAAGGCAGGCGGTCAGGCATGCCACGGTCAGCATGGCCAGTCGTCTGGCCACGGTGCGAATGGGATCTGCGGACATGAGCGCTCGAGCGAAGCAAGGGGATCGGCTCACCGGTGGGTGGGCAACGCAGTATTGTACGCCCGGACCACCATTTCCGGAGAGTGAGTCGTGCGCAGAGTACGAGCTGTCTCGATTGCCATGGGGATCACGGTTGCCTTGGGGGCCGGGCTGTCATGCCGTACGCCGGAGCCCGCGACGCGCCCCTTCACCCCGCCAGCGCTCACGCTGGTGCCTGTACCAGAACTGCGCATCGTCAGTCCAGTGGGAAGTGACTGCAACCGACCATCATTCTGGATCGGTGACACCTTCTACCAGATCGTGTCCAATCAGCATGCGTGGCGAAGTCAGGGCGGTGCAGACGCCGCCGCTTCGCAACGCTTCAGCCTGTCCCGCTTTGCCGACGATCATCCCTCATTCGCATGGGACTCGAGCAAGGCCTGGTACGTGCATGACATCAACTCCGCCGACGGTCCCACCGACACCCAGATGCGGTGGATCGAGTCGGTGTACCGTCGTCCTGCCACTGGTGAGCTCTATGGCCTGTACCACACGGAAGAAGGGCCCTACGTCCGCTGCGGTGCACCGTTCGAGCGTCCGTACCTTTCCGTGCCGCACATCGGGCTGGCCAAGTCGGTCGATGACGGGCAAAGCTGGCGTGACCTCGGCCTCATTCTGAGCGATGGCACCTTCCCCATTTCCTGTGATCTGCCCATTCGGTTCTTCGCCGGCGGGGTGGGTGATCCCAGCATGGCAGTGGGCCCCGACAGCAGTTACGCCTACATCGTGTTTACGGACTACTCCGGGCGCGACGCCCGGACGCAGGGCATCCAGATCGCGCGGATCGCACTGGCCGATCTGGACACGCCATTGCACACCGATGGTCGCAGCAAGGCCACGCGGTGGCACAACGGCGGTTGGAGTGGCCCAGGGTTGCAGGGGGCGTCTCCGCCGCGATTCCGCCAACAGTGGGCGCCGGTGCCGCTCGGTCAGGCGACCCCACTGCTCCCTCCCGTTCGTTCCTGGCAGGATCCCGATGGCGGAGGCTTCTGGGGGCCATCGCTGTCCTGGAACACGCATCTGAATGCGTTCGTGCTGTTGCTCAACAACGTGTCGGGGGCCAAGGCCTTCGATGCCGAAGGCAACTACATCACGTATCTCCCCGACATCAGCACTCCGCAGCCCACACCGCGCGTCCCGATTCGTCTGCAGGATCTCCCCGGCGCACCGCCGGCCAGCTGGTACGTTCAGGCGCTAGGCGATCCACGCATGAAGGGGACGAGTGCCCTGACCGGTCAGGATGCACGGCTGTTTCTGGGAGACCGTTCGACGGTGCAGCTGCGCTTCACCCCACGCACACCGTAGGCTGTGCCTCTCCGTGGCGCGCTGCGCCATTCATCGGTGCAGTAACCCGATCTCCAACGCAAACCGGACGTAATCGGATCGGTGGCGAAGGCCAACCTTCTCCTCGATCCGTTCCTTGTACGTCTCCACGGTCTTGTTGCTGATCCCCAGTTGCTGGCCGATTTCCACGCCTCCGAAGCCTTTGGCCATCAGTTCGAGCACATCCCGCTCGCGTCGGCTGAGCTGTTCGAACGCCTCCGTCATTTGCTCTGCCGTAGACTTTGCACGCGTGCGTTGGTGCGCCGCGAGGAGGCGGGCAACGCGAGGACGAACGTACACGTCTCCGTGGGCCACGGCACGAATGGCATCCACGAGTTCCTGCTCGGCCGCTTCCTTGGTCAGATACCCCACCGCACCCGCTTCCAGCAGGGGCAACAGGTAGTCGTCCTCGCTGAACATGCTGAGGATCAGGATCTTCACCGCGGAGCCGCGCTCGGTGAGCATGCGCGTGGTCGTCGTGCCGTCCTGCTCGCCCATGTCCAGATCCATCACCAGCACATCGGGCGTGAGCCGCTCGACCATGGTCAGCGCCTCGGCTCCGGAATTGGCTTCGCCGATAATCTCGATGTCGGGTGCCTGGCGCAGGAGCACCCGTAACCCCGCACGGAAAAGTGTATGGTCATCAGCGAGGACGATACGAATGGGGACATCGCTCATCGGAATCCCTCGCTTGGCATAGGGACGCCCGGCAAGCGTGGCCCCCAGGGCTGCCAAAGCAGCGTCAGCCCCCCCCGCCTCAGACGACGCAAGCCGCGACGGCTGGTTGTTGTTCAGCTTCCGCATAGATGGACTCCCGTACAGAACAATGGCTGAGTTGCACGCGGTGCACCTGTCCCAATGGAGACACTGTCACTCCTTCCGCCAAACGCGCACGGACCGCTGCGGTTGACTTTCTCCCACCTGTCTTTGCACAGTTCGACAGGGTTCCAAAATACGCAAGATGAGATTCCCC
>CAZNZG010000078.1:0-13365 GCA_964577455.1 uncultured Gemmatimonas sp. | reverse complement strand
TCGCCGTGAAGGACATCAGCGACCTCACCGGCTTCCCGGAAATGCTCGACGGCCGCGTGAAGACGCTGCACCCGGTGGTGCACGGCGGCTTGCTGGCCCGCCGCGATCTGCCCGAACACATGGCGGCGATCGAGGCGCACCACATCGGCCTCATCGACCTCGTCGTGGTGAACCTCTACCCGTTCCGCGAAACGGCCGCGAAGCCGGGCGTACATCCGGAAGAGGTCATCGAGAACATCGATATCGGCGGTCCGTCCATGCTGCGCTCGGCCGCGAAGAACTTCGAGAGCGTGTGGGTGATCGTGGATCCGTCGGACTACGCCCGTGTGCTGGCGCACGTGAGCGCGGAGACTGACGACGCTGCGCTGCGCCGCCTGCTCGCCGAGAAGGTGTACGCGCACACCAGCGCCTACGACGCGGCGATCGCGCAGTGGTTCGCGCAGCAGCGCGGCGAGCCGTTCCCCGACCGCTATCCGCTCGCCTTCGAGAAGCAGCAGGCGCTCCGCTACGGCGAGAATCCGCAACAGCGGGCGGCGTTCTATGTGGAGAAGCCGGGCACCGGGCTCGGTGCGCTCGTGCAGAAGGGGGGCAAGGAGCTGTCGTTCAACAACCTGCTCGACCTCGAGGGAGCGCTCCTGGCCATCGAACCGTTTGGCGCGCAGCCGGCGTGTGCGATCATCAAGCACACCACGCCGTGCGGGCTGGCGACCGGCCATGACGCGCTCGATGCCTACAGGAAGGCGTTGGCGTGTGATCCGGTGAGCGCCTTCGGCAGCGTGATCGCGTTCTCGGTGCCGGTCGACGTGGCGGCGGCAGAGGCCATCTCGAGCCTGTTCGTGGAGTGCATCGTGGCACCGGCCTTCGCCGACGAGGCCGTGGAGATTCTTGGCCGCAAGAAGAACCTCCGCGTGCTCGAGGGGACGGCCGCGTGGCCAGCCGGCACCATGGACCTCAAGCGCGTGCGTGGCGGCCTGCTGGTGCAGGACCGCGCCCCGGCGCCCACGGATCCGCAGCAGTGGAAGGTGGTCACGAGCCGCCAGCCCTCCGCCGACGAGCAGCGGGATCTCCTCTTCGCGTGGAAGAGCGTGGCGAGCGTGAAGAGCAACGCCATCGTGCTCGCGCGCGACGGCGCGACGATCGGCATCGGCGCCGGGCAGATGAGCCGGGTGGACGCGAGCTTCGTGGCGGTGCACAAGGCCACCTCACTGGGGCACGACACCAGGGGCGCAGCGCTCGGTTCGGATGCCTTCTTCCCGTTCCGCGACGGGATCGATCAGGCGGCGGCAGCGGGGGTGACCTGCATCGTGCAGCCCGGTGGGTCGGTGCGCGACGAGGAAGTCATCGCGGCCGCCAACGAGCACGGCATCGCGATGGTGTTCACCGGCGAGCGGCTGTTCCGGCACTGAGTGCCTGCAGGGCGCACGCGTTCTCGTGCGCCCTGCACCTCCACGTGGCGTGCGGAGCCCGGCCGCTTCCACTCGGTCTCCCGCGCCCCTGTCGCGCACCCGGCGTTCGGGGAAACATCGGACTCCCCCGGAACTCAGGGTGTTCGGGTACTCGTTGAGAGGCTCACTCCCACCGACAGGTCGGATGCGGTCTCCGTGAGCCCCACGCCAACATTGACGCCCAACGAGCGGCGTGCGAGCAGGCGCATGAGTGAAACCGACACGACCACGGGCGGCTCGGCATTGTCGAATATGCTGGTGGCTCCGGAAACACCGCCGCTCAGCCCCCAGCCTGTTCCCACGGACGTACCGAGGGACAGAGAATAGAACAACGCGTTTTTCAGGTCGAGGTCGGGCAGGTCGCCAAGCACCCACCACGTGGCCGACGACGACAACAGCATCCTCCCGCCGTGGAGAGACGTGGAGATGCCAGCTGCATAGTCCCAAGCACCGGTACTCACGCCGGACGATACGGCTGCAATCGGCGCCTTGGCCCAACCTTCGAGTGCCACCCGCTGCCGTCGATCGCCGCTTTCCAGCACAGTCAGTGTGCCGCCGAACACGGGATCCGCAAGATTCACCTGCATTGAACCCGGTCCCCATACGCTCAGGGAATCCGTCGAGGCCTGGGTGCGGGGTCCGAGATCGGGTTCCGACGGCACGTTTGCGAATGTCGGGTTGCTGACCGGGGAGTGCACAGCCATGGGTCCGGCATTCCCGGCGCGACGACCGCTACGGACGGCAATTGGCTGATTGCGCACGCGTCGCTGCACCACGCCGGACTCCGGCCCGCCTGTGGGGATCGTGATGCCGCCGACCCGGCTCAGTACGGTCCCGTTCTGTGCCACCACCGGGAGCGAGGCGCTGAGCGAGAACCGGCGCCAATCGAGCGACAGTGAACCCAGCAGTGACCACGTTTCGTATCGCTCGGCAAAGAGATACGTGCCGTTGGCAAATCCGACCGTTGCACTGGCCGTGACCTCTTGTGCCGCCAGCGGCGCCGCCAGTGGCGCCGCCACGAACATCGCGGCGCCTGCTGCCACGTACATCCAGTGGATGGCCGTGGGCGAGTGACTCCGATCCGGGCCAACGCGTGCAGACCTGCCACACCCGGCGGTCACTTGTCCGGCTGCGAGATCCGGAGCCGCTGCTGCAGCCGCTCCATGATCTTGAGCCCCTCATCGAGCTCGTTGCTCATTTGGTGGACCCGCTGACGGAGCTGCTCCATGTCGCGCTGCATCTGGGGATCACGCAGGCGCAACTGATCCCGTTCCCGGTCGCGCAGCTGCGTAGTCGTTCCCGCGATGTCCTGCGCCACCTGCGCGAGGGACTTGCCCATATCCCGAACCAGCTGGTGCTCACGCAGGCGATCCTGATCACGAATGCGCGCCATTTCGCGCGTCATGTCCTGCTCCATCTGCTGGAGCCGGTCACGAATACGCTGCGTCTTCTGCAAGGACTGATCGAGTTGCTGCAACCGCTGCTGTTGCTGCCGCTGCTGTGCCTGCTGTTGTGCCTGCTGCTGTGCCTGCTGTTGCGCTTGCTGCTGTGCCTTCTGTTGTGCCTGCTGCTGTCCACGTTGCCCCGCGCCGGTGGGTGGCCCCCCTTGTGCGTCCACCACGGTGGGCACGAGCAACAACCCAATGGTCAGTGTGAGTGTATGCGCGAACATGATTCGCTCCTCCACATTTCGTCGTTGTCTGGAGGCGGGACCGCTGCCGCCGTGGCGCGATCCCGCCGTTGAAACATCAGTCATGGCCGTCGTGATCATGTCCGTCGTCGGATTGATCGCCGGCATCCAGGATGTTCTGGCCGGTGCCCCCGTCGAGCACGTCGCGGCCATTGCCACCGAGCAATTCATCGTCACCGGCACCGCCAAGGAGGGTGTCGTTGCCGAGTCCCCCGATCAACCGATCGTTACCTCGGCCACCGTCCAGCAGATCAGGCGCAACCCCACCGTCCAGCGTGTCGTCGCCATTCTCGCCATAGAGCGCATCGGGACCACCGCCGCCATTGAGCGTATCGTTCCCGTTGCCGCCGTAGAGTGAATCAGGCCCACCGCCGCCGTAAATGGTGTCGTCGCCGTTACCTCCCCACACGTGATCAGGGCCACCCCCGCCCTGCCCCGAGGCATGCGCGGCGGCGTCCTCGCCACCGCGCACCGGATCGGCACAAATGAGATCGTTGCCGTTGCCACCGAGAATGCTGTCGCGCCGAGACGACCCGACGATCACGTCGTGCGCCGACGTCCCGACAATGACATACCCGGACGCCTCATCATGATCGACGGCCGCCACGTGCACATCATCGTGCTCGTGGTCATCGCCTCGTACGGCTGGGCGAATGATGACGCCATCGGGTACCAGATCGGCCGGCATGTTGTACCAGATCGTGGCCGTGATGCCGTGACAACGCGGTGGCGTACGCGGATCGGGCTCCTCGTGGTCGTCCCCGTCGTGCGCCGCCGTCAACACCGCCCCGTCCTGCATCTCCGCGCGCAGCTCTGGCTCGAACGCCATCGGCAACTCCGCATGGCATGCCGTGAGCAGCCCCGCAACGACCATGACCAGCGGGAGATCGAGTCTGATTCTCCACTTGGTGTGCATGATGTCAGCTCTTGTTGGAGAGTGGATGGGTTATGGCTTCTTGCCGCCACCGCGGTTCGTGCCGATCTGGATTTCCGCCACGGTCGCAGCCGACGTGAAAGTGGCCAGGGCTTCATCGCCCACACCGACCGTATCGATCGCCACCCCACTCCCGTTATCGAGGGAGAACGTGATGCGCCACCAGCCATCCTTCTGGATTCCCGGCGGCATCACGACGTTCTTGAGGTTCCATACGTACCCGAAGAGCACCTTGCCACCCACATTGATCTCGGCGGAGTATTTGCCGGGCCCGTCGACGCCAACGCCTTCATAGACGGCCTTGTCGAAGTACGTGTACGTGACATTGCCGCCAGGGCCGTCGAGCTTTTGGAGCTTCAGCCGCGCCCGATCGGTGAAGACCGTCGGCGTGAACGACGCGGTGGCCGTCGCGAACCCGTCGTCGTAGATGCCCTGCTTTTCGGTCGGACTGCTGGGATTGACCGTGACATCCATCGGATACCCGAGCAGCGTCGTACCGTCGTTGGCGTGAAGCACATGCTCGACCCGAACCACCGAGGTCGTGGCGAACTTCACGCTGCGCAGATTGTCGCCCCAATCCACGACGACCGGCGTGATCCCGCCACTGCGTGTCTGCCACTGTGCCTGCCACACGTTAGCGGTCTTCTGCCAGAATACGTCGACCGCGAGATACGGCTCCGCGACGTTACCGGCATACCAGAACGGTCCGGTTCCGGCCGCGGCAAGCGCGGCGGTGGCCGCCGTGTCCGTGGCGAACGGGCGGAGACCGGTGGCGGCAAAATCCGTCGGTCCGGCGAGAATTTCGCCGCCGAGGCCTTTGTTGTTCGCGAAGATCACAGGCCACGACAGGTTGTTGCCATAGGCCCCTTCGTCTCCTCCGCCACCGCCTCCTCCGCCTCCTCCACCACCTCCGGGCGCACCCTTGGCAAGGGCAGCTTCGGGGAGGTCAGTGAAGGCCGTAGGGGGGGGTTCGGAAAGACAAGCGGTCAGCGCCGTGGCGGCGACGAGTTGAGCAAGCCGTAGCAGTGTGTTGCCGGTAAACATGACCGTGCGCCCTCATGAGAGGTTGGGATGAATACTGCCGATGATCCCATATGCCACGATCATGCCATCGCTGCTGTCAGTCTTCGTGGAAGCCGTTGTCGGATTTCGGCGAGGGTGCGACGTCATCGCGCACCTTCGCATGTGACTTCACGGCGTCCAACCACTCTACTGCCCCAGCCCATACGTGGCGGGGAATGCCCCCTCAGGCGCAAAGCCCGAGCCCCATCCACCTGGCCAGCAGGTCTCGCCATGCAGATTACGCGCGGGCGAGCTCCGTGATCGCGCGTACGAGCGCGTCGAGCTCCGCGGTCGTGGTGAAGAGCTGCGGCGTGACCCGCACCCCGGTCACACCGGCAGTGTCGATGGCGACGGTGAAGATCCGGTAGCGCTCCATGAGCGCGGTGGCGAGATCCCCCGGCGTCATGCCCACGATGCCCACATTGGCGATGGCGCCGGTACGCACCGGATCTGTCGGGGTGAACAGCTGCACGCGCGGAAGCCCGCGCACCTTCGTGGTCCAATACTGCTGGAGCCACCGCAGCCGTTCCTGTTTGCGCTGAATGCCGATGGCCTCATGGAAGGCGATGGCATCCTCGATGGCAAGATCGGTGTGCACCGGATGCGTTCCGGTGTGATTGAGCTTGCGGATGTCGTTCGGCGCAAAGCCTTCATCGCCGTAGAGAGGCCAGAGCTTCTCCACGTTCCCCGGCTTCACGTAGAGGATGCCAGCCCCCAGCGGGGTGCCCAGCCACTTGTGCAGCGACGCGCCGTAGAAGTCGCAGTCGAGCTCCGGGATGCGGAAATCGAGCTGCGCGAAGGCATGCGCCCCATCCACCATGACCGGCACGCCGCGCGCGTGTGCCATGTCGCAGATCTTCCGCACCGGCAGCACCTGCCCGGTGATGTTGATCAGGTGGCACACCATGAGCAGCTTCGTGCGGGGGGTGATCGCGTTGGCGTACACCTGCACGATCTCGTCATCGCTGTTCGGATCGAAAGGCACCGTCACACGGCGGTTGACGATGCCCCAGCGCCGCTCCATGAGCGTGAACTGGTCCAGCATGGCGCCATAGTCATGCACCGACATCACCGCTTCATCGCCGGACGTCCAGTCGACCCCCGAGATGACCGTATCGAGCGATTCGGTGGTGTTGCGGGTGATGATCAGGTCATTGGCCGTGCACCCGGCAAGCGCGGCGAGACGGGCCTGCACCCGGGCCTTGTTCGGCGCCTGCACGGTACGCATGTAGCGCGAACTCAGAGCATTCACGTCCCGGATATGCCCGATGTAGCGCTCGAGCACCGGCTGCGACTGCATGGAGTAGTAGCCGTGCTCCAGATGGATGAACCCGCTGGGCACCACGTACCGGGTGCGGAGCTCGCTCCAGAAGTCCTCACGGGTGGCGATTTCGGCGGGCGACCAGCGGGACAGGGCCTCCATCTGCCCGGGCGTGAAGAACAACCCGAGGGAGGCGGTGCCGACGGTTCGCAGGAACTCGCGCTTGTGCATGGCGGAAAGGCCGGGACGGGGACATGTGACGATCGCCGCCGGGAACGGGTTGAAACCGGACCGGGGACGCACCGCCCGCGGAAACGTAGCAAACGCGGGCGAGTCGCGCTCCGTTTTCCGGTCGCTCCGGGTACCGCGGGCGGTTGTGCCCTCCGCTGCCCGGGGCGAACTTTCACGATTGCAGCCACTCCGTGTCATCCGGCAGTCCCCGTTGGATCGCCCTGCCCCGTCCGGGGCGGGCCGCACACCCTCCGATCAGTCCATGACCGTCGCAGCAACCGCTTCCGCGACCTCGGCCGGCTTCGGCGCCACCCGCGCCGCGTCCGCCGAACTCGACTACCGCCCGTCCTACCTTGCCGCCGCGATCGCGGGGCTGGTGACCTTCCTGCTGTACGTGGTCACCCTCGCCCCCACGACGTCCATGTGGGACACCAGCGAGTACATCGCGGCCGCCTACGTGCTGGGCATTCCGCACCCGCCGGGCAATCCGTTCTTCGTGCTCATCGGGCGGGTCTTCTCCATCCTCCCGATCGCGCCCACCGTGGCCATGCGCATCAATGTGCTGGCCGCGTTGTCGAGCGCCGTCTCGGCGATGTTCTGGTTCCTCGTGACCGAGCGGGTGCTGGTGCAGTGGATGCCGCGCCGCTGGCAGCGCATCGTGGGTGGCTCGCTCGCGGTGCTCATCGGTGCCACGGCCTTCACGGTGTGGAACCAGTCGGTGGTCAACGAAAAGGTCTATACCGTCTCCCTCGTGGGGCTCGCCATCATCTGCTGGCTGACGGTGCGCTGGTGCGACGACCCGGAAGGCCCGCTGGCCGACCGGTTGCTGGTCCTGGTGGCCTACCTGCTGGGGCTTGGCTACACCAATCACATGGCCGGCATGCTGGCCGCGCCGGCGGTCGGCATGGCGGTGCTCATCCGCCGCCCGCAGACGCTCCTCCGCTGGAAGCTGCTGGTGGCCTGCGCCGCCGCGCTGGTGTTCGGCCTCACGCCCTTCGCCACGCAGCCCATTCGCGCCGCGCACTTCCCTGCCATCAACGAGGGAGAACCCACCGGCTGCGTGACCGAGCTCAAGGCCGATTGCACCTTCAGCCAGCTCACGTACGACCGCTTCATGTACAACTTCAACCGCGGTCAGTACGGCAAGCCGGAGCTCAGCGAGCGCCAGGCGCCGTTCACCGCGCAGCTGGGGATGTACTGGCTGTACTTCAAGTGGCAGTGGCTGCGCGATGCGTACAACGAGAACCCGGGGCTCCAGAACGGGCTCGCGGTCTTCTACTTCATCCTCGTCATTCTTGGCGGATGGATGCATTTCAAGAAGGACCGACGAAGCTTCTGGTTCTTCGGGCCACTCGTGTTCACCATGACGTTGGGGCTGATCTTCTACCTCAACTTCAAGTACGGGCATTCGCAGGCACTCGACCTGGGCGACAGCGTGCCGCGCGAGGTACGCGACCGAGACTATTTCTACCTCTGGAGCTTCTCGGCGCTGTCGGTCTGGGCCGCGCTGGGGCTGTTCTATCTCTGGGAAACGGTGGCCACACTGTTCGGCGCCGATGAGGTGAAGCTGGGCAAGGAGACGGTGCTGGAGCCGCGCACGCGCAGCTTCGCCATGGCGTCGCCGCTGCTGGCCGTGGCGTTCATCCCGTTGTTCGGCAACTGGACGCAGGCCTCGCGCGCCGGCCAGACCGACACCACGGATTTCGCCCGCGACCTGCTCAACTCGGTGGAGCCGTACGGCATTCTCATCACCGTGGGCGACAACGACACCTTCCCCCTCTGGTACGCGCAGGAAGTGGAAGGCATCCGCAAGGACGTGGTGATCGCCAACACGTCGCTGCTCAACACCGACTGGTACGTGCGTCAGCTCATTCGTCGGCCGGTGTACGAGTACGACGCGGCGGCCGGCCCGGAGCTCTATCGCGGTGGGCAGTGGAAGAAGCCGAGCGGCTCGCCGATCAAGATGACCTTCGACGAGGCCGATGCGCTGCCACTGGCGATCGCCACGCCGGAAAATGCGGCGTTCCAGAAGGACGCCATCGTGGCGCAGCCGCGTCTCCCGCAGCTCATGAAGGCCGATCAGCTCGTGTACTTCATGCTGCGCGATGCCTTCCCCGAGCGCGGTATCTTCTTCAGCCGTACGGCCGGCGGCTATCCGTACGAGCTGGGGCTCGAGCGGTACACCGTCACGCACGGCATGACCAAGAAGCTCCTCACGCAGCAGGTCGTTCAGGGCGGCGACATCGCGTTCATCCCGGGCGAGGGCGCCGTGGACGTGCGCCGTTCGTACGAGCTGTGGAGCAAGGTCTTCACCGCCACCAAGTCGCTCGCCGCACGCGACGGGTGGGTCGACGACGCCTCCATCGGCATCCCGGACCTTTATGTGATCAGTGGCGTCACGCTCGCCGAAGCGCTCGCCCAGGGTGGTGCCATGGAGCAGTCGAAGGCGGTGTACGAGCAATCGAAGGGCATCGCCGCCGCCATGCGCCGCACCCAGGTGTTCGGTTTCGATCGTCAGCCGCAGCTCCCGGTGGCCCCGGGCGCCGATACGGCCGTACAGCAGTTGCAGCTGCCGGCGGATACCTCGAAGCGGTAACCACACCACAGCATGCATGGCGAAGGGGACGGCGCGCACCGCGCCGTCCCCTTTGCGTTTGTGAGTGGCCCTGCGGGCGGATCGGTGGGGAACGCGCTCCTCCCGTCTCCCATTCGCCTTGCTGATGCTCACGACCGTTCTCGCCGCGTTCCTGCTGGCACAGCCGCCTGCCATCGCGGCCACGCCCCTCCCCGATTCCCTCGGCGAGGTTCGTGGCCGTGTACTCGATGCCTCGACCCGCGCCCCCATCGTGGCTGCAGCCGTGGTGGTGCGCGGTACACGCACCGGGGTATTGACCGACGAATCCGGACGCTATCTGCTTCGCGTGCCCGCCGGGCGCAGCACGCTGGTGGCCTCTCGGGTCGGATATGCCCCCGACACGCAGACGGTCGACGTTCGGAGCGGCACTACGATCACACTCGACGTCACGCTGCGCGCGAGTACGACGCAGCTCACGACCGTGCAGGTGGCCGCCGATGCGGCCGAGCGCGCGCAGTTCCGGCGATCGCCCGACGCCGGGGTGATCACGATGCGCGGCGAAGCCGTGAAGCGCGTGCCGGTGATCGGTGAACCCGATGTGCTGCGTGTCGTACAACTGCTTCCCGGGGTCGTGGCGACCAATGACTTCACGGCCGGCTACAACGTGCGCGGTGGTGAGAGCGATCAGAACCTCGTATTGCTCGACGGCTACCCGATCTACAATCCGTTCCACCTCGGCGGCCTGTTCGGCACCTTCATCGACGAAACCGTCGGTGCGTTCGAACTCATCCCGGGCGCGTTTCCGGCGCGTTATGGGTCACGGTTGTCGAGTGTGCTGAGCGTGAGCCCCAAGGCGGAAGAGCGCGAGGGAGTGCACGGGGCGGCAAGCGTGTCGCTGCTGGCCAGCACGCTGTCGCTCGGGGGCACGGTGCGCGGCAACACCAGCTGGAATGTGGCCGCGCGGCGCACCTATGCCGATCGCTTCGTGGCGCTGTTCACCGACAACCAGCTGCCGTACTGGTTCACCGACATGCAGGCCCACGTTCGGCACCGGTTCGCCAACGGGGGAACGCTGTCGGCGACGGCCTACACGGGCAGCGACGTGATCGACGCGTCGCTCGCCATCTTCGGCGACTCGTCGTCGGCCGGCGGCGGCGGACTGGCCTTCGACTGGGGCAACTCCCTCGTGGGCGTGGCGTACGAGCAGCCGCTCGGCGATGCCGGGACCACGCTGCTGCGCGCCGACTCCGCACGCGTCATGCAGCGGCTTTCGCTGACGGGCTTCGGTACCACACTCGATCTCGGGAACGGCTCGCTGCGGTTCACCAATTCGCTGGGGGACCGTCGTCTGTGGGGTGAGGTCTCGAGGTGGCGCGGGCAGCACGAAACGCTGGTGGGATACGAGTGGTCGAGCTACCGATTGCGCTTCGATGCGCAATCGAGCGCCGCCAGCAGTGCGCCCATTCTGGCCGTGGCCGACGGCCCCTCCGCCGGCGCCGTGTACGTGGATCACACCTTGCGCGCGTCGCGCCTGCTCACGCGGGTTGGCCTGCGCGGCGAGACGGTGACCGGCACGGGGTGGCAAGGTCTGTCGCCACGCGTGTCGATGAAGTGGTTCGCCAGCAAGGATCTGGCGTTCACCGCCGGCGCCGCGCGCACCACGCAGTGGACACCGGCGCTTCGCAACGAGCAGGCCCCGGTGCGCGTCTTCGACTTCTGGCTGGTGGCGAACCGCTCCACCCCGGTGGCATCGGCGTGGCAGGGGATCATCGGCGCCGAGCGTTGGTTCGGCAGTACGCGCTTCGTGCGCGTGGAAACGTGGCTCAAGGACTATGACCGTCTCCCCGTCTCCAACTTCTTCAACGATCCCGGTGTGCGGGGCGACGAGTTCACCGCCACCGAGGGGCGGTCCTACGGGGCCGACGTCCTGGTGCGCCAGCTCGAATCGCGGAAGCTGTCGGGATGGCTGGCCTACTCGTACGCCGTGAATTGGCGTGAGGGTACGGAGGGGCGCTTTGCCCCCATCCAGGATCGACGGCACAACCTGAACCTCGTCACGTCGTATCGCCCGGGAGGACGATTCACATACGGCGCACGACTTGGCGTGGGCACAGGGACGCCCTTCACCGACGTGACGGGGCAATTGGTGCGTCGCCGCTACGATCCCATCACGAACACCTTTTCCACGCAGAATCTCCCCGTGCAGCGCGAACCGATCGGTGGTCGCCGCAACGGCGCGCGCTTCCCGCTCGTGCAGCGTCTCGACCTGAGCGTGACCTGGAACCGCCCCGGCAAGCGTACGTGGGCGCCGTATCTGTCGCTGATCAATGCGTACAACGCACGCAACGTGTTCACCTACATCTTCGACTACACCGCCAATCCGCCCACCCGCGCGGCGTTCTCGCAGTTTCCGCTGCTCCCCACATTCGGTGTGACGGTGTCATGGTAGGCCGCATGTTCACGCGTCTTGCGCTCGGTGTTGCCGGCGCGCTCATGCTGAGCGGCTGCGAGATCGCCGAAGTGACCGTGGCGCCCCCGGCGCCGACCGTCGTCGTGCACGCCGTGCTCAACCCTGATGCGCCGGAGCAGATCGTGCTCGTGGAGGCATCGCTCACGGGGCGTGTGGCCATCAACGACAACCGCGACTTCAACCCGCTCGACCCGATTCGCACCGCGGGCGGTGAACCGATCACCGAGGCCGACGTACGCCTGCTGTCCGGCAGCGACACCGCCGGAGTACGCGCCACCGAAACGCGAATCGGTACCCGTGGGACCGGTCGTTACGTGGTGCCGCGCACACTGCTGACGATAGCGCCTGGACGCACCTATCGGCTGCGCATCCGCACCTCGGCCGGCCAGGTCGTGACCGGTGAAACGCGCGTGCCCGGTGCGCCGCCGGGGTGGCGTGCCGGCGCCCTCGCCGTGCGTACGTCGAGCTTTCTGCGCGACCGTGACACGCTCCGCCTCGAATGGCCGGCCGTGGAGGCAGCCCGCACGTACGCCGTGCGTGTGGAGAGCCCGTACGGCCCCTGGGCGCTGTTCTCCGACAGTACGCGATTCGCCCTCGATGGGCGCCTGCGCAACTTCCTGGCGCCGGGTCTCCCCAGCGTGTTCTTCCCGGGGTTCCGGCAGACGGCGAGCATCGTGGCGGTCGATCGCAACTTCTACGACTACAACCGCTCGGGGAACGATCCGTTCGGTGGCACCGGGTTGATCAGCAGTGTGCAGGGCGGGATCGGACTGTTCGCGAGTGTGCTCGAACTGCAACGTCTCGAGCTGTCGGTGCTGCAGCAGGACCGCGCCCCGATCGATGCCGGGTGGCGCGGCGTGGCCACCAACGGCACCGACGTGCTTTTCGATCTCTGGCTTGAAACGCCCGGCCCCCGTTTCTCGGCGCTCAGTGGCCGACGTCGCACGCCGGAGCAGTTCATCGTGGGCACACTCGGCGACGATGGCGACATCCGGCTGGCCACCCTGCGCGGGGCGTCGAGTGCCGATACCGCGGGGCTCTTTACCGGCAGGCTCCTCGGCGATTCGCTCGTGGGAAGCTGGTCCTCCCGCTTCGACACGACGGGGCCGCGTGTCTTTCGACGGACTGGTCGCTGATCGGGCGGTACGCCGCCCAAGCATGGTCCCCGGGCGCACGGGGGGCGTAGATTCCGTGGTCCCGGTTGCATTTCCCACCGACGGAGTCTTCCGCATGTTCGTTCGTCGCGCTGCCCATTCGACGGCTGTCGTTCTCTCCCTCACCCTGCCCGCCGTGACCGCGGCCCAGGGGTTCCGCGGCGGTACCCAGATCAAGCCCGGTGAGGAGTGCCCCAAGGGCACCACCGAGATCCGCCCGCGCACCTGTCTGGCACCGCAGGGCGACGTGCCCAGCATCGTGGATTACCGCCCCAAGAGCACGCTCAAGGTGCCGGCCACGATGCGCATGAAGGCCAAGTTCCCCGTGGTCGATTTCCACGGCCATCCGTCGGGGCAGCTGGGGAGCGTGGAGTCGATCGAACGCATGGGCACGCAGCTCGACTCGATCGGTGTGCGTCTCATGCTCGTGGCCAACAACGTGAGCGGCGACCAGCTGGTGAAGGGGATGGAGCTGGTGAAGAGCACGCCCACCATGAAGGACCGTGTGCGTTTCCTGACCGGCATCAACTTCAATGGGGTGGG
>CAZNZG010000077.1:0-13377 GCA_964577455.1 uncultured Gemmatimonas sp. | reverse complement strand
TCCTGCGCTTCGATGATTCGGACGATCCGCTCGGCGAGTTGTACACCGCGGCGCTGGATGCCCACGATGACGAGGTTCTCGGTGCCGGCGTTGAGTTCGACGATCTGATCGGCCATGCGGCGCAGCGTGCGATCGAGTGCGCGCGCATCCAGCACGGTGGTAGGCGTTTTCGGCATGCGAGGAACTTAACGCCGGAGCGGGGCCGGCTGCGAACCAGTGGGCGGCGGGTACTGATGCCAAAGCGGCGGCCGCCCCCCCGGACGGCCGCCGCTCCCCTGCTTCGCGCATTCCGACGAGGGCAATCCCCTCATCGTGTCACCACTCGTGATGCGATCGCTGCGGTTCACTGCCGGTCGCCTTGGGCGACCAGAGGCCGTGCAGCGGCGACAGGTGCCGGGCCGCGGTCCGGGCCGCACGCAGCCGCGCCTTGTCGAGGGGCGGGACGTACGAGGTGGCCGCAAACATGGCGATATCGGCGGCGGCCTCCATGGTGGCGGCCGCAAACCCCTGCGACCACTCGGGACCATACGGATGCGAATCGGCGCGCTCTTCCACGCCGCGTCCGAACGCGATGCACTTGTCGGCCGCCTCCTTGAGCGTGCGGCTGGACGCCAGGTGCGCGACCACCACGTGGCAACCGTCGCGGCGTCCCATGTGGTACGTGGGCGACTGCAGCGCCTCACCCGCCGGCGCCTCCACGACGCCCGACGCGATGCCCGTGAGCATCACACACAACTGCGAGAAATAGCTGCGGATTGGATCGACCGGCGGTTCTTCAAGAATTCGGGACATCGTCGTTCCGGCTCAAGGGACATCTCGTAGTCGCCAATCGCGACTGTCGACCACCCCGTTGGGCAAGGGGTGTGCCGCTGACCGGAGCGACCGCCGACCGATGCTTCCCCTCTGAAAACCACACATTTGTGATTGCACACAAACAGTTGGGTCCGCCACACGTTGCGCATGGTCCACCGTAACTGCGGCACGCGCGCCACAGATCGCACACGCGTGCCAGCAATTCCCGCCGGCGGGTCAGCCCGCGTACAGATGGAGGTCGGTCCCCACGAAGTCGGCAAGCGCCTTGCACGTCTCCCAATCGGGGTGCCGCAGCGTGATGTAGCCATCCGAGAGCAGGGTGCTCTTCCAGTCCCGCCGCGGGGAGCCGATGGGGAGGAGATCGATGGCGCAAATGGCGTCCCCCAAGCGCGCTTTGATGCGATCGAGCCCTTCGATCCGCTGGATGCGGCCCTGCCCGTGCGCCCGCTTGGTGATGCAGGCGCAGTGGTACTTGCGTTCGATGGGGAGCGAGAACGTCCCGTACAGCTCCGCCTCCGCCCACCCCACGAAGAGATCCACGTCGGAGGCGAAGTTCATGAGATCCACCGTGCGTGCGCCGGGGGGTCGGGCACCGATCTCCCCGAACACCACCTCACCGTCCGACTTGCGATACCACTCCATGTGCGTGAAGCCGGTGTCGTATCCGAGAACGTCGATCACCTGCTCACCGAGGGCAATCCCACCCGTCACCCAGGGGTCGTCCACGAGGCGAAACGAGAGCGTCTGCGGGGAGATCCATTCGTTGGTCCGTGCGATGAGCGGACGCGGGCGGTAGTGCCCCACGTGGAAATACTTGATGTCGCCACCGGCGCAGATCGTGTCGTAGGTGAACTCCTCACCGTCGATGAACTCCTCCACGTCGACGGTGTCGATGTGGCCGAGTTGCGCGATCGCCGCGGTGACCTGCGCGGCATCGTCGCACCGGAACGTATCCATGGAACCGGCGCCGGCGATCGGCTTGATGATGAGCGGATAGCCCACCTGTTCGGCAGCCGCCCACACTTCGGCGGCCGTGCGGGCCACGGCATGATGAGGCACGCGCACACCGCCCGCCGCGAGCGCCTGTTTCATCAGGTCCTTGTTGCGGAAACGGAGCGCCTGTTCGTATCCCTGGCCCGGCACGCCGAGCGCCTCACGAATCTGCGCGGCCAACTCGATCCCCGGCTCCCACAGGCAACAGACGCGGTCGAGCGTACGACCGCCAAGCCAGCGACGGATCTGGTCGATCGCCGCCGGCGTGTTGGTGAACAACTCGGGCACCTGCAGATAGTCGCTGAGGTGCCGCCGGGCGAGCTCGGGGAGTTCGTGCGCCGGCCCATTGGCCACGCCCAGCACGGTCGCCCCCTGCTCGGAGAGGCCGCGTGTGAAGTGCGGCATTTCGCCGGGATACCCCGGCGTGATCATCAGAACGGTCTTCGACATCGGGATGGGACCGGCGAAGTGGAAAGAATGCCGCAGCAACGTGCCGGAGCACCAAGCCGCAGCGCAAAACGACTCAACGCAAAACGACCCAACGCCAAACGACTCAGCGCAGCTGCACGCGCACCAGGGAGATGATACGCGACAGCGCGTGCTGCACCACCCTCGTATCGGGGTGCCGAACGATGATGAAGCCTTCCCCCTCGTAGCTGCCGGTGGGGTGCTGCCCGATATGCGGCAGCCGATGGTCGCAGATCAGCGCGCCGACCTCACGCTGCACCTCGTCGAGCCCTTCGATGGCCGCCACGGTTCCCTGCCCCTGCCCGCGCAGATAGGCCGTGCCCACCGCGTACCGGCGCTCGGGGCGCTGAAACGTGCCATCGAGCATGAGGCGCATCCACGCTTCCACGAAGTCGATGTCGTTGGCTCGCGAGATCATGGTGGTCATGTTGGCCCCTGGCGGACGGGCCGCAATCTCACTGATGGCCAGCGAACCGTCGTGACGCCGGAACCACTCGCAGTGCGAGACGCCCGTCGTCATGCCGAGGGTGGCCAGTGCCTTGTCACCGAGTCGGCGGATGTCATCGTATTCGGGCACATCGATTTCCCGCGGCAGCAGTACCGTCCACTGGATCCACGGCTGCTCGAGCACTTCGAGTGGCGTGGGGGCATAGCGGGTGATGGAGTGCCAGACCGGCCGACCATTCACGCTGACGGTTTCGAGGGAATGCTCCGTTCCCCGAAGGAACTCCTCGGCCAGCATGGGCTCGTGCGGCGTGGGGGGAGTGCGCGTGAGCAGCGCCTCCAGTTCGTCCACCGAACCGATGCGCGCCGTGGCCTTGGCGCCGGCGCCAGCGGGCGGCTTGACCACGATGGGGAACCCCACCTCGGCGACGAAACGCCGAGCGTCGGCGGCCGTGGTGAGCAGCTGATGGCGCGCCACGGGTACGCCGGCCGCGCGCAGCAGGTCCTTCATCTGCGCCTTGTCGCGAAAGTTTGCCGCCGCCGCACTTGGCAGCCCCGGGATGCCGAGGCGTTCCCGTACGATCGCGAGTGGAAGCTGCGCCTGCTCGTACGCGGCGAAGCAGCGCGAGGCGGCGCCATGCGCGGCGGTGAGTGCGCGCACCGCCTGCTCGAGTTGTGCCACATCGGTGACGTCGTCCACGCGCCAGTGCGCGGTGAGTCGCGCGGCGAGATGTGGCGCAAGATCGTGCAGCGGTTGCTGCGCGATCACGCCCAGGCGCACATGATCGAAACGCAACGCAGCCTCGATCATCTGCGAGGCGGCTGGCGAAAAGAACGGAGCGACGAAGATGGCGAACATCGGGAGGGCGGAGAAAGACGACGCGGTGCCGTCCCGAGGGACGACACCGCGAAGTTAGCACGATCCTGGCCGGCCCGTGACGCGTTGCGTCCGGGCGCGGGTGCTGATTACTGGCAGACCCAGGGTGACCCACCGATACGCGACGTGGCCTTCGTACCCGTGGCCGAGTCGGCCGCGGTGAACGTGACGAACTCGCGCGAGCCGTCATCCATGGACGGCGTGGTGCACTGTACGACCTTGCGCAGGGTGAACTCGCCCTTGTCGTCGGTGTCCACCATGCCGAAGTCCTGCGGCTGGTTCGAGGCCGGCGCCCGCGACGCCGTGACCTTGATACGGGCCTTGGCCGGCCAGTTCTTGCCCTTCACGAGGAGACGCGCGCCCTGGGGGCTGCGCTCGCCCTCCGCCTTGATTTCGGGCTTCGGCTGGCCTTCGTTGGCCCCCGCCACGGAGGCGCCGGTGACCAGGGTCGTTGCAAGCAGAGGGAACAGAAGGCGGCGAACGAGGTGCTTCATCGCAGAGACTCCCTTGGAGGTATGGTGAGCGGTACCGGGTAAAAAGAACTCGGGGGGCAGGCCGCTGTAAATCCCCGCCACGGAATACCCCGCTTGTCGGCTTCCGGTTGCCGGGTTCGGGTTGCCGGGTTCCGGTCAGCGTTCGAGCTTGAAGCCGGGATCGATCGCCGGGCGTTTGGGGGCATTGGCGACGAACCACCCGGTGAGGAACATCCACCGGGTCATGCGCGTGAGCTTGGGGTAATCGATGCGCTCCGGCTTGTCGCGAGGCGTGTGGTAGTCGTCGTGGAGATTGGTGGTGTACATCACGGCGGGCACATCGAGCCGCGCATACGGCACGTGATCGCTTCGGAAGTACCAGCCTTCGGGATGTGTGGGGCGATCCCAGATCGAATCGAGCTGGAACCGGCCGGTCAGCTCGTTCGCGCGCAGTGCCATCGTCACAAGGTCGGTCGAGTTGCGGTGCGGCGGCTGAATGCCGAGGAGGCTGGCCGAGTCCGGATGGTTGCGCCCCATCATCTCGCCGTTCAGTACCGCGACGATGCTCCGGAGGGGGACGACTGGGTGCGCGGCGTGATAGCGCGAGCCGAGCAGGCCGCGTTCCTCGGCGCCGTGGTACACGAACAGAATGGACCGCTTGGGGCGCTGCTTGACGAATGCGCGGGCGCTTGCCAGCAGCGCCACGCTCCCGGTCCCGTTGTCGTCGGCGCCGGCCCAGACCGAATCGCCGTCGATGACATAGCGGACGCCGTCGTGATCCTGATGCGAGCTATAGAGCACGTACTCGTCACGGAGTTGCGGATCGGTCCCGCGGATGACGCCCACGATGTTCGTGGAGGGCGTTTCGAAGCGCTCGAGCCGTACGTGCAGTTCGGCGGCGGGGGCCTGCTGCAGCCGCGTGGCCATGCTGCCCCGCACGAGCACCGCGGGGGTGCCGGCCTGCCGGGCCGGCACGGGCATTTCAGCCCGTGTGGGCTGCGCGGCAAAACGCTGGGCCGCGCGATCGACGTCGTAGGTGCCGCGCACGCGCAGCGTGGCCAGCGGGTCGAAGGCGCGATCCGCCGTGGCGTCGGCCACGAGAATGAGCCCTGCGGCACCGCGGCGCGCAAAGCGCTGCTGCATCGCGCCGACGGCCGCCTGCGTGTAGCGCACATCGGGGCTGTTGGTCGTGGTACGGATGCTCGACGGGTTGGGAGCCAGCAGCGGCGTGGCGACGACCTTGCCGCGCACGTCGACGGTGGTATCGGCCGCGTTGGCCACCCACACCACCGGTCCGGCCACATCGGCGCTGGAGTTGCCGAGCGGAATGAAGTCCCTCCACACCTCGAGCGGCTGACCGCCGAGCATCCCGGTCGTGGACACCGTCGATACGCGGGTGCGGATCATGTTGAACCACTGGAAGTACGAACCGTCGTCACCGATCGGCTTGACCCCGATGTCGCGCAGCTGCTCGGCGATCCAGATCGACGCGCGCATTTCGTCCGGGGTGCCGGCTTCCCGTCCGCGCATGGCATCACCCGCCATGGCGTAGAGGTCGCGCTTGATATCGGCCTCGCGGATGACGGCCATCGTTGCGGGAACCTCACCCGCGCGGGCCGGCACCGGTCGGCGAGCCGGCTGCGCACCCGCCACCGTGGTGAGGGTGCAGAGGAGTACGGCAGGGAGCGTCGAGGCGGCGAGCGTCGAGGCGGCGAGCGGCGCGCGCCGGCGACGAATGAGACGTGCGAGCAGAGGAGGCATACCCCATGGTACGCCCGAATCCGATCGCGCGCTGCGGCTCACCATCATCGGCGCCTCCACGTCGGCCCGGACGAAGCCGCTGGCCGATCTCGAGGCCGTGGGCAACGCTCAACGTCGGGCGCTGGGCGGCCGATACTCATCAGGGAGGGAGTGCGGTCGGCTTGCCGGTCGGTACTCCCTCCCGTAGCGTTTATGGCCGAGCTCGCTTACGAGGGTCGGCGTCTCATCCCCTGCCCTCTCCACATGGACCGTTTCGAGCCGGCGCCGCCTTCGCCGCGACCGCGCCTTCGGGTGCTGGTGGCCGACGACTCGTCGTTGTCGCGGCGGATTTCCTGTCTGCAGGTACGGAAATGCGGCGTGGACCTCGAGGAAGCCGCAGACGGCGAAGAGGCGGTGATGTGGATGTACACCTCCAGCTTCGATCTCGTCCTCATGGATGTCCACATGCCCGAAATGAACGGGCTCGAGGCCACCCGACTGTTGCGCTCCAGCGGCTTCACCGTACCGATCATCGCCACCACGGGGAGCAGCTCCCACGCCGACATTCACGAGTGCCTGTCGGCCGGGATGTCGGCGCACCTGCCGAAGCCTTTCACGCAGCCCCAGCTCGAGGCGATACTGTTGGAGCATCTGGCGTGGTCGGGCGCGCCCTCGCTCGCGTAGCCCCGCAGCGGCGTAGCCCCGCAGCGGCGTAGCCCCCGCCGCGAACGACGTCGGGTGCCGGACGCGACTTCACGCGTGCCCACGACGAGGACGACGATGACAGCGACATCCCACATACTCGACGTCACCACGACGGACTTCACGACATCGGTGCTCGACCGTTCCCGCGAGACCCCGGTCCTCGTGGACTTCTGGGCGGCCTGGTGCGGCCCCTGCCGCGCCCTCGCTCCCATTCTCGAGCGGCTCGCGCGTGAGTACGACGGCGGCTTCGTGCTGGCCAAGGTCGACACCGACAAGGAGCAGGCGCTCGCGTCCCAGTTTCAGATCCGCTCCATTCCCACGGTGATGCTGTTCAAGAACGGCGCGGTGGTGGGCACATTTCCGGGGGCGTTGCCCGAGGGGCAGATTCGTGCCTTTCTCACGCGCTACGGTGTGGAGCCCGGGGGCGAGCGGCCGGTGTTGTCGGATGATCCTGCGGAACGCGTGGAGCAACTCCGGGCCGCCGTCACGGCCGAGCCCTCGCGCGGATCGCTGCAACTGGAACTGGCGCTGGCCTTGATGGCCAGTGGCGACGACGGGGCCGCGCACCAGGTGCTGGAGGCACTCCCCCCTGCACTCTACGGCGAGCCGTCGGCGGTGCGCGCCCGGGCGCGGTTGGCACTGCGTCGGCGATTGACGGGCGCTCCGTCGGCCGAGTCGCTCCAGCATCGCCTCGAACTGCACGGCGACGATGTGGAGGCGCAGTATCTGCTCGGGGTGCACACGTTGCTGAGTGGCAGGACCGACGTGGGGCTGTCGCATCTGCTCGAGGCGCTGCGTGCGCAGAAGCACGATGAGGCGAGTACCGCGCGTGCGGCGCTGGTCGAGGCGTTTCAGTGCATCGAAGACGAGGCCGTCGTGCGCGACGCCCGCCGGAAGATGGCGTCGGTGCTGTTCTAGAGGCGCGGCGGGGCCCGCAACGAAAATCCTGCATCGGCGAAGGGCCAATGCAGGATTTCGTCATGCAGCGGATGAGGGGGGATTCGAACCCCCGAGACCCTTTCGAGCCAACACGCTTTCCAGGCGTGCGCCTTAAACCACTCGGCCACCCATCCGGGGAAACACCAACGGAACTACACCAGCCCCACAAGCAACGCGCCGCCGCGGCAGGCCACGGCGGCGCGATGGGTACAACACGGTTGAAGCGGACAGGGTGAGATTCGAACTCACGATACCGTTGCCGGTATGCCGGTTTTCGAGACCGGTGCCTTCAACCACTCGGCCACCTGTCCTCTGAAGCCTCGAGCCGCGTGAACGGCCGAGAGCCCCGGGAGCCGCGATAGATAACCGTGAAATTGGCGCGGATCAAGCCCCCGACGACGGCGCCACGGGCTCCGGCGGCACCGCACTCCGCTCCAACGCTGTGCGGAGCTGCTGTTCCGAAAACGGCTTGGGAAGTACCGACACCCGCGACAGCCGACCCACCTCCTGCCACAGGGCATCGGTCATGAGCCCCGTGACGATTACCACGGGCAGGTCGGGCCAGCGCTCACGAACCTCCCGTGCCAGGGAGAGGCCGTCGCGTCCGGGCATGTGCAGGTCGGTGACCACCGTCGTATAGCTGGCCGCCGAACGGCTCAGGACCGACAGCGCCTCTTCGGTGGACGACACCGTTTTGGCCTCGTAGCCCACCCGGTGAGCGAGCATGCCGGCCATGGAGCGGATGAAGGGCTCGTCGTCGACGAAGAGAATGGAACCCGACGGCGCGGGAGGATCGGCGTCGCTCGGCGCGACCGGGCGGGCCGGGACGGGGGCATCCGGGAGCGGGACGTACACGTGAAAGGCGCTCCCGATGCCGGGCTGGCTGTCGACCTGAAGAAACCCGTCGTGCCCCTTCACGATCCCCAGCACCGTCGAGAGCCCCAGCCCGGTGCCTCGGTCGGGCCCCTTCGTGCTGAAGAACGGATCGAAGATGCGGTCCGACACCTCGGGAGGAATGCCCTCGCCGCTGTCGCGCACGGTCAACCGAACGAACCGGCCGGCGCGTGCCGCAGCGAGGCTTACCCGCGAGGCTTCCTCGGCAGTCACGTCGACCACCTGCGCGCTGATCGCCAACAGGCCGCCATCAGGCATGGCATCGCGAGCATTCACGGCGAGGTTGACCAGCACCTGATGCATCTGCGTGGCATCGCCCATGATGGGCGGCACGGCCGGCGACACGTCGATCGCGAGGGCGATGTTCTTGGGGAAGGTGGTACGCGCCAGTCGTTCCACCTCGCGAATGATCGATGGCAGATCGGTACTGCGACGTTCCCCCTCGGCCCCCCGTGCGAACGCCAGCAGCTGCCGCACCATCTGCGCCGCGCGCTTGGTGCTGGACTCGATCATGTCGAGCAGCTGCCCTTCGCGCGGCGCGGCATCACGCAGGAGCCCCATGCCCATGACGGCGGGCGACAAGGCATTGTTGAGATCGTGCGCGATGCCACCGGCCAGCGTGCCGATGGATTCGAGGCGCTGACGGCGCGTGGCCATGCGCTCGAGCTGCCGCAACTCCGTGATGTCGTCACCGCTGCTCAGCAGCCCCGACGGCGAGCCGGATTCGTCGCGCTGCAGCACATGACGCCACCGAAGCAGCCGCCGCCCGTGCGCGGTGAGGATCTCATTCTCGGTGAGCGCCACTTGCTGCACGTCGCCCATCATGAGCTGCCGGTACGCCGTCACCAGCCGGTCCACATGCTCGGGCGGGTGAAAGTCGGTGAACCAGTTGCGCCCGCGAACATCCCGTTCTGTCACCCCCACCAACGCACATCCAGCCGGATTGAGCTGCAGTACCCGCCCCTCGCGATCGAGCGAGATGATCACCGACTGCACCGTATCGAGCACGTGCTGGGCCTTGTCGCGCGCCTCGCGCAGCGCTTCCGAGGTCAGGACCATTTCGGTGACGTCGATGTGGGTGCCGGCCATCCACAAGGGCTTGCCGTCGGGTGTCCATGACACCACCTGCCCGCGGTCGTGTACCCAGACATCGTGCCCGTCGCGATGCCGCATGCGGCAGAGGCAGTCATAGTGATCGGACTGCCCGCTGAAGTGGCGCTCGAGCATCGCCGACGACCTCGGGAGGTCATCGGGGTGCGCGTGGTGCATCCACGTATCGATGTTGACCGGCTGCAGTTCGTCGAGACGGTAGCCGATCATCTCGGCCCACCGCTCGTTGAAGTGCGTCTCCCCGCTCTGGACGTTCCACTCCCACGTACCGGCCCGGGTACCGGCGAGGATATTGGCGAGGCGTTGCTCGGCGGCCTTGGTCGGCGTGATATCGATGCTGTTGGACAGGTAGCCTACGCGCTGCCCCTCGGCGTCGATCAGCGGCGCCACGGCGAGCGCCGACCAGAACGTCGTGCCGTCCTTGCGTCGGAACACCAGACTGGTGGAGACCCGCTCGCCACGATCGAGTGTGGCGATGATGTCGAGGGCGAGGGCCGGATCCACCTCATGGCCGATCAGCATGGTGGGCACCTGCCCCAGCACCTCCGCCACCGAGTAGCCGAAGGCGCGCTCGAACGCGGCGTTCGCCCAGATGATGCGGTGTGCGAGGTCCGTGATGTAGAGCGCACCGGCGGATTCTTCGGCGGCACGCGCCAGCAGTTCGGGAGACGCAGCCAACAGGTGGGGCACGGCGTATTCGTCGAAGGATGAACAGGTGCCTTGAACTTGTGGATGGGTCCCCGCGAATGCAATTCGTCGAGCAGGTCACGCCACGCGAGACGCCACGAGCTACTTTCTTGGAGCGCCTCATGCCGCGTGCGAGCGCCCTCATCCGGGCACACCGGCAGCCGTTGCTGCCGGGCGACATTTCACGAGTGAGTCAGTGACGGTCAGAGACAGCGTGGTCCGCGTTGGGGTGCTGGGCGCCGGTGCCTGGGCAGAGTTCGCTCATCTGCCCGGGTTCGCGCGCGATCCGCGATGCAAGGTGATGGCGATCGCCGATCCGATCATCGAGCGGGCGCGGGCCCTCGCCGAGCGCTTCGGCATTCCGCATGTGTACGACAGCCATGAGGCCTTGCTGGCACGCCCCGACCTGGACGCGGTCGACGTGTGCACGCCGAGCGCCACCCACTTCTCGCTGTCGTGGGCCGCGCTGGAGGCAGGGCGTCACGTGCTGTGCGAGAAGCCCGTGGCGTACGCGTATGAGGACACCCTGCGTGCGGCAGCGCTGGCGCGCCGCAAGGGGCTCAAGACCAAGCTCGGCTTCACCTTCCGCTACGCGCCGGCGATGCGCTACATGAAGGCGCTGATCGACGAGGGCTTCATCGGTGAGCCGTACATTTTCAACGGCTACGAGCAGAACTCCCAGTGGCTCGATCCGCAAACGCCGCTGCGCCAGGTGGATCACGAGGCCGACCAGTCGATCCTGCACGTGTCGTCGCTCGAGGGCTACGGTGCCCCGATCATGGACATCGGGCATCTGTGCATGGGAAGCCGGTTCGCGCAGGTGGTGGGCACGATGAAGAACTTCGTGCCGGAGCGAATGGTCCGTGCAACGGGCACGATGATGCGCATGAACATCGATGATGGCGACATCTTCATCGGCGAGTTCGCCAACGGCGGTATCGGCAGCATCCAGACGAGCTTCGTGACCGTCGGGAACTATCCCGGCATCGAAGCCCGCGTGTACGGCAGCAAGGGCGCCCTGATCTGCCGGCTGGTGGAGGAGCGTGGTGTCTGCGAGTCGCTCACGGCGGCCACCAAGGACGCCGTGGAGTTCGAGCCGCTCGAGGTGCCGCAGCGCTTCTACCCCACCGGCGGTAGCCCACGCGAGTCATGGCGCTCGCTGTTCTATGCGAATCTCACGCACTCGTTCATCTCCGAGATCCGTGGCGACGTGGAGGGCAATGAGGGGAATTTCGAGGACGGCGCCCACGTACAGGAGCTGATCAATGCCGTCGAGCGCTCCTTCCGTCAACGCCGTTGGGTGAGCATCCCGCTCGCCGGAGACCTGTCCTCATGAACTCACCGATCGAGCAATTCATCGAGCAGTACTTCTTCCGCCATCCGGTGAACGCCACGTTCACGGGCATGCGGCTGCACGACCACGAGTATCCGGACTGGACGCGCGAGGCGCGCGACGACGAGCAGGACGAGTTCGAGGCGCTGACGGTGGCGCTGGACGATGCCTATCCCCCCTCGGAAGACTGGGCGGAGCTGGCGCGCAATGCGCCTGCCCTCGATGCGGAATTGTGCCGGGCCAGCCTCGATGTGCGGCAGCTGGAGTTCGAGAGCCGCTACTTCCACGACAAGAACCCGGCGCTCTGGACCGGCGAAGCGCTGTTCGGCGTGATCGGGCTCCTGCTGCGTCCGCCCATGCCGGTGGAAGAGGCGTTTGCCTCGATTGCGATGCGGCTGCACGACATGCCGCGCTTTCTCGGCGACATGCGCGATACGCTGACCGAAGCCTTGCCGCCACTGTGGGTGGAGCGCGCTGCGCGCGAGGCACGCGTGGGCGCCGATCTGTTGCGTACCCGCCTGGCCATGTGGCTCAACACACACGGCGCCGATGACGCCTCTCGCCTGTGGGTCATCGAAGCAGGCGAAGTGGCTGCGGCGGCGTTGAGTGATGCGGCCGCGTGGCTGGAGTCGCTGCCCGCCGACGACCAGGCGAGCATGTCGATCGGTGCGGAAGCCTATGGCATCCTGCTCACACGCGGCCACTTCTGCGAGACCGACGCAGACACGCTGCTGCAGCGCGTGCAGGAGCTCATGCCCGCAGCGCAGGAGCGCTTCGAGGCACTGGCGATCGACGTGGCAGGAAGCGTGGAGGGGTTGGCGGATGCCCTCGCCGACGACGCGCCGTCGGCGAATGGCTTCCTCGCCGCGTTCATCGCCAAGTGGGAGGCGTGCCGCGAGTTCGCCGCCGACCACGATCTGGTGGAGTGGGGTGACTGGCCGCTGCGCTACGTGCCCATTCCCGCGTGGGCAGCCGACGCCGCCCCAGAGCTCTACTTTCTCTTCTACCGGTCACCCGCCCCCCTCGAGCCGCGGGACGAGCATCTCTACCTCGTGCCCCCGATGGACGGCACGGTGCCCGAAAGCGAGCGCACGCGCCGTCTCCGGGCGTGGAACCACAGCGTGATCACGTTGAACCATGTGGTGCACCATGGGGCGCTCGGGCATCATGTGCAGAACTGGCATGCCACCCATCGCTCCACCTCCCGGATCGGCATGATCGCCGCGGTGGACTGTGCGTGCCGTATCGGCCTGTTCCAGGGCGGCTCCATGGCGGAAGGGTGGGCGTGCTATGCAACCGAACTCGCGGACGAACTGGGCTTCCTCACCCCACTGGAGCAAGCCGCGGAGCAGCAGAGCCGCGTGCGCATGCTGGCGCGGGCCATCGTGGACATCTCGCTGCACACGGGGCGCATGAGCTTCGACGACGCCGTGGACTACTACGTGGGAGAGGTGGGGATGCCTGCCGCCGCCGCGCGCGGTGAAGCGATCAAGAACAGCATGTTCCCTGGCACGGCGGTGATGTACTGGCTCGGCACCCAGGGGATTCTCGATCTGCGTGAGGCCGTGCGCTCGCGTGACGGTGCGTCGTTCTCCATGCGGACCTTTCACGACGCGCTGTTGAGCCGCGGGTCCATTCCGGTACTGCTGGCAGCAAAGCTGCTGCTCGCAGAGGATGGCCAATGATCCCGACGCGTCCGTTCCGCCGCGGGGCCTTCGGCATTCTGTGGGCAGCGTGCGCCAGTGCACTGCTCGCGGCTTGTAGTGGCGAAGAGCGTGCGGCGGGAGGAGGCGCCTCGGGTGGCCCCTCCAACGATCTGCTGATCATCGGCTACGATCGTGAACCGGATACGATGAACCGCTATGCCACGCACATCCTCGAAGACATCGAGTCGTGCGTGG
>CAZNZG010000076.1:0-13513 GCA_964577455.1 uncultured Gemmatimonas sp. | reverse complement strand
GGTGAGCCTCGCGTCGGGGCGGATCGGAGCGACAGGGTAGACGACGGGGAGCGGCCGCAGCGACTGCGGCCGGCAGGGCACGGCCTCGTGGCCGCGCAACGGGGAGCTACCGCGAGTGGAGCGCATCATCCTCCTGGAACACCAAGTGGACACGCCAACCGTCGAAGAACCCGGGCGTGGCTCGGTGTGCGGCAGGATCAAGCACGTGCTCGCACACCCGACCCACGATGCGCGACTATACGATCACGTTCCTGCTCCCGTCAATAGCGGCGGACGCGGCGGCAGGCCCCACAGTGTATCAGTCCTGCTTCATCCCGCCGTTGCGCAACGGATCGCGCAGCATGCTCCCGATCCGGGCCGCCATCGCGTCGAGCTGCTGACGGTTGGGCATGACCGAGCCAGGGAACGGCAGCGGGACATCGAACCCGTCCCCGTCCCGGCGCGGGATGAGGTGGATGTGATAGTGCATCACGTTCTGCCCCGCGGCGGCGCCGGAATTCACGACGATGTTCATGTCTGTCGCCCCCGACGCCGACTGCACCACCGGGATGAGCTTGGTGGCCACCTGGTACAGGTGCGCTCCCAGCTCCTTGGGGACGTCCTGCAGCACTTCGTAGTGGTCCCTAGGGACGACCAGTACGTGACCGGGGTTGACCGGTTGAATATCGAGGAACGCGATCGCCATCGCGTCTTCGTAACAGATCGACACCTCGGCCGCACCGCGGATGAGGTCGCAAAAGATGCAATGGCCGGTGGACGGCTTCATGGGTGCAGTAGGAGCTTGCATGACGGGTGACTGGTGAGTCCAGACTCGAATCCCAACCTGTTGCCCGGACCAACGCACGGCAAGGATCGGGCGGTTCCGCTGCCGGCCCCGTCACATTTGGCGCCGATGGCACATCCGGAGTGACCACCGACTAATTTCCATGGGTTGTCCGCGACCAGTTTTCCCTCGAGTCCTCAGATGGCCACATCGACCCGTCCGAGCCGCGCCCGTAAAGGCGAGGCCAGCGAGCCTGCCAGCGAGCCCACCAGCGCCTCGGCGCTGACCCGCGACCAGCTCATCAACGCGTATCGCGTGATGTACACGTCGCGAAAGCTCGACGACAAAGAAATCCAGCTGAAGCGCCAGAACCGGATCTTCTTCCAGATCTCCGGGGCCGGCCATGAGGCCATCGGCGTGGCGGCCGCGATGGCGCTGCGCCCCGCATACGACTGGTTCTACCTCTACTATCGCGACCGCGCGCTCTGCCTGCAGCTCGGCATGACCCCCGCCGAAATGCTCTACAGCAGCGTGGGCGCGGCGATCGACCCCAACTCGGGCGGGCGCCAGATGCCCAGCCACTGGGGGCACAAGGCGCTCAACATCACCACGGTTTCGTCGCCCACCGGCACCCAGTTCCTGCAGGCCGTCGGTAGCGCTGAAGCCACGCTCCGCGCGCGCCAGCTCGATCTCGCCGACGACAGCTTCAAGGGCGACGACGTCACGCTCGTGACCACCGGTGACGGCACGACCAGCGAAGGCGAGTTCTGGGAATCGCTCAACACCGCGACCAACCTGCAGCTCCCCATCGTCTACATCGTCGAGGACAACGGCTACGCGATCTCCGTCCCCGTCGAGGTCAACACCGCCGGCGGCCCGATCTCCAAGCTGGTGTCGTCGTTCCCCGGCCTCTACATCCAGGAAGTGGACGGCTGCGATTTCCTCGCCTCGTACGAGGTCATGCAGCGCGCCGTGCAGCACGCCCGCGAGCGGAAGGGACCGGCGTTCGTACACGCCAAGGTCATTCGCCCGTACTCGCACTCGCTCTCGGACGACGAAGTGTTCTATCGTCCGCCCGAGGAGCGCGACGCCGACGCCGCACGCGACCCGCTGACTACCTTCCCCGCCTGGCTGATCGCCCAGGGGCACGCCACCGCCGACGAACTGCAGGCGCTGCGTGACACCGTCGATGCCGAAGTACTGGCCGCCACCGACGACGCCCTCGAACAGCCCATGCCCACGGCCGAGTCGGTGCCGTTCGGCGTGTACTCTCCCGACGTGGACCCCACGTCGGAGCGCTTCGACACGGAAGACGATCCGCAGTTCGAAGGCGGCGCCACCACCATGGTGGACCTGCTCAACGCCTGCATGCGCGACGAGATGGCCCGCGACGAACGCATCCTCGTCTTCGGTGAAGACGTGGCCGACGTGTCGCGCGACCAGTACCTCGGCAAGGTCAAGGGCAAGGGCGGCGTGTTCAAGGTCACGCACGGCCTGCAGACCAAGTACGGCAGCGCGCGCGTGTACAACTCGCCGCTCGCCGAGGCCAATATCGTGGGCCGCGCGATCGGGCTCGCGCACCGGGGGTTCAAGCCCGTGGTCGAAATTCAGTTCTTCGACTACATCTGGCCGGCGTTCATGCAGATCCGCGATGAGCTGGCCACGATGCGCTGGCGCTCCAACAATGCGTTCAGCTCGCCCGTGGTCATTCGGACCACCTACGGCGGCTACATTCGCGGCGCCATCTATCACTCGCAGACCGGGGCGTCGCTGTTCACGCACAACCCCGGCCTGCGCGTGGTGTGCCCCAGCAACGCGCTCGACGCGAACGGCCTGCTCCGCACCGCCATTCGCTGCGAGGACCCGGTGATCTTCCTCGAGCACAAGCACCTGTACCGTCAGACGTACAACAAGGCGCAGTATCCGGGCCCCAACTTCATGATCCCGTTCGGCAAGGCCAACATCCTCAAGGCCGGTACCGACGTGACCCTCGTGACGTACGGCGCCACCGTGCAGCGCGCACTGGTGGCCGCCAAGCAGATCGAGGAAGAGGGTGGTCCGAGCGTGGAGGTGATCGACCTTCGCACCCTCGCGCCGTGGGACAAGGAGACGGTGTACGCCTCGGTGAAGAAGACCGGCCGCGTGATCATGGCCACCGAAGACTCGCTCTCATGGGGCTACGGCGCCGAAATCGCGGCCAGCATTGCCGACGAGTGCTTCGCGTGGCTCGACGCCCCGGTGAAGCGCATCGCGAGCCAGGATGTGTTCGTGGGCTACGCTCCGAGTCTCGAGGACGCCACGCTGCCGCAGGTGGAAACGTTCCGCAATGCGTATCTCGACATCGTGAAATTCTGAGCCGGCCGCAGTACGTACGAAGTGCTGACCACTGAAGACTTTCACTGAAAACTGAAAACTCCCCGCCGTCCGCGGGGAGTTTTCAGTTTTCAGTGGCAGTTCTCGGTTCTCGGTGCTGCCACCGCGGGCGTTACGCCGCCCGGCGCCCGCGTTTGGTCTCCCCAACCAGGCGGAACTCCCCGACCAGCGATGCCAGCATCTGCGCCTGTCCGGCGAGTTCTTCGCTGGCACTCGACGACTCTTCAGCGCTCGCGGCGACCGACTGCGTGACCGCGTTCATCTGCGACATCGCCACGTTCACCTGATTCACCCCTTCGCGCTGACTGTCCGACGCCACGCTGATCTCACCCACGGCGTCGAACACCCCGGCCACCTGCTCGTCGATCTGAGCCAGGCGCGTTTCGACCTGCCGGGTGATCTGCGTCCCCGCCGCGGCCCGCGTGACCGACTGTTCGATCAGCGCCGCCGTCTGTCGCGCTGCATCCGCGCTACGGATCGCGAGGCTGCGCACCTCTTCCGCCACCACCGCGAAGCCCTTGCCAGCGTCGCCGGCCCGCGCCGCTTCCACGGCCGCGTTGAGGGCCAGCAGGTTCGTCTGGAAGGCGATCTCGTCGATCGTCTTGACGATCTTTGCCGTCTCGTGCGCCGCACTGCCGATCGCCGAGACCGCGGTGGACAGCTGCTGCATCTCATGCACGCCGGCCTGCGTGGTTTCACGCGCCTGCGTGGCGAGTGACTGCGCGGAGCGCGCCGAGGCGGCGTTCCGATCAGCGGCGCTCCCGAGTTCCTGCAGACTGGCCGAGGTCTCCTCGATCGAGGCCGCCTCTTCGCTGGAGCCCTGCGCCAACGTCTGACTGGTCGTGGCGATCTGATCCGCCGCGCTGGCGATCTGACTCGTCGATGCCGCCACGTTGCTGAGCGCATCGTTGAGCGCCACGATGGCGCTGTTGAGCGCGTGCTTGATCTGCGCGTGATCGCCCTGATAGTCGCCCTTCACACGCACCGTGAGGTCGCGATCGGCCAACCGCTGCAGGACCGCCGATGCTTCCTGCACCGGCGTGATCACGGCGTCGAGCGTGTGGTTGATCCCCTGCACCAGCTCACGGAAGGCGCCCTCGAATTGGCGGACGTCACCGCGGGTGTCGAGCCGCCCTTCGGTCGCGGCGGCAGCGAGGCGCGTCGATTCGGCAATCAGGCCCCCGAGCACCCCATGGAGTTGTACGAACGACGCACCCAGGGTGTCTTCGGCACTGCGGGCCTGCACCGTCACGCGCAAGTCACCCTGCGACAGCCGTCCGGCGGCGGTGGCAAGAGCCTGCTGGGCGTCGATCATCTGCACGAAGGCCTTGGACAGGGCGCCCGTTTCGTCGGCGCGGTCGACCGGCGTGATGGGACGCAGGTCGCCGACGGCAAGGCGACGCGCCGCCTCGGCCATGTCACGCAGCGGCTGACCGATGAGACGGGCCAGGATCATCCCGGCCACGATCGCGAGCAGCACCGACAGCGTGACGATCATCAGGACCACAATCGTGGAGCGCGCCGCATCGGCTTCGTTCTTGGCGGCCAGCGCGGCCGCGTCCCGGACCTTTTCCGCCTGAATGATCTCAAAGGCATCTTCCAGCTTCTTCGATGCGGCGAACATCGGACCATTGAGAAGAGCGACCGCTGAGTCACGTTGTCCGGCCTTCGCCAAGGCAATGACGCGATCGCGCACAGGCAGGAACTCGCGTCGCGCCACCAAGAGCTCGGCCGCCAGCCCCTTCATTGCAGAGCTCACGATCGTTCGTTCGAAGTTGCGCAACGTGGTGTCGATATCCGCCGTGAGGTCGGCAATCGTCAGTTCATGCTGCGCGAGCTTGTCGGTACCGTCGGAGTTGAAGACCATGTCACGCACGCTGACGCGAACGCGTTGAAACTGCTTGGCGGCGCGTCCGATCTCCGCGAGCGGCGCGGTCATGCTGCCATAGAGGATCTTGTCGGCGTCCGTCATCCGACCGAGCGTGCGCCAGGATTCGAACCCGGCCGTGGCAGCGCCGGCCGCGACGAGAACGAAAGCGAGGAGAAGTTTCGTGCCGATGGGGCGATCGAGAAACCAACGCATGAGACAGGACCAGGAACCGGGGAGATGAACGGGCGTCGAGCACACGGATACGCCGCCTGACACGCGGACGTATCCGGCTGTGGGTGTCGTCCCGACGATCCGGTCCCTGCATAGGGGAAACCCCCACGCACACCGGCAGCATCATGGCCGTGCGCGCCGATCGCCACGCGCCGGCCGGCGTCATCGCGTATCTTCGGTCGTCCCTCACCCGGAGCACCGATGCACCTGCCCCGCCGGCACCTCTCGGCCCTCTCCCTCGGGCTGACGCTCGCCGCCCTCCCCGCCGTCTCCCCGTCGCTGCACGCGCAGGCCAACGCGGCCGCCCGCCGCGCCATCACCCCCGCCGACATCTCGGCCTGGAAGACCATCCGCGGCGCCGCGTTGTCGTCGGATGGCGCCTGGTTCGCCCACCTGCTCGCTCCCAACGAGGGCGACGCCGAGGTGGTCGTGCGCCAGACCACGGCGGGCGGCAAGGTTCTGCGCTTCCCCATCGGCGAGCCGCCAGCCAATGGTGGGGCCCCGATGCTGGCAGCCGACGGCCGGTGGGTGGCCATGCTGGTGTACCCCAAGGCCGCCGAACAGAAGCGGCTGCGACAGCAGCGCCGCCCGATCGTGAGCAAGGCGCTCGTGGTGAACCTTGCCACGGGTGAGCAGCGCGAGTTCGAGCGTATCCGTCGCATCGCCTTCGGTGGCGACGCGCCCCGCTATATCGCCATGCAGGCGTTCGGCCCCGATGCCCCCGCGGGCGCTCCCGGCGCTGGCGCCGGCGGACCGGCCCCCGGCGCCCCCGGCATGGGCGGGAACCTGCTTGCCGGGAACGGCGCGCGCGTAGACGGCACCGACCAGCTGCTGCACGAATTGGGCTCGAGCGCGGTGTTCAACATCGGCAACGTGAGCGACTTCGCCTTCGACGAGCCCGGGCGTCACCTCGCCTACACCATCGAGGCCCGTGAGCAGGTGGGGAACGGCGTGCAGCTGCGTGATCTCACCACCGGCGTGGTGAAGAGTCTCGATGCCGGCAAGGCCATGTATCGCCGCCTGTCGTGGAGCGACACGCTCAACGCACTCGCCTTCCTCAAGGGGGTGGCCGACAGCGCCAACACCGACACCACGTGGACCGCCATCGGCGTCTCGCGCATCGGTACGCCTGCACAGCAGACGGCGAGTGTGGGCGCAGGCACCACGGTCGCACTGCCGAACGGCATGGAGATCAGCCCCGATCGCGCGCCGCGTTGGATGGAGTCGCTCGACGGGCTCGTAGTGGGGCTGCGTGTGGCCGCGCCGCCGGTCCCCAAGAGTGAGCAGTTGGAAGACGAAGACCGTCCCACGCTGATCCTGTGGCACCACAAGGATCCGCGCCTCCAGAGCATGCAGCTGGTGCAGGAGCAGGCGGACCGCGGCTTCTCGTTCGTGGCCACGTACTTCCCCGCCACGCAGAAGGTCGTGCAGCTCACCGACGACGTGGTGCGCACCGGCGCGCTCGGCGGGCGCGACACGTGGCTGCTGGGCACCGACAACGCGCCGTACGAACGGCAGAGCAGCGTGGACGGCATTCAGCGCCGCGACATCTACGTGGTGAACGCGCGCACCGGCGACAAGACGCTCGTGAAGAAGGACGCGCGCAGCATGCCGCAGCTCTCACCCGACGGCCGCACGGTGACGTACTGGGACGACGGTAACTGGCAGGCGTACGACATCACCACGAAGGTCACGACCAACATCACGAAGGGCGCGCCGGTGTCGTTCATCGACACCGAAGACGACCACAACGTGGATCGTCCCGCCACGCAGTTCCTCGGCTTCAGCAAGGACGGCCGGTTCGTGCTGCTGCAGGACAACTACGACGTGTGGCGCGTGGCACTCACCGGCACGCAGTTCACCAACCTCACGGTGGACGGCAAGGCCAAGCGCATCCGCTACAACCGCCGCCTCGTCACCGACCCACGCGAGCGCGGGATCGATCTCACGAAGCCGATCTACATGGCGGCGCTGCAGGCGCGCACCAAGAAGGAAGCGATCGTGCGCCTCGATCCGGCCAAGACCGGCGTGGTCGCGCTCACCGGCTGGCGCGATGCGCGGCATATCCCCATGAAGGCGAAGAGCGCCGACGTGTGGGTGGCCAGCATCCAGACGGCGTCGCGCTTCCCCGACTACTGGCGGATCGGCTACGGGGCCGGCGCGCTGGCCGACTCGGTGCGCCTCACGGACGCCAACCCCGACATGAACGGCGTGGCGTGGTCCGCCGGCTCGCGCCTCGTGGACTACGTGACGGAGAAGGGCGATTCACTGCAGGGCGTGCTGGTGCTGCCCGCCAACTACGAGCCGGGCAAGCAGTACCCCACGCTCACCTTCATCTACGAGCTGCAGTCCGACAACCTGCACACCTTCTGGGCGCCCAATTTCTCGAGCTCACCCAACGCGCTGATCGGCGTGCACACCTCGCGCGGCTACGCGGTGTTCCTGCCGGACATCGTGTACAAGCTCAACGATCCCGGCATGAGCGCGGTGTGGAGCGTGGTACCGGCCGTGAAGGCCGCCATCCGGACCGGCGTGGTGGACAGCGCCAACGTGGGGCTGCACGGCCACTCGTGGGGGGGCTACCAGACGAGCTTCCTCGTCACGCAGACCAACATCTTCAAGAGCGCCGTGGCCGGTGCGCCGCTCACCGACATGATCAGCATGTACAGCTCGGTGTACTGGAACACCGGCGGGGCGAACCAGGGAATTTTCCAGAGTTCGCAAGGGCGCTTCAAGGGCAACTTCATCGAGAACCGCGAGGCCTACGAGCGCAACTCCCCCAACCGGTTCGCCGACAAGGTGAAGACGCCGCTGGTCATCCTCCACGACGACAAGGATGGCGCGGTGGACTTCAACCAGGGCATCACGTACTACAACACCCTGCGCCAGCTGGGGAAGGACGTGATCCTGCTCGAGTACGTGGGGGAAAACCACGGCCTCTCACAGCTGAAGAACCGTCGTGACTACTCCCTGCGCCTCATGGAGTACTGGGACAGCTACCTCAAGGGGCAGCCGGCCCCCGAGTGGCTCAAAAACGGCATCCCGCGGCTCAAGATGGAAGAGCACCTGCGGGACATGAAGAAGAAGGCCGAGGGGAAGAAGATTGCCATGTAGGACGCCGGTATTCCGGCCGGTCAAACTGTCTCTTGACTCCCCGGCCCAAAAGCCGGAAGTTGCTCTTCCCTTGCTCGCCTGCACGTGTGCGGCCGGGCAAGGGGAGATGGTCCGCTACAAAACATAGGCACTGGTCACCGGCCTCCTCCCCCAGAGGCCGGCGCTAAGAGGGAACTCCGGTGAAAACCCGGGGCGGCCCCGCCGCTGTAAGGGAGGACGAGGAAGCTTCCCGCCACTGCGCCATGTCTGGCGCGGGAAGGCCGCTTCCGAGGACGAATCCTGAGCCAGAAGACCTGCCAGTGCCCGAGTCCGCGCGCCCCCTCGAGGGAGGGTTCGCCGGGGATTGCTGCGCCGCACCGTTTACATGAGATGCGCGCGGCCCCGTTTGGGCTCCCTGCGTTGTCTGCCGGGAGCCTTCGTGTTGCCCGCGACGACGTGGGTGGCTCGACCAACGGGTGAACGTCCTCGGGTGGGTGTGCACACGCAAGCTTTATCCCCCTCTGGAGACACTGAATGACCACGTCTGTCGCCCCACGCACCGAGGCTCGCCCGCAGTTCGGGAGCTACGATCCCACCGGCGTGCGCACCCTCACGGAAGTCATCAAGCGTGACGGCCGCCGCGCCCCCTGGGACCCGGAGCGCGTGACCCGCGCCATCGCCCTGGCCTTCTGGGCCTCGCGCCACGACGACGCGGTCAACCCGCACGCCAACGACGCCGCGCACCGCTTCGGCCTCGGCTTCACCGACTTCGCCGACGTCTGTGAAATCACGCAGCTCGTCGTGAACACCGTCGAGCGCAAGTCGCAGGAACGCACGCCCACGGTCGAAGAGATCCAGGACGTGGTCGAAATGATGATCGCCGCCCGCGGTCACTGGGACGTGGCCAAGCGCTACGTGATCTACCGCGCCCAGCGCGCGCAGGTGCGCCTCCACGCCCACGACGAGAACGGCCTGCAGGACTACATCTTCCTCTCGCGCTACTCGCGCTACCGGGAGGAGCTCGGCCGCCGCGAAACGCCGTCGGAAGCGTTCACGCGCGTGATGGACATGCACCGCGCCCACTTCGCCGACAAGCTCGACCAGCCGGTCGCCGGCTTCGGCGGGCGCACCCTGCGCGCGCTCATGGACGAGACGGAGCAGGCGCTGCAGCGCAAGGCGATCCTCCCCTCCATGCGCTCGCTGCAGTTCGGCGGCCAGGCGATCGAGGCCAACAACGCCCGCATGTTCAACTGCGCCTTCACGCACATGAACCGCGTGGACGCGTTCAAGGAGTCGTTCTTCCTCCTCATGTCGGGCACGGGCGTGGGCTTCTCGGTGCAGAAGCATCATGTGGCGCAGCTGCCCGCCTTCCCGGTGCGCGGCGCCGAAAACGATCTCGAAGTCATCCACTACACGGTGGGCGACACCCTCGAGGGCTGGGCCGACGCGCTCGACGCGCTCATCCACAGCTACCTCGACAACAAGAAGATCGAGTTCAACTACTCGGGTATCCGTCGCCGCGGCGCGCCGCTCCGCACGTCGGGCGGCCGCGCCCCCGGGCACATCCCGCTCAAGAAGGCGCTTTCCGCCGTCGAGCGCATGCTCGATCAGGTCTCGGGACGTTCGCTCCGCCCGATCGAGGTGTACGACATCCTCATGCACGTTGCCGTGGCCGTGCTGTCGGGCGGCATCCGTCGCTCGGCCACGATCTGCCTCTTCTCGGCAGACGACGACGAAATGGCGGCCGCGAAGACCGGCAACTGGTTCGAGACCAACCCGCAGCGCGGCAAGTCCAACAATTCCGCCGTGCTCGTGCGCGACCAGCACACCGAGACCGACTTCCAGCGGCTCTTCGAGCTGCAGAAGGAATTCGGTGAGCCCGGCTTCTATTTCGTGGACGACGTGGAGTACGGCGCCAACCCGTGCGTGGAGATCGGCCTCGCGCCGTTCGCCGTGGTGGACGAAGCAGCGCAGGCGAAGCTGGCCGAGTACGGCATGCCGGGCGTCGAGCTGGGCAGCAAGGTGAGCGGCTGGCAGATGTGCAACCTGACGACCATCAACGCCAACGCGTGCGACGACGAGGCGGGCTTCCTGGCCTGCTGCCGCGCCGCGTCGCTCCTCGGCACGCTGCAGGCCGCCTACACCACCATCCCGTACCTCGGCGCCGCCACGCGCTACATCAACGAGCGTGAGTCGCTGCTGGGCGTGAGCATCTGCGGCATTCTCGATCGCCCGTCGCTGCTGCTCAACCCGCAGGTGCTCGAGCGCGGCGCCAAGGAGTGCCTCGACACGAACGCGGCGGTGGCCGAGCATCTCGGCATCCCGGCGGCGGCACGCATCACCTGCGTGAAGCCCGAGGGCACGGCCAGCCTCGTGCTGGGCGCCGGCTCGGGGATCCACCCGCATCACGCGCGTCACTACTTCCGTCGCGTACAGGCTGCACGCACGGAGCCGCTGTACCAGTGGTTCAAGATGAACAACCCGCACATGACCGAAGCGTCGGCGTGGGATCCCGATACGACCGACGTGATCACCTTCCCGGTGACGGCGCCGGCCGATGCGATCCTCCGCAAGGATGTGGGTGCCGTGCAGTTCCTCGAGTACGTGCGCCTCGTGCAGCAGCATTGGGTGGTGGCCGGCCGTCGCCACGAGACGTACAACCCGGGGCTGCACCACAACGTGTCCAACACGGTCACCGTGCGCGACGACGAGTGGGATGCCGTCCAGCAGTTCATCTTCGAGAACCGCGGCTACTTCACCGGCATCTCGCTGCTCCGCGAGACGGGCGACAAGGTGTACGCGCAGGCGCCGCGCGAAGAGGTGACCACCGAAACCGACATGGCCAAGTGGAACGCGCTCGTCTACCGCAACGTGGACTACACGGCGCTCTGGGAAGGCACCGACATGACCACGCTGGCCGACACGGTGGCGTGCGCGGGCGGGGCCTGCGAGATCATCTGACGCGACCGTCGCTCGACAGCGGCACCGTTACAACACCCGAAACTCAAAACCCGAACTCGTTACCCGGAACTGATCAGTTCCGGGTTCCGGGTTCGGGTTTCGAGTTGTGGGGCTTGCGACTCAGTGCTTCATCCCGGTGTTGCACCCTTCCTCGAGCACCTCGAAGGCGTCGTGCAGCCCCTTCATGGCCGCCTTGAGCGCCGCATCGTCGGCCTTGGCGGTCACCATCCCCTGCACCTTCTCCGTCTCGGCAGTCAGCCCGGCCTGAGCCTTGGTCAGCTCGGGCTTCTGGCACGCTGTGGGCGCCTTGGAGGCCGCCACGGCCTTCGCGGCGGTCACCATCTCGCCGATCTTCGCGCGGGTGGGCGCCATGTCGCCCTTGTCCTTGGCGGGGTGCCAGGTGGCCATCATCAGCATGTGGTAGGCGTCGAGCTCCTTCCACGCGGCGGGCTTGGCAGCCCCCATCTGCTTCATGTGCTCGGCGTGCATGGCGGCGTGGTCCATGCCGGCATGCCCCTTGTCGGCGGCACCGGTCTTGGGCGGGGTCTGCTGGGCAGCGGCGACCGAGGCGGAAAGGCTCAGCGCCGTGGCGAGCGCGAAGGAAAGGCGAAAGCGCATGGGATGCTGTGTTGGGGAGTACGTGACAGGAAGATCCAGGCTGCCTTGGATCTTACCCAACGCGGGCCGCGCCCGCATCGTAGTCCATCTGGTACCCCCGAGCCCCCTCCCGTTCCCGGATCCTCTTCCGGAAGCCGTCTCGGGGAGGTCCGGCAGCCATTTGGCTGACCCTGCGTACTCTCCACCCGTCCCCAGATGCCCCAGATGCTCTCCCCGCATCGTCTGCGTCGTGTGAGCCGATGGTCCACGGCCCTGTTGCTGGCCGCGGTCCCGTTCACCGCCGAGGCGCAGCAGCGCACCACGCCGAAGCAGTTCTTCGGTCATGACATCGGTGCCGACTACGAGCTGCCCAACTACACGAAGCTGCACCAGTGGTTCATCACGGTCGCCAAGGAGAGCGACCGCGTATCGCTCGACACGATCGGTCTGACCGAAGAAGGCCGGCCGCAGATCATGGCCATCGTGACGAGCCCCGAGAATCACAAGAAGCTCGCGCGCTACAAGGAGATCGCCACCAAGCTGGCCAAGGCCGACGGCGTGGACTCGGCCGCCGCGGCAGCGATGGCCAAGGAAGGCAAGGTGATCTTCTGGATCGATGGCGGTCTCCACGCCACCGAGGTGCTCGGCGCACAGCAGCTCATGGAGACGCTCTGGCAGCTCTCCAGCCGCACCGACGACGAAACGCTGCGCATCCTGAACGACGTGGTCATTCTCATGACGCACGCCAATCCGGATGGCATGGAGCTCGTCACGAACTGGTACATGAAGGAGAGCGACAAGCTCAAACGCACCACGGCCACCATCCCGCGCCTGTACGAGAAGTACGCCGGTCACGACAACAACCGTGACTCGTACATGAACGCGCTGGCCGAAACGCGCAACATGTCGCAGCAGCTGTTCGTCGAGTGGCATCCGCAGATCATGTACAACCATCACCAGACGGGCCCGACGGGCACGGTGATGGCGGCGCCACCGTATCGGGATCCGGCCAACTTCTGGTTTCATCCGGCGATGATCACGGGGCTCGATCTCGTGGGGGCGGCCCTCAACCACCGCTTCGTCCTCGAGCACAAGCCCGGCCTCACCTTCCGCGCGGGCTCCAACTACAGCACGTGGTGGAACGGTGGTCTCCGCACCACTGGGTACTATCACAACCAGATCGGCATTCTCACGGAAACGATCGGCAGCCCCACCCCCATGCGCATCGCGCTCGTACCCGAGCGTCAGGTGCGTTCGGCGGGGCTGCCCATGCCGATCGAGCCGCAGGAGTGGAAGTTCCGCCAGTCGATCGATTACTCGGTCTCGGCCAACTACGCCTTCCTCGACATGGCGTCGCGTTACCGCGAGACGTTCCTGTTCAACCGCTGGGTCATGGGCATGGACCAGATCAAGGCGGGGCAGAAAGACAACTGGACGATCTCGCCCAAGCGCGTGGCGGCGATGGCCGAGCAGATCCAGAAGGATCGCGCCGGCGCAGCGACCGAGAATCGTGCGGGCGGCCCGCGCGGCAGCGGCATGGCGGCCAACGTGATGAATACCGTGGCGAACGACCGCTACATGGCGCTGCTCAAGAAGCCGGAGAACCGTGATCCGCGCGCCTATGT